>NZ_CAJNBO010000006.1:0-360332 GCF_905221015.1 Paraburkholderia nemoris | reverse complement strand
GCCCCGCGCGGACAGCGCGGCAAACCGGTAATTCAGCGGGAAATTGCACGCGCAAGTCTCCTGAACATAGCTTCGGTCGTCATGACGGGGCGCTTTTCAACAGCCTGCTAGAGGACCGGGCGGTCGTTCCTGACACAACTTAGATCGGAGGTGATCTCAACTGAACTTGTGCGAACATTAAGCCGCGAACGTTCGGGTTGCAGATTGGTACGATGCCACGCAGGCTAGTAGCGGATTTGAGTCACTGGACTGAGGGCACTTGGGCTATCCGAGCCTGTTTGAAAATAAGAGACTCAAAGGAGGAGCCATGTTGAAGAGTTTCCAGCGCATAAAGGGGCTTGGCGTATTCGCCGACTACGCCCCACCCGCTGGCACAGTCGAATTCGGAGTCAAGAACATCATCTACGGATGGAACTACTCGGGCAAGACGACGCTGTCGCGGCTGGTCGCAATGTTGCAGTCAAGGACGCTCAATCCAGAGCTTCCGCAGTGTTCGTTCACGATCGCGACTGACACAGGGAACGTCACAGAGGCGAACTTCCACTCGACGTCGCATGTCGTTCGCGTCTTTAACTCAGACTTCGTCGCCGAAAACCTGAACTTCGCGGGTAGCCACTTCAGGCCAATCCTGCTGCTCGGCTCGGAGTCAGAAGCTGCGCAGAAAGAAATCGAGCGGTACGAGGCGATGCACAAGCGAGCTGTCGATGGCGCCGCCGATCGATCCAAGGAGGCTGCGGCGGCAACAAGGGCAATGAGTTCGGCCAAGACAACCGCCTCGGCGACGATCAAGAAGGCAATCGGTCTGGTGGCTGCTTTTGGTTCGACCCAACTCGACGCCGAACTTCGGACCATCAATCTCGGCTTGGAGAACCACGCCTTGGAGACCGAGGCTTTCGAGGCCGACATCAAATTGGCACACGCGTCGGCCAAGGAGAGTCTGCCAGCCATTGCAATGGTCACGGTACAGATGTCCTTGGCAGATCTCTCGGCACGGGCTTCGACGCTGCTCGCCAAGAAGCCGGACCTCGCGAACACCATCGCTCATCTCGTTGACAACCCACCCGTGGAGACGTGGGTACAGATGGGTCTGCACCTGCATCAGGCCAAAACGGCTTGCGAATTTTGCGGAGGTGACCTGGCGCCCGAACGTCTCAAGACGCTCGGAGAGCATTTCTCCAAGGACCTTGATGACCACAAGCGAGCCGTGGAACAACTCGCTCAGCAGGCGGAGGCGGCTAAGCTGACGATTGCTGAGCGCAAGGATGTAGAACTCAACGCGCCGCTCAAGGAGCAGTTCGTCAAAGCCAACGCGGACTTTCAACAGGCCCTCGTCGCCTACAACGCGGAGCTCGAAGCGCTCCGCGTTCGCCTGGTTTCGAAGCTGGCCGCTCCGTTCGTGACCGTCGAACCCGAGCCATACGATGGGAAGGCTGCGGAAACCGTCACGAGGAAGCTTGAGGCGCTAAACGCAGTCTTCAAAGGGCACAACGAGGTCAAGGACAATTTTCCGGCCGAGAAGGATGCCGCAATTGAGCGATTGAAGCTGCACT
Source organism: Paraburkholderia nemoris (assembly GCF_905221015.1). Taxonomy (NCBI): domain Bacteria; kingdom Pseudomonadati; phylum Pseudomonadota; class Betaproteobacteria; order Burkholderiales; family Burkholderiaceae; genus Paraburkholderia; species Paraburkholderia nemoris. The sequence goes on along the minus strand of NZ_CAJNBO010000006.1, from coordinate 358,782 downwards.
TTGCGCAGGAGTTTAAAGAAGCGCAGTATCTGGACAAGTTCGCAACCGATCAAGCTAGGCGCGAGCGCCACCGTATGCGTTACGAGAGCTGCGCGGCCAAGTTGAGGACAGAGATTAATCGGCTGAAAGCCATAATTAGCCAGGCTCAGCTCGGCCGCGAGGAGATCAACAAGCGCATCGAAAATCTGCTTGGAGGCGAGAGCGTCCAGATCGCTGTAGTCGCTACAGCCGAAGGTGAAAGGTTTCAACTCGTCCGGCGCGACGGGAAGCCGGCGCGGCATCTAAGCGAGGGCGAGAAGACGGCCATCGCCTTTTCGTTCTTTCTGACCAAGCTTCGGGAGATCAAGGAGTTCGGTAAAGCGATCGTCTACATCGACGATCCGATTTCGAGCCTCGACAGTAACCACATCTTCCAAGTCGCTGCGATCATCAAGGAGACATTCTTCCACCAGCCCGTTGTTAATGCCCCATGGACGACGCGCTGCAAGCAGGTCTTCTTCTCGACCCACAATTTCGAGTTCTTTTCACTCCTGCGCGAGCTCAAGCCGGAGGGAAAGAACGCAGCCCTCTATCTGGTTAAGCGAATCGGGCCGAAGACGTCGTCCTTATTGAACATGCCAGAGTCGATGCATCGATACGATTCGGAATATCACTTCCTGTTTCATGTGCTCGACGAGTTCCACAACTCCGCCGACAAGACCGACTTGAAGGTGCTCATGTTGCTGCCGAACGCCGTGCGCAGGTTCGTCGAACTCTACACGTATTCAAAGTACCCTGACCGCCGTATGTCTCCGGTCGATGCCCGAGCTGAGCGCGTGTTCGGCGGCGAGAAGGCCAAGCGAATCTTGAAGACACTGCACTATTTCAGTCACGCCAACAACGTTGAGCGCATGTATGAGAACAGCGACCTGATGTGCGACATTGAGGCGGCCGTCGGCGATCTCATGGAGCACCTGCAAGCATCCGACCCGGACCACCTAGTTGCGCTCAGAGCCGCTGTTGCCTAGAAGACCGGCACGCGGCTCGAGCGTTCGAGGTCTAAGCCGTCGATGAGAGGTATCCAAGTAGACGTGCCGATAGATTGCCCGTTAACCGATAAAGTGTGGTTTCCGCTATAGCACACCACGCCAAGCGACTGCAAAGTACCGGAAATCCTGAACAGGCCCGTCAGCGGTGAGTGCCGGCTGCCGCTGCCAAGCGGCTGGCCGGAATGGCGGTCTCGTATTTCCGCTTCGGGTCGAGAGTACTCGTTCATTGATGTGAATGCGACATCCGCGCGCGTGATGCTCCGAACGACAGCAAAGGAATGTGAGACTGCCTCACGACCGGCGACGTCTGAACTGCAGCAAAGGCCGATCAACCGCCATCGACAGCTAAGTCCAAGCACTGACGAAACCCGATACGCGTTCGGTTCGTACTGGCTGTCAACGTTAAGACGACTAGCCCAGTGCTCGTCTGCGATCCCCGAATTCGCGACAACACGCCAACCTCCGCCGAGGTCTTATCCAATCGGCCAAACGCAAACACTTAGCCTGCCTGGTTGACCGCTACGCTGCTGCCTTGATTTATAATCATCAAGCCATCGGGAAACACCCGGCGGTCAGGTTTGGAAGCCTGCTAGCTAAACCCGCACACCCGCTCAGGCGGGTCGTGCGTCTACCTCTGCACGTCTATATCCCAATGGGCGGGTCGTGGTGGGGGAGCCGCAAGGCTCGCCGGTTTGGTATAGCGCCGGTCTTCCAATCCCGCCACGTGCCCGCTCACCCACTTCCCCAAGCGAGTGTCGGGCGATCCAGGAAGTATCAGGGAGGTCGCACCATGAGCAGCAAACCTACAAAACAATCTCAACCCGCTTCACGCCCGCCTGTCGACGCGCTCCAGTACGAAAAACTCGCGCTTTCCACCTTCGATCTATGCAACCGGCAGTTAAGCCAACTCAACACATTGATCACACTTGCGTCCTCAATGTGTAGGAATCCTGCCATCACGAGCGACGAAAGACGGCGTCAGCAGACCATGCTTGAATTGCTTGTCGACACAGCAGAGCAATATCAGCGAGAGCTCGAGTGTGACCGTGAGCTGTATCAGGTGATCGCGCTCGATGCGAAGGGCATCCCGCAAAGCCGCATCACCGCGAGCCGTGCAGCACGCCTTCTTGCAGAGGCGTCACAAATAGCGGCTACGGAGACATCCGCAGCCACGAAGCCGCGCCAGAGCAAACAAACGTCAGCCAAATCCGCGACAGACGAAGAAGCAGACGCTTCCCAACAGCCGGCTCCGACGCAGCACTAACCATCAAGAAGGCGAGCGACTTCAGTCGTTCAGATTTGTAGGATGCCTGCCCTCAGTCACGAGCATGGGCGAGCGCCACAAGCTAATGTGGGCAGGCGTCGTATAAACCTAAACACGTTCAGACGTTCAACATCGGTGCACAGATCGCCGACAATCGATAGCACGTCTCGACGACGCCGTTGGCACAAACAGCGTCCGAAAGAAACCGTCAATCCTTCCCTTACGGCATGGCGCACGAATATCTCGTCATTCAGGAGCCGCTGCCGAATCCGTTTTTCTCGAACACGACGGGAGGCATCGCCGCTTCGTTAACATGCAGACGGAAGATATCCGGACGCGAGTAGTGACCCGTGACGTCAAAGTCATATTTCGCCCGGGCAAGGTCGTTGAGGTCGAGGTCGGCCACGAGCAATGCGTCTTGCTCAAAGATGGGACCGGCAATGAGCTCGCCAAGCGGGCCGACGATGCAGCTTCCACCGCTCATCAGCACAGCGTCCGGATCGTTACCCTGGATTGCGGCATAGTCGGTTGGACAATCCGATCGGCGCAGGTGCTGGCAGGCCGACAACACAAAACAGCGCCCCTCCAGGGCAATGTGCTGCATGGAGGAAGCCCATGTCGGTCGACTGTCAGCGGTGGGCGCACAGTAAATCTGAACACCTTTGGCGTACATCGCCATACGCATTAATGGCATGTAGTTTTCCCAGCAGATGACTGCGCCGAGCCTGCCGAACGGTGTGTCGAAAACCGGGAGCGTCGACCCATCGCCATAGCCCCAGATCAGCCTCTCGCCGGCAGTTGGCATCAGCTTGCGATGTTTGCCGAGCAGCGTACCGTCCGGACCAAAAAATAACGCAGTGCAATACAACGTGCCATGGTCCCGTTCGATTACGCCGATCACGATGTATTGTTTGTGGTCGGCGGCAAGCTCACCCAACCGCTGAGCGCCGGGACCTGGTACCTCGACCGCGCTGTCGTAGTAACGCCGATAGTCTTCGCGCCCAGCAGCGGTTCTCCCGCCAATTGTCGAGCCGAAATCGAGTCCCTTAGGATAGGCCGAGACGAATGCTTCGGGAAATACGATGAGTTGAGTGCCTTGTCGCGCGGCGTCGGCGATGAACGTCGCGGCTTTATCGATGGTTCTGTCCGCATCGAAGACGACGGATCCCGATTGCACAACCGCAGCACGTAATCTCTGTTGCATCAGAATGCTCCATTAGATGTGAGGGCGTGCAATCGAAATGCTTAGGCTCGCTCGCAGATAACGTGTGCCCACGGCCGTGGATTGCAAGCCGATCTCGCACATCGCAAGCTCAATCGCAACTAATTCGAGCTGGAAAATTCGTTGATCGCGAACACGGTCGCCGAAGATCGCGGCCACTACGAGTATAGGTCGCCAGCAGGTAAAGCTTGCTGCCTGTTCGTCGGGATAGAGCGAAACGTTCGACGATTGGTTGTTCAGGCCCCAGCGGGAGTTCGTAGTCGGGAGGTTGAGTGGCCGCTTTATCGGCAGGGTTGGAACCTTCGGAGAAGCTAACTGAAGGGCGGCAACGGATCGATCACGGAAATCCGGATCGACTCAGTAGCGCTGGTTCGCTGCCTCGCTTCGAACTTCCGGGTCCGGCCACAAGGAGACGGTCGACGAAGCGATCTAGATCGTTGACAATGAGCCCTCGGTTCAATGCTCACGCATCCAGCCCCCCAATAATTGAATACTCGAACAAAGGTGACCTGTGAAGCAAATGCTTCTCGCCATGTCGCTCGCGTCACTCCTATGCGCCGGAGGATGCGTGCAGCGCACGGTGGTCGATGTTCGGTCGCAGTCGTTAGCAAATGCATCGCTGTCTGGATGCCCCAATTTGAGCGGCCAGTACGCCGGTGCAGGTCGCACGGTGCGGGGCGATCCAACTCAGCAGATCGGGACGAAATTGCCGATCAGTTTGATATTTCCTGTCGGGGACATAGATGCATGGAAAGCAATGGTCGGCCGTTACAAGACGGATGATCACGGCATCGTTACGCCTCCCGATTACGCCACCCTGACGCCGTCGAGCGAGAATCAGTACGTCGTCGCTACGTTCTACGGCGATGTCAAGATCGGCGAGTATCGGACTGGCTTCATGAAAGCGCAGCGTGTCACTTGCAAGAGTGGGGTGATGCATCTTACTTTCGTACCTGAAGAAACACGGTCCGACTATGGGCCGAATCACGTGACAACAGACGATACTTTGCAGATCGATAGCAATGGTGATCTGATCGTTCGGCGCAACATGGATGTCGAATATCACGCGCAGTTGCTCCACCTGCCTATGGGAACCGGTCATTTTTTCAAGGAATACCGCTTTCCACGCATCTAGCCTGCGACGCGGCTCGTGGTGTTGCTATGATCAAATTATCTGTTTTTGGCGTATCCCCCGCGCGCCGAAAATACAGTGGTCTCGAAGAAAGCGAAAACGGGTAGGGGCTGATCTTCTGCGTACGGCCACAACCGGTCGTTCGAGATAGTCGGCGAGATAATCGAGAATCCAGAAGACCAGATGCTAACTGAAGAATTAACCGACGGCTGGAAGCCAATTCATGTTGGATTTGAGGGCGCACCTATCTCGATCAATGGCATCAATCCGTGGTTGCACGCGGGTAACTGGCGACGGGTGTCTCAGGAACACATTGTCGTTCCGCACCCGGCTTATCCTAGAGAACGTCATCGTGCATGGGTCTACGAAATCCCAATTCCTGGAAAAGCAGTTTGCTTCGCAGCCACTGAGCTTTCCAACGGTGTGTGGGGTTTCTACGTGCAACGGGATACCGCTTCATAGGCAAGCTAGGGGCTGTTTTAAGGCAACCGAACTCTGCTCGGCCAGGATCGATCGCTCGACACCGATATGCGAATCGCCGACAATCGCAACGATCCATCTTGAAGTACCACCCATTGAGACTACGGACACTGATCGATGTTATTCGGTTCAAAATCTGACTTTGCAATCGAAGCCATGATCGAGCCTGGTCTGGCCCTTCCCTCCGCCGTCTATGGGCGAATGCAAGTTTGGTGCACAAATACGTCGCTAGGCGATTTTTCCGATCCGCGATGTTCTTTGTATTCGGCATATCGAGGTTTCACGGAGCTCGTGGCGGCCCTTCCAGATCTTTGGCGAAGTGATCTGGACGGTTTGAGCGACGAACAGTTAATCAATCGTCTTGATCGATTGTTGTACGGGGCTCAAGGTGATCAATTACTTGAAGATGATGGCCGGACTGTTTCCGAGTGCAAGCGCGATTGGGCGGAATATGGCGTTTTTAACTTCTTGACCAATTGGGGCGAGCAATTCGATCGGGAAGACAAGGCTTTTATTTTTTGCCCGCCAACACAGCCATCAAAGATTCTTATTCTGCAACGAAGATTCGACACGATTCGATCCTTGCACACATCAATTCCCGCCGCCACCGACGCTATCCATAAGTTCCTCAGGTGGTTTGACGAGTCAGCAGCGCGCCTCGCCGACCCAAACCCAAGATAGCCCCGGACCTTGAACGGCCGCTTTGGAGAAGGCCGAAGGTCCACAATGGGTCGGGCTGCGTCAGTCCTCTCCCCAAACTCACCGCTCGAAAGCAGTCACTGGAATTCCGCGGTCCCGAAGCGGCCAGTCGGCAATGCGTACTCCCGACCCTGAACGGACGGTCTCCGGCAAATACCGAATGTCCCTTCATTCGCCGACAACGGACCATCAACTGAAGTCATCTCAGAGCTTGGACCGCTGACACGTCTGCCCCGACAGGCTGCGGAGAGGAACGTGGCGGCGATGCCACGTTCATCCAACTGCATTGATAACACCCGAACATCAATGCTTCAAAAAAATGCACTTATCGCGTAGATCCTTTTGCGTGAGTATCTGTACTCAAGATTCCAGCGACATTGGAACGAAAGTAAAACGAATCGGAGACACGACTATGCACAATGTACGGCGGAACTTGCGCGGCTAACGCGCTGCAAGACATTCCTGCGACCCGCCTTGTTGGGCCGTGCAGTTTTCCGCGGTCCAGCCGGTTCAGGCATCGGACAACATAAAGCACGCCAGAGCCCCGCCAAGCCGAACTCCAACGGCGTTACGGCCGCGTTTCACACCTGTCGCTTACGACCGAAGCGCGTCAGCGACGAGCGGCCTGTTTTCTTTTCTATCGCAATGACCTTCAGGAGACGTTTCCATGCAAATCACCGGTATGTTACACGGCGCACGCCTGTTGCAATTCGTCGGATTCCCAGCGAGTGAGATCCTCGGTCCGAGCGCCAGCGAGGAGGAAATCAAGACGATGATCGATCGTCATCGTCAGATCTTCATCAAGCCGGTCTTCAAGGGCGGAGTCGGCAAGAAGGGCAAGGCGGGCCTGCTGGGCCGCGCGACCGATCTGAAGACAGCGCTGGCCGAAAAGGAACGGCTGTACTTCGCCGAGCACACGGTCGGGCACCTGAAAGCGAAGGCGAACGGCGTGACGTTCGAAGCTGGTGTCCCGGCCAAACACGAGGTCTACTTCTCGATCACTGATTCCACCCGCTTTCGCGCACCGACCATGACGCTTTCGCACATGGGCGGCATGGACATCGAAGAGGTCGATCCGAAGCATGTGGCGATGGTGCCGTTCGATGCGCTGACCGGCCTGAAGGCGTTCGTCGTCGCGAATGCGCTTAGCGAGATCGGTGCGCCGAAGGAGATCATCTCGCCGCTGGTTCAGCAGTTGCCGAAACTCTGGGAGCTCTTTCACGACTTCGGCATGACTACGCTGGAACTGAATCCGATCCGCATGCGCGAGGACAAGAACGGACGCCTCACGCCGGTTGCCTGCGACTTCAAGTGCGGCTTCGATCGCGACGATCCGCGCTGGGCGCGTCTCGGATTGCCGCCTCATCTGTTCTCCGCGGATTACTCCGATTTCGAACAGGAGATCAATCAGCTTCGCACCCACCAGGGGCAGAGCGACGTGTACGTGATCAACGACAAGGGGACAATCCTCGCGCCGACCTTCGGAGGCGGCGCCAATTCGCTCGTGACTGAAATGCTCGGCGACGCCGCGATCATCTCGTCGGATTTCGGCGGCAATCCGCCTTACGCAAAGATGAAGGAAGTGGCCCGAATCTGCTTCAGGCACTGGCTCAAGCAATCGAATGTGCTTTTCATCATCGGCGGCAAGTCGAATAACACCGACATCTTCGAGACGCTGCGAGCGATGGCCGATGCTCTTCGCGAACACTTCAGCGAACATGGGCCGACGCCGCTTTACGTGGTGCTCGGCCGCGGAGGGCCGAACCTCGTGCGAGGGATGGCCGCGCTGAGGGATACATGCGACTCGCTCGGCCTGCCGTACCGGCTGTTCGGATTCGATTCCGACATCAGTGAGGTCATCCAGTACGCACGGCAGGCGGATGCGTGGATGCGCGCCGGCGGGCGAGCCGAGATCGCAGCACGGATCGGCGCGCCCGCGACCGAAACCGAAACGGGTCAAGCCTGAGGAGAGCGACATGTACAAGCAAACCAGCAACCAGTTCAAGTATTTCGTTGGCGTCAACTCGCTCGCGCAGATCGCCACGCGCGACGATCGCGTGTGCGTACTTAACATCCTGGGCGGCGAGTCTTCGGACGTGACGCCCGTCAGTCATGCATTCTCGGGCGGCAATATTGTCTTCGGCACGGCGCCGGGCAAGGGCGGCCAGGTGCTCGCCACATCTATCGGCGATATTCCGGTTTACAACAACGTCCGCGAGGGTCTGGAAGCGGGGCACCGGTTCAACTGCGGCGTGGTTTATCTACCGCCATCGGCGGCCCGCGACGGCGTCGCCGAACTGATCCGCGTCAATCCCGATCTGAAGAAGATTTTCATCATCACCGAAAAGATCTCCGTGCACGACGCCCGCGAAATCCGCGCGATGGCTCAGCAGGCGGGCATCGACATCTTCGGCGCGAACGGGCTCGGCGTCGCTGACTCATGCAATCGCGTGAGAATCGGCGGAGCACTCGGCGGCGATAGTCCGGACGACTCATTGCGCAAGGGATCGATCGCTATCTTCTCGAATTCCGGCGGCTTCAGTACGACGATCGCGCAATACCTGCGCATGAGCGGCTGGGGCACGTCGACCGTCATCTCGAGCGGAAAGGACGTCTACATCCACTATGCCGCGCCGGAATTTGCGTTCGCACTCGCCAACGATGCGCGCAGCAAGGCCGCTGTGCTCTATTGCGAACCGGGCGGCTACTACGAGGCTGATGCGGCCTTCACGAAACCGGTGGTCGCCTGTGTGGTGGGCCGGTGGAAGAGCCGCCTCACGCGAGCGGTCGGCCATGCGGGCGCGATGGCGGGCGGTTCCGACGACGCGCAAGCCAAGGAGCGCTGGTTCATGGAGAAGTTCGGCGTGGACCGCCTCTTCACTCCTGACGATCCGTGCTGCTCCGCCGCGGGCGCGGTCGTAACGAACATCGCGCATATCCCAGCGGCCCTGACCGCCGTCATGCGCGCCAACGCGACGATGCCTGACTTCGAGCCCGAAGGCAGCCTTGCGCTCAAGCCGTGGTTCGGCTCCGACCAGGGGATCCAGCTTCCGCCCCACCTTGCGATCCCAGTAGTGGGAGCAGTCGCGCCCTACGACGAGCAGGTCTCGCAGGTCAATCGACAAGTCGGTGCGATTGCGCCACGTCAGGCGCTGAAGGATGCGTCGGGTGCTTCGCAGATGGATGCGAAAACGCAGGTCAGCAGCCTGCATGGCGCCTCAATGCTCGACGCAGCGACGCATTCGTTAGAAGCGAACGTCAGCCTTGCCCTGCTTCACGAGTTCGGCGGCGAGAACGACGAGAAGCTCATCGATGTCGCGATCGCCGCGTTCGTCAATCTGCACGGAACACCGGAACTCGCGGCTGCGCAAGCCGCTCGCGAGGCCGGAAACGCGCCCAACGCGATCCTGGCCGCCGCGGCTTCGATCATCGGGCCGAATCGCCAGCGAGCGGCTCGGGATGCCGCGAAATGGATGATCGATCGCTTCTCGGCAGCCGGTCTTACGAGCGCGCTCGATGAGAACTTCGACATCGCCCGGATCGACGCGGGCGGCAGCGAGCCGTTTTTCGCAGACTCAAGCGATCCGCGCGCTGAGGCGATGCTCGCGGGACTCGCCGAGCGTGGGGCCCAGTCGGTCCTCGTCCGCTGGCTCGCGTCTCAGCCTGATCACCCGACGGCCGACGCGGTGCTGGCCGCAATCACCACGACGCTCGCATGGGGACCGCTGATGCGAAAGCGCATCTCGCGCGTTACGGCCGAGAGCCTGCCCTGGTGGACCATGCTGTTCGGGACGCTGATCGGCGCATCGGCGGACGCCTCGCGACACCGTCGAGACGACTTCTGCGGCTTTACCACGCAAGCTTTGCTGAACGAACACAGCCTCACGGAAATCTGCTTTGCCGCGCTGCTCAACCTCGAGCCCGGGCCCGACGATCTGTTCGCTTTCAAGACGCTCGTAGGTCTGCTGCTCACCAACGGTCCGGGAGCCATCTCGGCGCAGGGTGCGAAAGGCGCGGTATCGGCCGACGGTCCGGAAAGTCCAGCGCGAGTGCAACTGAACAAGGCGCTGGTCGGCTTTCTCACGCATACCGGCTATACGCATGGCGGCAACGGCTATGAGGGCATCGCGTTCCTGATCGAGGCGTTCGGGGACAGCGGCCTCGCCGATCCGTCCGACCCTGCACATGGCGTGGACCTGCGCTCGCTGGCCGAGCGCTCGGTCGAGCGGTATGCACAGTACAAGGCCCGGCAGAAGCATGCCGGCAGCCTCGACATCGCGAAGCTGCCGGGCGTGAACCATCCCGTCTTCAAGGACAGGCCGGTCAACCACGACCCGCGCGAAGTGTTCATCGCGGACCTGTGCGAGAAGCGTGGGGAATACAACGTGTTCCATGCGTTCTATCGCGAACTTGTGCAGGCGTTGTTCGATGCTGGCGTGTCCCGCAACGTATATTGCGTCAACGTCGATGCGGTGATCGCAGCGCTGCTGCTGAAGATGCTGTGGCAGCCGCTGCAACGTGGTGAATTGACCGAGACTGATCTGGAAATCGCCGCGTTCACGATCTTCCTTTATCCCCGCATGCTCGGATGCGCGGCGGAAATCGACGATCACCTGAACCGGGGGCGCAACATGGACACCCGAACGCCCGCGTCCCAGTGCCGCTTTGTAGCTTGAGCGCTTCCCCGACACTGATAACCAACGGACATCAATCGTTTCGAAAATAGCACTTATCGTTTCGTGTGGTTCGGGCGAATATTCGACAAACAAAAAATCGCCCGAACACCGCAAGTTCAAAATTTCTGGAGACAACTCGATGCATCCCTCCTCACCCCCGCTGGCCCCCGGGCAATCGAAGGCATCCGCCGTGCTACGCGTGACGGCAGGCAACTTCCTGGAGCAGTTCGACTTCTTCCTGTTCGGCTTCTATGCCACGCAGATTGCCGCGGTCTTTTTCCCGGCGGGGAGCGAGTTCGCTTCACTGATGATGACGTTCGCAGTGTTCGGCGCGGGCTTCCTGATGCGGCCGCTCGGTGCGATCATCCTCGGCGCGTACATCGACGATGTCGGCCGCCGCAAGGGCCTGATCGTCACGCTGTCGATCATGGCGAGCGGCACCATCCTGATCGCGTTCGTGCCCGGCTATGCGACGATCGGACTCTTCGCCCCGGGCCTGGTTCTCATTGGCCGTCTGCTGCAGGGCTTCTCCGCGGGTGCGGAACTGGGCGGCGTATCGGTTTATCTCGCCGAGATGGCGACGCCGGGCCGCAAGGGCTTCTTCACGAGCTGGCAGTCGGCGAGCCAGCAGGTGGCGATCGTCATCGCTGCCGCGCTCGGTTTCGCGCTCAATCAGTGGCTCGACACGGCGGCGATCGCTGCGTGGGGATGGCGCGTGCCGTTCTTCGTCGGCTGCATGATCGTGCCTTTCATCTTCATCCTGCGGCGCAATCTCGAGGAAACGCAGGAATTCAAACAGCGCCAGCATCGCCCGAGCATGAAAGAAGTCTTTACGACGCTCGCGCAGAACTGGAATGTCGTGAGCGCGGGCGTGCTGCTGGTCGCAATGACCACCACGAGCTTCTATCTGATTACGGTGTATGCGCCGACCTTTGGCAAGACGGTCCTGCATCTGAGCACTGCCGACAGCCTGCTCGTCACGCTGTGCGTGGGTGTCTCCAATTTTATCTGGCTGCCGATCGGTGGTGCGCTGTCGGATAGAATCGGACGCCGTCCGCTCCTTCTTGCGATGACGATCCTGGCAATTGCGACCGCCTACCCGGCGCTGTCGCTGCTGGCCCACGCACCGAGCTTCGTCAACATGCTGCTTGTGCTGCTCTGGCTCTCGTTCATGTACGGCATTTACAACGGCGCGATGGTCGTCGCGCTCACCGAAGTGATGCCAGTCGAGGTGCGCGTCGCCGGATTCTCTCTCGCCTACAGCCTCGCGACGGCGGTCTTCGGAGGTTTTACGCCCGTCATCTCGACCGCGCTCATTCATATGACGGGTGATAAAGCCGCGCCAGGCTACTGGATGAGCTTCGCCGCGGTGTGCGGGCTCGGTGCAACACTCGCACTGTACCGGCGCCGTCGCGTTCCGCTGCATGCGGCTCCCTGAAGCATCGCACGTCTCCTCGAACATTAGACTGACATTCTATCGCCCCATGAAACCCTTTCTTCTGAAACTCTGCACCGCGGCGCTGCTCGGCACCTGCGCTGCTGCGGCGAATGTGCAGGCCGCAGATCTGCATGTGATGAGTTCGGGCGGCTTTACCGCCGCCTACAAGCTGCTCGGCCCGAAGTTCGCGGCGTCCACCGGCAATACGCTCGATACCGCGCTCGGCCCGTCGATGGGCAAGTCGCCGGAGGCCATTCCGAACCGGCTCCAGCGCGGCGAGCCTGCCGACGTGGTGATCATGGTCGGCTACGCCCTCGACGACCTGATCAAGCAGGGCAAGGTGATTCCCGATTCGCGCGTCGAGCTTGCGGATTCGCGGATCGGCATGGTGGTGCGCGACGGCGCGCCGAAGCCCGACATCGGGTCCGAGGCGGCGCTCAAGGCAACCTTGCTGCATGCCCGGTCGATCGCTTACTCGGATAGCGCGAGCGGTGTTTATATCGAGCGCGAGTTGTTCAAGCGGCTAGGCATCGAGGAACAGGTGAAGACCAAGGCGAAGATGATCCCGAAGATCCCGGTGGCGTCGGTGGTTGCAACCGGCGACTACGAAGTGGGATTTCAGCAGGTGAGCGAGTTGCTCCCGGTGAAGGGCGCGGCGTACGTCGGCAAGATTCCGGAGTCGATGCAGTCCGTCACGCGCTTTGCGGCCGGCATCCCGGTCGGCGCGCAGCATCCGAAGGAGGCGAAAGCGCTGCTCGACTATCTCGCGTCGCCCGCCGTGCAGCCGGAGGTGACATCGACCGGGCTCGATTCCGTCGCCACGCATTGAGACGGCGGCAACGATTCAGCCCGGCAGGTCGGCGGGCTGATCGAAAGCTTCTTCGGGTTCATGCGCCAGGCTCAATGCATCCCTCAGACGCGTTGGGTCGCAGGCGCGCTCCCACATCGATACGAAGATCACCGCGCAGGCGTTGCTGATCACGCTCGTCAGGGCCCGCGCCTCGGACATGAAGCGATCGATGCCGACCAGTAGCGCGACGCCTGCAACCGGCAGATCGGGAATGACGGCGAGCGTCGCGACGAGCGCAACCAGTCCGCTGCCCGACACGCCCGCCGCGCCCTTCGACGTGATCAGCATGACCACAAGCATCGTCGCGATCTGGGCGCCCGAGAGGTGTACATCGCACGCTTGCGCGATGTACATCGAGGCGAGCGTCAGGTAGATCGCCGTGCCGTCGAGATTGAAAGAATAGCCGGCCGGCAGCACCAGTCCGACGATACCCTTGTCGCAGCCAAGCGCTTCGAGCTTGACGATGAGGCGCGGCAGCACGGGTTCGGTCGACGACGTCGCGAGCACGATGACGAGTTCCTCGCGGATGTAGCGCAGCAGCCGCCAGAGTGAGAAGCCATGCAGGCGTGCAAGTGGAGCGAGCGCGCAGACGACGAACAGCAGGCACGCCGCATAGAACGACACCATCAGCATGCCGAGCGAGCCAATCGAACGAATGCCGAAGCGGCCCACCGTGAACGCCATCGCGCCGAATGCGCCGACGGGCGCAAGCCGCATGATCATCGCGAGGATGCGAAACAGCACGTGCGCGATGCCGTCGATGAATTCCTGTACCCGGCGCCCGGCGCTTTGGTTGGCGTTCAATGCGAAGCCAAACAGAAGGGCGAGCAGCAAGACCGGTAGCACCTCGCCTTTCTCGAAAGCGCCGACAAGCGTCTCCGGAATCACATGCAGCGCGAATTCGACGAGTCCGTGCGACTGCGTGCGCGTCGAATACTGCGCGAGGATGGCCGTGTCCAGATGATGCGCGTCGATGTGCAGTCCCGCGCCCGGGTGCAGCGCGAACGCGGTCGCGAGCCCCAGAACGAGCGCAACGATGGTGAGAAAGTAGAACAGAGCCAGCGCCTTCAGGATGGTCCGGCCGATCTTCGAGCCGCTCGCAAGCGACGTGATGCCGGTGACGATCGTGCAGAAGACGATCGGCGCGATCATCATGCGTACCAGCGCGACGAACGCATCGCTGAGCGGTTTTAGCGACGCGCCGACCTGTGGCCAGAAGTGGCCGACGGTCATGCCCAACCCCATTCCAAGCAGGACCTGGACGTACAGCAGCCTGAATGGCCTTGGCAGTGTCATTTCGAAGTCTTCTTCGCCGCGCGGGCCATGCCGCTGCGCTTCGTGTCGAGAATCATCTGATAGAACTGCTGCGCGGCCGGCGCGAGCGGACGCCCCCGGCGGCTGACGATCCCGACACGTCTCGTCACGACCGGATCGACGAGCGGCACGCTTGTCAGAATCGGATGGTCGCGCATGGGCATCGCCATTGAGGGCACGGCGGCCACACCGAGTCCTGCTTCGATCAGGCCAAGCATGGTGGTGACATGGCGGGTCTCGCAGACGCTAGGCTTCCTCGGCGCCACGGTGGTCAGCGCCTGATCGAGCAGCAGGCGGTTGCCAGAAGTCTTGTCGACGGAAACATATTCGTGTTCATAAAGCTCGCTCCAGGACACACGGGTCTTTCGGGCCAGCGGATGATCGCGACGGCATGCGGCGACGAACCGTTCCTGCAGCAGGACCTTGAATTCGACTTCGGGCTCCTGGCTGCCCATGAAGCTCACGCCGAAATCGGCTTCGCCGCTGATTACCGAGCCGAGCACTTCATTGGCGCTCGAGTCGAGCAGCTTGACCCGGATCCGCGGATAGCGGCTGTGATAAGCGGCAACCACGCTCGGCAGGAAATAGTAGGCAACCGACGGCACGCATGCGATGGTCACATGACCCAGGCGGCTCGTGGAGACGTCGCGGATGCCGAGCAACGCGACATCGAGGTCGTCCAGAAGTTGTTCTGCGCTTGGGGCGAACACGCGTCCTACGGTGGTGAGCGTCACGCTGCGCGTGGTTCGCTCGAAAAGCCGCACGCCGAGCGCCGCTTCGAGCTTCTCGATGCGCCGGCTGAGCGCCGGCTGCGAAATGTTGACTGCCTCCGCTGCTTTGCGGAAGCTGCCCAACTCCACGACGGCTCGAAACGCCTGCAAATCGTTCAGGTCGAAGTTGACGCCCACGATCCATCCTCCGCATTTTATGCGGCTATTTTGCATGATGCGGGCAAAAGCGCCCATCAAGGACAACACTCGGTAATTCAGCCCACCGGGGATCGCACCGAAGTCGGGAGCGAGGGGCCGGTTTCGTCGTGTCAGCGGTCATTCATGGCAGAGAGGTGGGTGTCTCTTCATGGCCGAAAGCCGTCGGATGCGGTCGCCCCCGCCTGTCCCACAACGTCGCATTTCCGCCACCGGCGTACTTGGCTTGAGTCAAAAAGCGTCCCGTCTGAACTCTGCGTCGCGACGGACCGCATTGTGCGTCGGAATTCGACCTAGAAATCAGGAGCTTACCGCCGGAACTCGTGGTCCACTACGCGAGTTGACAAATTTAATGCGGACACAGGCGAGTTGACGACATTATTTTGGTGAGACCGTCAATAAAGTCGTCAACTCGTGGCCCGAGTGCCTTGATCTACGGGGATTCTGGAGTGTCAGAATTATTTTGCTCGACGTCACCGGTGCGCGGCCACGGTGACGTCCTGCAGGACGATCCCGTAACGGCCAACCTTCTCGGTGAGCTCCAGCGTGCCGAACGCCGGCTGCTTGGGCACCCCCAGGCCCGAGCCGCAGAGCGTCAGCCGCGCCTGCAGCGCATCGTCGTCGAAGGCGACGCCGTATGGGCAGTTCTTCCAGCCGCCGGTCACTTCGTAGGGCACCCGCTCGGTCCGCACCTGCGTGGAGGTCTGGCGGGTCAGCAGGTCGAGCGACAGGCTCACGATCGCGTAACCCGCAATGGCCCCCAGCGCGACGTTCGTGAGCAAGCGGGCCAGCGGCCCGTCTCGGCGCGACGGGACTTTGCGCAGCAGCCAGCAGGCCGCCGGCCCGCCGACCAACGCGCCGGCTACCTTCAGCGCGGTCGCGAGCGGGCCCGGTGTGTGATAGGCGCCGCGCACCAGCCAGCCCAGCGCGAACAGCGCGAGCAGCGGAATGAGCCAGATCGCGAGGATCTTAACCACGGGTCCCCATGCGCGGCGGGGCACCGACAGGGCGACGGGGCGGTGCAACCAGGGCATGCAATCAGTGCCGGGCGGCCGGATAGACGAAATCGGCGTCCGGGCTGAACGCGCAGGGTGTTGGATCGTAGCATTCTGTTTTCATAGGAGCGTGCTGCGACGGAATGTGCAGGACTGCAAGTTTCGACGGACCGATTGTCGGCGATCTACGCGACGTTGTCGACCGACTGAAAATGGCCGGACAGTGTCCCCTTACTGTCCGGCCGATGGTGGCTTAAGCCTCCGTCTGTTCTGCCATCTCCAGCGCATCGTCGACCTCGATACCGAGATATCGCACTGTACTTTCCAATTTCGTGTGACCAAGTAGCAGCTGTACCGCTCGCAAGTTTTTCGTGCGGCGGTAAATTAGCGACGCTTTCGTTCGCCGCATGGTGTGCGTCCCGTATGCCGTATCGTCAAGCCCGATCGACCCTATCCAGCGATGCACCAGGCGGGCGTATTGACGCGTCGAAAGGTGCGGCGAACCGTGAATGCGACTCGGGAACAAGAAATCGGAAGGCGACAGTCTCGCTAACTTGATCCAAGCTTCCGCGCTATCTCGGGTTAACTCGGTGATTTCGAACTGAACCGGCCGTTGCGTCTTCTGCTGCATGACCGTTGCCCGTGAAGCAACGCGCTGACCAAGGCAGATATCACGCACTCGCAGTTTGGTCAGATCGCACGCTCTCAACTTGCTGTCGATGGCCAGATTGAACATCGCAAGATCGCGCGTTCTTGCCGCCAGCTGCAGACGGATCCGGATCGCCCAGATCTCTTTCAGTTTCAGCGGTGGCTTCTGCCCCGTCAACTTGCCTTTATTCCAGGGCACACGCGCCCCACTGAGAACGGTAGTCGCGTCCATGACAATCTCCTTTCAAGTGAAGGGAGTGCCAGTCTGCGCCGATCACCGAGGACGATAACCGGCCATGAACGGACCTTCGACGCCACCGCACGAATCGTCGACAATGACGGTATCGAAACAAGCCGGAGCAGGCGCACGGGGAGAAAAGATGGGCGAGGCATCTCGGTCAATATTTATCGATGTTGCATGGAGACATGATTTCGAGGGGGAGCCAATTCGACTGGTCTCGCAGCTCGACAACGAACGTTATGAAGTTCGCAAACTAGAGTTCTTCCGCGACGGCCGGGTTGGATACGCTGACGATCACAAGTCGGCAATGGGAACTCAGCTTGGAAAGCTACCTGTCCCGCCATTGGCCGAGATAAATTCGGATAACCAGTTCGACGCACGCGTCATTGAGTCAACGCTCTTCAACCGCCGGTGGTCACAACACGCATCGGGTACTGAGGGATAAGGCGCAATTCGGCCACAAGCAGTCAATCGACGTCATCGCTCGAATCGTTGACGATGCAAGATCGGCTTCAGCCTGCACACATCTCTTGCTATCCACATTACTAATGCTACTTTCAATAAGTTCTATCAACAGGTTGCGTAATCTAGGGTTGCGATTGCCCAATGAGCCGTTCTTCTCGCCCGATCACCGCGCGTACCCTTCGGGTTATCTGGTTATGAAGCCAACCAGCGTCCGTGGGAACTCGCTTCCCAGCCTTCGTAATGCTTATAAAGATGGGCATACGCGCGACGACACCGACGCTCCCGTTCCAGTGGTCTGGCATGCTTCTGATGGTTGGTACGTGTCAGTTTGGGATTGGGCGCCTGGCCCGGGACCCGGTGACTTCGTGAAGCACTTCGTGGATGAGGACGCCGCAATTAACTTCATCGAGCAATATTTCTTTCAAAAGACCCCTGAATTCTCCGCGCGACTTGCTTACGAGGATCAACAGAAACCGATATAGAACCAGACTCGACGTGTGGTTTGTGTGGCAGCTGTGTTATCGATGCTCCCGCAAACACAGCGAGATGGACTGGAGAAGTTTGGCAATTCAGCGTGCCGGCCCTTTCTTTATATGACGTCAGCCGCACAGGATAGTTGAATGTCCGCTGTTTGGCGAAGCGAAGGTCCACTCCGGGTCGAAAGCTGCCGACCGCAACCTCGCGAGATTCGGGTGGCGACGCACGGTTCAGAGCCACGCCAAGCCCGCCCGGACCTGCGCGTGAGCGTTGTCCGTCAGCGGCTCGCCATGCGCCAGTACGACTTGCTCGAACGGCCAGGCGAGCAGCTGATCCACGCAGGCGCGAGCCCGCTTGCGGTCGCGATAGACCAGACGCAGGAGGGGATGCCAGCCGACGTGGCCGAGCACGCCACCCAGGCGCAAATAGTTGCGCGTTAGCCAATGCGGCGACGCTCGAAAGTTCTCAACCAGATCGCAGGTGATCAGTGTGCGCGTTGCCGGGTGATAGAACACCGTCTCGCCGAGCATGGAGCCTTCAATCGTCAGCAGTTCGAGATCGTCACGCCATTCGGGATGCGGCTGGTCCGTCAGCGTCGCGCCGAAACGCAGGTCCCGGCGCTTGCGTTGCAAGGCGGCTGGACCGTGCAGCAGTGCCTGTGGATACGTGGCCGCCGCTTCGGACGCGTACATGTGGTGAAACAGGTTTGGACAGACGATATGCGCGACTGGCCCGAGCGCGTCGATCTCACTGCGAAGCTGCTCCGGGAGCGCGACGGGCGAATGCAGCAGCAGCTTGCCCGATGACAGGCGAATCACAGTCATTCGCGTGCCAACGTGCAAACCGATGAAAGAATGATGAACCGAAGCGGTCCAAATATTCTTCGCCAATTCCTGAAGCACCGGGATCCTCCCGACAATGTGTAAATCTGAACATTCTCGACCGCTACTTTCGCTACCGTCAAACGAGTACTAACCCGAGTGATCAAGAGTCTGCACGCTACCATCACGGCGATTTGCTGCGTGCGCTGTTGGAGTCGGGCCTTCTGATCCCCGTCTGATGCGTTCTTTGCACCAGTGAGATTGCCCGCAGCCCCGTTCTTCGGGATCGGCTTAATGACGAGATAGATCCCCTGGTTTTCGTGATCGGCGCGTCACGACTTGAAAAGCCGACCACCAACATCTAACGTTCTTCGCAGGATCCCGAGGAGACAGCCATGGCAAGGATCGAAGCAAAGCTGGCGGAAATGGGATTGACGTTACCGCAGACGCTACAGATGCCTGCAAACGTAAACATGTCATTGCCCTTTGCATGGGTGCGCGTGAGCGGCACGCGGGCTTTTGTCTCAGGACACGTGCCGCTCAACCTCGACGGGACAATTGCGCAACCGGTCGGAAAAGTCGGCGCGGAGGTTTCGCCAGACGAAGGCTACGCAGCAGCACGCCTTGTGGCGCTTGCACAGTTGGCGAGTCTTCAGAAGGCGCTCGGGGACCTGGATCGCATTACGGCCTGGGTGCGCGTCTTTGCAATGGTCAACGTAGCGCCAGGGTTCGACCAGATGCCACGGATCGCAAATGGCTTCTCGGATTTGATCCTTGAACTATTCGGACCAGGCATTGGAATGCATGCGCGATCAGCCGTCGGCGTCGCGCTCCCTCTAAACGTACCCATCGAATGCGAAGCGGAGGTTGAGATTGACGGACGGCGCCTGTAATCCAGGATTGCCGCTGAGCCCAGACCCCATAAGCACGTGTAGGTGCCATCGTCTCGATGTGTGCAGACCTTTCCCATATTTAAGCGCCGAAACGTAGCCCCACGCGGCCAAAGCCGAATATTTTCAATGCTTGCATATACGGCCAGGACTTCATTTGCGAGCTATGACCTATCCTCAACAAGAGCGTTCTTCACGCCCATTGTCTTCGCGCGGTGGCATGCGAAGCGGAGGAAGATATGTCGGAGCTTCGACTGGGCGCGAACGAGATTCTTCGTACTGTCGCCGATCTACCATGCCCGCAAGGTCTGCCCTTCCTGGGAAATCTGTTCCAGATGCCACCGGCGAAACTTCACCTGGTTTTGGAGCAGTGGGCGAAGCGATTTGGTTCGCCATTCAGGGTTCAGCTCGGCACGATTCCTGTCACAGTGTGGACCCAGGCGGAACTGTTCCAGACCGTCATGCGCGAACGTCCGCACCTCTATCGACGTTTTGCGCCAATTGAATCCGTTATGGCGGAGCTTGGCGGAAACGGTCTATTCGCTGCGGAAGGCTTGGCTTGGGAGCCGCAGCGTCGGCTCGTCATGCGGGCACTGTCTTTTTCCAACGTTAAAGCGTTTTATCCGACGCTTGCGGCCATTACTGGGCGTTTTCTCGCTCGCCTGCAAGAGGCGGCGAGGGAACATAGAACGCTCGAAATGACAGAAGAGCTTAAACGCTACACGGTTGACGTGACCAGTACGCTGGCCTTCGGCGAGGACCCGCATACGCTCGAGCACGAACGGGGGGTAATTCAGGAACAGCTTGGCCTGATACCGCCGGCACTGATGAGGCGCGTCACCGCCCTCTTTCCCTATTGGCATTACGTCACGCTTCCTCAGGACCGACGACTCGCGCAGGCAATGACGGAGGTCCATAGCTACATTCAGAAAATGATTGAACGGGCACGCGAGCGCATGAGCCAGTCGCCTGATGCACCTCCGCACAACCTGCTGGAAGCGATGCTCGCGGCGCGCAACGAACCCGACTCGATGGTTACCGACGAACAGATCTCGGCGAACGTCCTGACGCTTCTGGTCGCAGGTGAAGACACGACGGCTAACGCAATTGCCTGGGGGTTGATGTACGTCGCTATGGATTCGCATCTGCAAAACCGGGTATTCGAACAGTCGCGAGTGGCGCTCGGCGAATCGAGGGTGTGTCCAAACTACGACGCGTTGAAGCACCTCGACCTATGCGAGGCGGTATGCAGTGAGGCACTGCGACTGCGGCCCGTTGCTCCAATACAGACGTTCGAGCCCTTGACTGACGTGTGCCTTGGCGGGGTTGCCATACCTGCAGGAACACGCATGTCCTTTCTCACGCGTCCAAGCATGCTGGACCCGCGGAATTTTGTGCGCCCGGAAATATTTGACCCTGACCGTTGGAAGCATCCGCGGGACCCATCGGAAGGTGCGCATGAACAGAAGGCATACCTGACATTCGGCGCGGGGCCGAGAGTGTGCCCGGGTCGTTACCTCGCAGCAGTCGAGATGAGGCTGGTTCTATCGATGTTAATGAGGAGCTTCAAGATTGAACTGGCAATCGACCCTGCTGAAATCGAAGAAGTTTCTGCATTCACGATGGTGCCGAACCAAATGCCTATACGACTTACGCCACGAGCGTGATTTGCCGGCTTGCCAGTTGCCGCACTCATGGCGAACTCCGAGCGTGATGCTGAAGACCTACTCCAGGTATCTCGACCACATCTGCATGCCGCCGTGAACGGTGATGCATGCGTCGATGTCGCGTGGCGTTAGAGCGTAGTACTCTTTACTTCGCAGCCTCAGCCGCAGGTAGCTGCTTTGACCCGGTGGTTTCAGGGCCGGGGGCGTGCTGGTTTGGCATTGCTCCACCCGCATGGTTGTCCGCCCGGTTCTCGGCATTCTTGGCGTTCATCGGGCCGACGACCGGTTTCTGGGCTGCGACTTCGCTATCTGTCGGCGCGAAGACATTGACCTCTTCTTGCGAGTAGGCGTTCGCAAGCGTGCTATACATGAATGCCGCGGCCACTATCGGCAACGCAATGACGAGTTGCATATCACCTCCACTCCACGTACATCGCCATAGCCTCCGTTGTTACATTGAGGCCACCAGTAAAAAAATAGCGCGGGAGTGGGTATCGGGCGATGCAGGACGGTGCGCGATAGATGCGTCGGCGACAAGGACGGTAGGTCCGTTATCCAGGATCGTGCTACAGCTATGTTATAGGTCTCCCGGTCGGCGATTGACAGCACAATCGCCAGGGATAGTCTGGCCTCGGCGGGTGATCACGAGGCTACTGTTCAAATTGGATTAGGAGGTGGAAAGCATAGCCTCCAACGGCCGCTTTGGAGAAAGCTGAAGGTTGGCGGAAAGATGCTATGTGGGACCACCCGAGTCGGATCCGTTTAGCTAAAACGGAATATCCAACCTGCGCAAAGGAACCGACGTTCAACCCACTACGCCGCGCCTGCCCCGCGCCCTGAATGTGCCAACGCCAGCGCCAGCCTTGCCCCGACCTCGGCATTGTGTTTCACGAGCGCGATGTTTGTTGCCAGGCTGCGTCCACTCGTCAGTGCCTTGATGCGAGCTAGCAGGAAGGGGGTCACGGCCTTGCCGGTGATTCCTTTCGCAGTGGCCTCGGCGAGCGCCTGCTGAGTCAGCGCGTCGATCTCTTCGAAGCTCATCTCTGCCGCTTCCGGCACCGGCGTGCTCAACACCACGCCGCCCACGAGGCCCAAGTCCCACTTGGTGCGGATGAAGCGTGCCTGCTGTGCCGCGTCGTCCAGCTTGAAGTCCGCGCGAAAGCCGCTGTCCCGCGTGTAGAACGCAGCGAAATTGTCTTGCTCGCAACTGAGCACCGGCACGCCGAGTGTTTCCAGGTATTCCAGCGTGAGCCCGATGTCCAGGATGGACTTCGCACCGGCACAGACCACCGCCACCGAGGTCTTTGCCAGTTCCTGCAGGTCGGCCGAAATGTCGAAGGTTTCGGGCGCGCCCCGGTGCACACCGCCAATGCCTCCGATAACGAAGACCTCGATGCCGGCGAGAGCGGCACATATCATCGTGCCAGCCACTGTCGTGGCGCCAAGCCCGCCATCGGCCAGCACTGCCGGCAAGTCGCGGCGGCTGACCTTGTGTACCTGGTCCGAGCGGCCGAGCAGTTCCAGTTCGTCATCCGAAAGGCCGATGCGGATTCTCCCGCCGATCAGTGCAATAGTCGCGGGTTCGGCGCCCAGGTCACGGATCAAGGCCTCCACTTCGCGCGCAGTGCGAACGTTCTCTGGATAGGGCATACCGTGGGCGATGATGGTCGATTCCAGCGCCACGAGCGGGCGGCCGGCGGCCTGTGCAGCGGCCACAGGTGCGCTGAAGGTCAACCACGAGTGTGCAAGGTCCGCAACCATGTCGACGTATCCGGTGATGTGATTCACTTAAGTATGCAACACAAGGCTGGTCCACGGGTCGCGCGCTGCAGCGGGACGCCTCGCCCACGAAGTTACGGATAGGTCCTCAGTCACCGTAATTTGGTACTTCTCGCAGAAACCACACAATCCCGTTGCCGTTTGCATCTACTTCCGGTCCAGGCATCGACTCACCGGTTTCGACATGCACGGTCTTTTTCAGAAAGTGGTTGAACCACTCGCCGCTGCGTGGGTGCTGCTGGACATCAAACTCGTCGGCCAACGATTCGTCACTTTGGTGAGGCAACATTGACGCGAGACCAGCACATCCATGCCATGGGCGAAGAACATCACAGCAGAACTGGAAGAACTCGGTAAATAAGGACCATCAAAATCTGGGATGCTGCTGTCTGAACTAGCGCACTTGTTGAAAAAATGTCGAATGATCACCACACGATTCGCGTTTTTGGAAGCGCAGCTTTGAGATCGTCGACGTTCCTGACCTGGGTGCCGTACAGAACGAGCTCTCGCAGGCCAGTGAGCCCTTTCAGCGCGTCGACGTCTTCGACAGGGGTGTTCGCAAGGTAGAGTTCCTGCAAACCGGTCAAACCTCGCAGTGGCTCGATGTTTCGAACCCTGGTGCGAAAGAGATTGAGCATTCGCAGGCTTTTCAGGTCTGTCAGCGCCTCGATGTTCTCGACCCGGGTGTCGGCGAGATTGAGCCTTTGCAGACCGGTGAGCCCCTTCAATGCATCGATGTTCGTCACTTGCGTGCGAGCGAGCACCAGCGTGTTCAGCTGGAGCATGCCCTGCGCCGCGTCAATATCATCGACCTTCGAGCCATCCAGCACGAGCGTCCTGAGCGAAGACATTCCTTTTAGTGCGTCGATGTCTCGCAGCGGCGTGTTCGCTAGATAGAGCGCTTGCAGACCGGAGAGCTTTTTCAACTCACTGATGCTGTCGACCTGGGTTTCGTTGAGGTCGAGCGTCTGCAAGGAGGAGAGCAGGCTGAGCGCGTCGACGTTCCGGACGTTCCTCGCGCCCCCGAGTTTGAGCGTTTCCAGATGAGGCAAATCTTCGAGCGGGTTGAGATCGCGAACCTGTGTATCCCGCAGGTCGAGTTCTCGCAGATCGCGCAGGTTCTTGAGCGCGTCGAGATTCGAGACGCGGGTATCCCAGAGGTTCAGCGATTGCAGACCGGTCAGCCCTTTTAGCGCAGCGATGTTTTCGACATCGGTGCGATGGAGCACAAGCCTTTTCAGCGAGTGCATTTCCTTCAGGGCGTCGATGTTCCAGACGGGCGTGTTCGTCAGGTCAAGCGATTCCAGATCGTCCAGTCCCTTCAGCGAATCGAGGTTATCGATCTGGGTGCCTCCCAGATTCAGTTCGATCTTGCGGTCGGAATTCTTTAGATGTGGCAAAGCGGCCGCGACCTGAGATGCCGTCATTGTCGGTTTCGCCCGCAACGCCAGGCATTCCGAGTCGGGCGTGGCTGTCGACGCGTCGCTGTCGTTGCAGGTGCCTTTGATGAATCCCAGTTCGCTCAGTGCCCGCTCATCCGGGCTCTTGTGGAACGGGTTGAAGATCAGCAGCAAAATGCCGAGCAACAGCACGATTGCGCCGCCGATGGCCCAAGGCTTGATGATTCGTGGCAAGGACGGGTTCGGACCTTCAGTGGTTGAGTTCGTGGTTGACGGCGGGGTTTCGGGCACGGCGGGCTCCCGTAGTACAGGCTTCCTCCTTTATACACGAAGAGCGGGCGCATTCCGCCTAGGCAACGTCACTCTTCGCGCTATGCGTGAGAGCCGGCGACACGTTCTGCCAGCTTGGCGTCGCAGCTCGGGTGAATGTGCACTTGCTTCTTGTCCGGGAACGTGTAGTTGTAGGCTTTGCGAAGGGCTAGCGAGGCCTCGTGGAATTTGGAGAGGGTCAGCTTCTGCTTGTTTGGATGCCCGCTTCTTATCACGTTGAGTGGGCGTTTGGGGGGAAATGGAGGTGCGGGAGCCCTCGGGAGCGTTTGTCGGCTGTTCGGCCGGATCCGACATTGGGATGTCCTTGGTCGCACGTCAGCAATGGAGAGGATTGCCGACGGTGACGGCATCAAGTAGCTGGACGGCAGCTTCCTGCATCCGCGAACTCACACTTTCGACCCATTTGGGACGGTCGAATATGCCGAGAACGGCCGTTCATCAAACAGCTTTCATATAATTTCGATATAAAATTGACAGAGGCATGCTGGCACTCTGGTTGGGTCGAGCACGACAGCATTATTTAACTTTGCGGCATTCGATTAGCACCGCGGTCAATAACAGAGGAAAGCGGAAGGACGATGAATGCGTTTCTAACAGCGGCACTACTCGCCCAAGGATTGCTCTTCACCGGTGTAGCCGCGGCCGACCCCCAAGTGAATCAGGCGTGCTCTACCGACGCCGGCCTTGCCGCCGCCGACTGCCTGAAGATCGAACAATATTCGAAGGCCATATCTCTTGCACCCAATGACGCGCGCCTCTATGTGGAAAGAGGCGAAGTGCGTTTTCGTGTGGGCGACAATGAACAGGCGGTAGACGACTTCACCAAGGCAATTCAATTGAAGCCAACCGATTACACTGTCTATTGGAAGCGGGGCCAAACCTTCGAGGAATTAGGCCGACTTAGTGCTGCCATAGCCGACTATACCGTCGTAGTAAACGCAAGGCCCGATGCTATTCGGCCGATCCTTTTCCGTGCAGATGACCTTGTAGATATGGGGCGTGACGACGAAGCAGCGAAAGACTATGCAGTCGCAAATCGCATCAATCCCGACGAGCCCCACTTGCTGTATGGAAGACTCCGATTCTTGTACTATCAGCAGAACTATCACCGCTCGCTCGATGACGCCGATCACTGGCTCAGCATAGCTCATCAGGGGAAGTTTTCGCCGGGCGGCGAATCAGAGTATTACGTCGTAATCTGGCGGCATATGGCTTTTTCACAGCTAGGAATTGACGATCGTGGTGACCTGCTTAATGCTGCGAAGCACCTAGATCGCAAAAACTGGCCGTATCCAATCATTGCTTTATATCTCGGCGAAATCAGCGAATCCGAACTTTTCACAACGATTAAAACGGGAGATAAGAAGAACTTGCGCAACCAGTTATGCGAGGCGTATGCATATGCGGGCGAGGCTCATCTAAATAGAAAAGATGCAGATGGCGGCCGACGGCTATTCGTTTCGGCCGTCTCTGAATGTCCAGTGGCATTCGTTGAGCGTGTCCTAGCCGATCGGGAGATTAAGCGCTTGGCTCAGGTACAATAATTTTCCACCGCTAGGGGAAACGTGGCGTTACAAGTACCGCCACGTTTCAATTTATTGTCGACAATTGGGACGTGGAACTCGAGCGTCTCAAACTGGCCGTCAGAAGCATTTCGCCGGCGGCTGCGTTTCAAAATACTTCGACCGAACACCAGTCGGGCACGAACCCTTCGAAGATAAAAAAATCGTCGATGTATGCGAGACCGAGCTTTTCCAGAGACCTCATGCACGAGTCTGCTGCATCTCCGCCGAAAAACGGACCAAGCGAAATCAGATTGCTAGATTCGTCAAAATAGGTCCGCAAATTGAATTCGACCATGACCGTCGAGAGATCGACATTCTTGGCCGTGAGTGCGGCTCGTCGGACAACGATTCCGAAATCTCGCGATACCTTCATCTGTAGATGGCCGGAGCAAATGTGTAGCCACGATTGTTAACGATCTACGTGCCGGTGTCGACTGGCCGTTGGTGGCCGAATCCAGCTCCCTATGGCGCTGTCGCTGCACCAGTCGAGTCAATGGTGACACAAAAGTACAGTCGATCCGTCGTTCCTGCACAGCTTTCCAACCATGCCGTTGCGGCAGCTGTGATTGTCCGACGACAGAAGTCGGCAGCCTCCGCTATCGTAAGATGCTCGAGACTCGTAGTTCCCTGCGGCGCGTTCCCGTGGCCGACCCGCCCATCCGAAGACTGAATCCATCCCTCCCAGCCCAAAATCTGGATCTGGTGGTTCGCACAGTGGTCGATCGCAGCGATAGCCGCATTTAGTGGAAGTACGATTTCCCGCTGCGAAATCGATTGCAGCGCGAGTTCGCGCGGCAGAGCTTGCAACTGCATCATTCGGTGCGCTCTTTCGGTTTGGACTTGCCGACATTGTCAGCAATCCAGCCGACGAAGTCGAGCGTCCGGTTTTGGCCGGAAGTACGCGTTCTCACGAGCCGCTTGAAAGCTGTCATCGAGAATTCCAACATCCTCACGACTGCACCTTCATCGAACTGGCGCTATCGGCCAGGAACCGTCACTCACCGTCTGTTCGCTGGCCCCGCAGCCGGAACGCCCGGATCGCCCAGTGCGCCAGTGCCCGCCTCGCTTTGCGGCCGGTGGGCGCCGTAAAGCGCAAGCGGTTCTCCACTCGTTCGGCCAGAAAAGAGCAGCCCTGCACGTCCGGTGGGCTATCATGCCTATCCTCTCCGAAGTAGCTCCTTATGATTTCCGTCCGTAATGTCACGCTGCGCCGTGGCGTCAATGTCGTACTCGATAGCGCGTCTGTCACCTTCACCCCTGGCGAAAAGATTGGCCTTGTCGGCCGCAATGGCGCCGGCAAGTCATCCTTCTTCGGCCTTCTCAACGGCACGCTGCACGAAGACAGCGGCGAGTTCTCGATTCCCGCTGCATGGAAAATGGGCCAGGTCGCGCAGGAGATGCCGGAGACCGAGCAGAGTGCGACCGACTTCGTCATCGAGGGTGACACCATCCTGCTGGCAGCGCAGGCCGAAGTAACCGCCGCTGAGGCCAGCGACGATGGCATGCGCATGGCGCACGCCTACATGGCCCTGCACGACGCCGGTGCACACGATGCTCCCGCACGCGCCCAGGCGCTAATCCAAGGCCTGGGCTTCAGTGCTGCGCAGCTTGGCCAGCCGGTCAACAGCTTCTCCGGCGGCTGGCGCATGCGCCTGCAGCTGGCGCGCGCGCTCATGTGTCCGTCCGACTTGCTGTTGCTCGACGAACCGACCAATCACCTCGACCTCGACGCGCTGGTCTGGCTGGAAGCGTGGCTCAAGCGCTACGAGGGAACCATGGTCGTGATCAGCCACGACCGCGAATTCCTCGACGCGGTGACGCAGGTGACCGTGCACGTCGACAACGCCAAGCTGGTGCGTTATGGCGGCAACTACAGCAAGTTCGAAGAGATGCGCGCCGAGCAACTGCTGTTGCAGCAGGCCGCGATGGCGAGGCAGGCGGACAAGATCGCCCATTTGCAGAAATTCATCGACCGTTTCAAGGCCAAGGCCTCGAAGGCGAAGCAGGCGCAGAGCCGGGTCAAGGCGCTCGAACGCATGGAGAAGATCGCACCGGTGCTTGCCGACGCGGAGTTCACCTTCGAGTTCAAGGAGCCGCTCAACGTCCCGAACCCGCTGTTGTCGATGCTGGACGCGAGCTTCGGCTACCCCGCGCCGACCGACGCAGCGCCGGACACGCCGCCGACGGTCATCGTGCGGGGCATCAACCGCTCCGTGCTGGCCGGGCAGCGCATCGGCATTCTCGGTGCCAACGGCCAGGGCAAGTCGACGCTGGTGAAGACCGTGGCGCACGAGCTGGCGCCGATTGCCGGCGAAATCAGCGAGGGCAAAGGCCTGAACATCGGCTACTTCGCACAGCAGGAACTCGACGTGCTGCGTCCCCTCGACACGCCGCTGGAACACATGATCCGCCTTGCGAAGGACACGCCGGCGCACCTGCGTGCCCCCGGCCAGAGCGGCACCGAACAATCGCTTCGTACCTTCCTCGGCACCTTCAACTTCAGTGGTGACATGGTCCATCAGGCGGTCGGCACGATGAGCGGCGGCGAAAAGGCGCGGCTCGTGTTGTGCATGATCGTGTGGCAGCGCCCCAACCTGCTGCTGCTCGACGAGCCTACCAACCACCTCGACCTGGCCACACGCGAAGCGCTAGGCATGGCACTCAACGAATTCGAAGGCACAGTGTTGCTGGTCAGTCACGACCGGTCCCTGCTGCGCGCGGTCTGTGACGAGTTCTGGCTCGTCACCAAGGGTGGCGTCGAGCCCTTCGACGGCGATTTGGACGATTACCAGCAGTTCCTGCGCGAGGAAGCCCGTCGTATGCGCGAGCAGGCTGCCGGGGAGCAGAAGGTCGTCGCCTGAACTAAGCCCCTGGCAGTTCCAGTTTGGAAGCTGCCATAGCGCTCGCATCGAGTCGAAGGGTCGCTTAGGGCCGCGTGCCGCCGATCGCCGTCAGGCAGCACGCGGCCACTTTTGGTCGTTCAACCGCGCGCTCAGGCGGACGTTCGAATGTCCGCTGCGCTTGCTTGGATGCGCGATTACCCGCAACGAGCGTCAAGCGATCGGGCAACCCGAAAGCCAAGATCATCGATTGCAAATGTCGGATGGCTACGACGTCGATTTGTAGCAAGGCAGCCTCTTTCAGCATCAGCCCAACCACCGCCACGAAAGACGCGATACGAACCATAGACTTCCGGGTCGTATAGATCGGCGCACCACTCCCAAACGTTGCCTAGCGTGTCGGCAAGCCCCCAGTCATTTGCTTGCTTCTGACCCACCTCCTGCGTGTGGCCGCCGGAGTTTTCTCTATACCAAGCTATATCGCCGAGTTCGCCGTATCTCGGACCATTTGTTCCGGCGCGGCATGCGTACTCCCATTCAGCTTCGGTGGGCAGGCGATAGCCGTTACTTTCTGGGACAGGAGAAGCTCCGGTTTCATCGCCGTGAAACGCATAAAAGTCGAGAAGGCCGGCAGCCTTCGAGAGCATGTTGCAGAACCGGACGGCGTCAATCCAGGACACGTTGACTACTGGACATTGCGCGGCGACATATGACGATGGCCATTGTCCGGTTGCCGCCGCATACTGCGCCTGAGTGACGGGATAGCGGCCGATCTCAAAAGGCGGTAGGTCGACGGACCATCTACGGCCAATTCTATCGTCCCTCAATGCAATGGTTCCTGCGGGAACCCGTATCGTTTGTATATCGAGTATTTCAGACAGATGTTCCATTTTCTTCGTGACGATAAAACCTGCTTGCAGCGGCAAAGGCCTCCAATGTAGTGTCTCACAAGGCTTGCCTCGCATTAACGGAAACAGCATGAATGGGTATCCAGATCCGCCAAAACGAAAGATGCGTTGGATCAAAAGCGCGCGCTTTCGGTGCTGTATCTCGCGTCGGACGATTCGTCTTTTGTGACCGGCACCGCACCATTGGTCAATGGTGGTGCATCGATTACACGTACGTGAACTTCCTGGCGGCGTCCGACGTACAGGAACCGATGTCGCTATTTTTACTTCATCCACTGAAAGGAAATCACTCATGGACCTGAATCTGACAGGCAAACTAGCCCTGGTGAGCGGGAGCACTGCAGGCATCGGTTTCGCTATCGCCAGCACGTTGGCGCAGGAAGGCGCTCGCGTGATCGTGAACGGGCGCACCCAGTCATCCGTGGATGACGTGGTCGCGCAACTGAAAGCGGAGACCGGCAGCGACGTGCAGGGATTTGCGGGCGATCTCAGTACGGCCGCTTCAGCCGAAGAGCTCGCGCGACGCTATCCGGACGTGGAAATTCTGGTCAATAACCTGGGCATCTTCGAGCCCAAGCCGTTTGAAGAGATCCCCGACGCGGACTGGCAGCGGTTCTTCGACGTCAATGTCTTGAGTGGGGTACGCCTCGCTCGCTTGTTTTTGCCTGCGATGAGGCGGGCCAACTGGGGGCGCATCATTTTCATTTCAAGCGAAAGCGCAGTGCAGATTCCAACTGAAATGATCCACTACGGGATGACGAAAACCGCGCAGCTGGCGGTTTCGCGCGGACTAGCCGAAGCCGTTGCCGGCACCGGCATCACAGTCAATAGCGTGCTGCCGGGGCCGACGAAATCGCGGGGAGTAGGTGAATTCGTGGAGACCCTTGCAAAGGCCGACGGCAAATCGTTTGAAGCGTTCGAGAAGGAGTTCTTCGAGAAGGTCCGTCCTACATCGCTCATCAAGCGATTCAGTTCGCCGCAGGAAATCGCGTCGCTCGTGGCCTATATCGCCAGCCCGCTTTCGTCAGCCACGACGGGAGCAGCGTTGCGGGCCGACGGAGGCGTTATAAAGAGCACCTTCTAGACCCACGCCGGCATTGAGCCGGCTCCTCCACACGCTTTTCCCGATCAATGCTCCGACGCGACCGGCCCGGCTGAAGCGCTTCTTTTGTGCTTGGATTCAACCGGTCGACGCAATACATTGATAGAACTGTTCGGCCGGTGTCTGGAAGTATAGTGTTTTTCGTAGTCGCTCGTTAAGTCGCCGACACCGCAGCCAGACTCTGGCCGTTCTTCACCAGTCGGACTGCTTCCAGTTTGAATTCGAGCGTGTACTGCGCCCGCTTTGCCTTGACCGTCATCGTTTCTTCTCCTTGCTTGAGTTTACACACTCAGCAAGGGATTCGTTTTTCGGGGGCAAGGTCATCTAGAAAACTCATCCGCAAGCGCCCCATATATCCTGCGATACCGCGCAAGCCGATCCCCGATCACAGTCCGCTGCCCTGCATCCGGCTCACATACCTCAATCGTTGCCGGAGCCGCACACACCTCCGCAACGTTCTCCTCCGTCACAGCCAACCGCGCAAGGCGCGCCGCGCCCAAAGCGGCGCCGACATCTCCACCATCATGACGGCGCATCGCAACCCCAGTCGCCGTTGCGCAAAGCTTCGCCCAGAACCGGCTACGCGACCCACCACCAATAAAAGACGCCGTCTCCAACGTCGTCCCAGCACCTTGTAGCGCCGCGTAACCATCGGCCATCGCAAAAGCCACACCTTCCATCACGCTATACGCAAGCTCGGCCTCACCATGAGCACCCGTTAGTCCCCAAAACACGCCCTTAGCATTCGCGTCATTGTGAGGCGTACGCTCGCCGCTCAGATACGGCAGAAACAACGGCGCGTCCCGCGCATCCGCTTTCTCAGCCAAGCCCGCAAGCTCGGCGACGTCCCTTTTAAGCACATCCGACAACCAGGCGAGACTCGAAGCCGCCGACAGGATCACACTCATCTGATGCCAGCGGTCCGGCAAGCAATGGCAAAACGCGTGCACCGCCTGTGCAGGATTCGGCGCAAACCTGTCCGTCCCGGCAAACAGCACACCAGACGTACCCAACGACAGAAACGCGCTACCGGCCTCGGCAACACCCATACCAATCGCACTGGCCGCGTTATCACCCGCACCGCCACACAGCAGCACAGGACCAGCAATGCCCCATTCGCGCCGCAAAGTATCGTTCAACTGTGCCGCAGCCTCGCTACCTTCCACCAGCCGCGGCATATGCTCACGAGAAAGGCCGGTCGCAGACAGCATCCTGTCCGACCAGTCACGCTTCGCGACGTCGAGCCACAGCGTGCCCGATGCATCGGACATGTCGGAGACGAACTCGCCCGTTAGCCGCCACGCCACGTAGTCCTTCGGCAACAGGACCTTATGCGCTGCGCGGAACACAGCCGGTTCGTATTTAGACAGCCAGAGCAGTTTCGGCGCGGTGAAACCCGGCATCGCCAGGTTGCCGGTAATCGAGCGCGACTCTGGAACCAGCGCTTCGAGCTCCACACATTCGGCAAACGCCCGGGTGTCGTTCCACAGGATCGCCGGGCGTAACACCTGTCCGGCGCGATCGAGCAGGGTCGCGCCATGCATCTGTCCGGATAACCCAATCCCGCGTAGCGCCGAAAAGCCCGCGGGATTCGACGCCCGTACCTGCGCGATGGCATCCAGTGTGGCGTGCCACCACGCCTGCGGACTCTGTTCGGACCAGTGAGGATGAATTTTCTCGACTTCAAGCCGTGCACTGCCGGTGGCGATCGTGTGCGATTCGTCGTCTGTGAGTAACGCTTTTACCTCGGAGGTCCCAAGGTCGATTCCAAGGAAAGTCAAGAGTGTCGTCCTGGTTCTTGCGGCGGGCTCGTCTTGCAGAAGCAAAACGTCAAGCCGCGATCATGTGTTCGTTAAGCTGATGCAGCGCGCGAAACTTCGATGGCGGCATCGCCTTCGTTGAAAGGAATTGACGATTGAAGTTCGACAGATTGTTAAAGCCAACGCGGTAGCAGATCTCTGTCACGCTAAGCGTCGAACACATCAGCAGTTCACACGCTTCGTTGATCCGCAGCCGGTTCTGGTACTGCACAAACGTACACCCGGTATGTCGCCGGAAAAAGCGTGTGAACGTGCTGACGCTCATGCCGGCAAGCTCGGCGACATCCGCCTCGCGCAAGGTGCCCGGAAGGTTCTGCTGAATGTACGAGAGCACCTGGTTGATCGTGGACTGCATGTAACGATGTGCGTTGACGTCGTATGCGGGTCCCGCCAGCAGGGTGCGCTCGGTGCACGACGACAACCTGTCGAAGATCGCCATCAACAATTCGACGCGGCGGCAACCGTGTGAAACCGCAAGCTCCAGCATCATGGGCGCAATGGCCAGGCCCACTGCATCCGGAAACTGGATGCCGCGTGCCGCATCGTCGACAAGGCCTACGATCGAGTGCAATTCGGTGAACGCGGTCGCCATGCGTTCAACCGCGTCACGCGAAAACTGGAGAACCACGTCGCGTGACGGCACGGTGTCGCGCTCGCCGACTTCGCTAATCCAGTTGTGCGGCAAATTCGGTCCGGTGATCACCAGGTTGCCCGGTGCGAAGTCTCCGATGAAATCGCCGACAAAAAACTTGCCGGTCGACGCCCGGATGACGTGAATCTCATACTCCGGATGAAAGTGCCATTTCGCCACCGTATGCGGATAGTCGTGCACCCAGGCACGGAACGACTCGTCCCTTCGTGTGTACACCAACTCCA
This sequence comes from Paraburkholderia nemoris, assembly GCF_905221015.1. Lineage (NCBI taxonomy): Bacteria > Pseudomonadati > Pseudomonadota > Betaproteobacteria > Burkholderiales > Burkholderiaceae > Paraburkholderia > Paraburkholderia nemoris. The sequence continues at coordinate 324,929 of NZ_CAJNBO010000006.1, read as the reverse complement.
GATCTGGATTCATACCGCTTCTCCTTCCCGGCCGTCTCGACGCCGCGTCTTCTTGTGTTAATGCAAAGCCGCTCCCTGTACGCCCACGCCTTGATGTGGCGGGCTGGCGAGTGTTGTTCTGCTGCCTTGAGAAACGGGCAATGAAACGTTTTGCTCCGTCTGGGCGTCAAAAACGTGCAGGTCAGCGGTTTTGAACTGAAACGTTACCACGCTATCCAATTCGGGAAGCTCATGCGCCGGCACCAGGGCGGCCAGGCGTTCACCGGCGAATTCGAACGTGACCAGCGCCTCCGCGCCCAGCAGTTCGATCAGCTCCACTTTGCCGCGAAGCCTTAGCGAGCCCGCCTCGTCGTCCGCAGACGCCACCTTCAGATAGTTCGGCCGGATCGCCAGCTTCACTGCCTGACCGGCCTGCAGTCCTGCGAAACGCGGCCCGGCGAGCGCCCAGCGCTGGTTCTGCACCTGCACGAAGCAGGTTTCACCCGTTCGCTCGATCGTTCCGGATAGGAAATTCATGGCGGGTGTGCCAATGAACCCTGCGGCGAACAGCGTATGCGGGAAATGGTAGAGATCAGATGGCGTGCCGCCCTGCTCAATCCGCCCGCCTCGCATCAAGATCACGCGGTCGGCGAGCGTCATGGCCTCGAGCTGGTCGTGCGTCACATACACCGTCGTGGTCTTCAGGCGCAGATGTAGCCGCTTGATATCGCCTCGTAACTGGGCCCGCAGTTTTGCGTCGAGGTTGGACAGCGGCTCATCGAAGAGGAATACCTCGGGTGTCTTGATCATCGCCCGGGCGATCGCAGCGCGCTGCTGCTGGCCGCCCGACATGGCGCGCGGTTTGCGATCGAGCAACGCGTCGAGGTTCAGCATCGCAGCGACTTCGCGCACGCGACGATCGATCTCCGCAGCCGGTACCTTCAATCGACGCAAACCAAACGCGACGTTGTCATACACGGTCATGTGCGGATACAGAGCGTAGTTCTGGAACACCATCGCGACGTTGCGCTCGCGTGCCGGCAAGTTGTTCACGATGGTGTCACCGATCGCAAGGTCACCGCCGGTGATATCTTCGAGACCCGCAATCATGCGAAGCATCGTGGACTTGCCACATCCGGACGGGCCGAGCAGCACCACGAACTCGCCGTTGGTAATTTCCATATCGAGTGGGTGCAGCACCGGCGGCCCGCCGTCGTAACGTTTCGTGAGACCTCTGCAGACGATTTTGGCCATGGCTCAGTCCATCTCGATCTGGATTTTGACATCGTTCGGGCGGCCTGCTGCGGCCTCTTCGAACGCCTTGAGGCCATCGGCGAACGCGAACTTGCGCGAGATGAACGGCTTTACATCGATAATGCCGGAGCTTATCAGCGCCAGCGCGCGCGGGAACACATTCGCGTAGCGGAACACCGATTCGAGACGCGCTTCCTTCGCCTGCATGGCGACAACGTCGAGCGGCACGCGGTCGACCGGCATGCCGACGAGGACCGCGCAGCCACCTGGGCAGAGCAGATCGAACAGATCATCGTAGACCTTCGCGCTGCCGCTCGCTTCGAATACGACGTCGGCACCCCAGCCCGTGGTGACTTCACGAACGACATCGACGAGCCGTTGCGCGCGCACATCCACGGTTGTCACTGCCGGATTGCCGGCAAAGAGCGCCAGTTTTTCCTTGACCATGTCGGCCAGAATGACGCGCGATGCGCCGCTCGCCAGTGCCGCCAGGGCGGTCATCGCGCCAATCGTCCCAGCACCGATCACAACAGCGACATCGCCGGGTTTCATCGCAGCTTTCTTGGCGGCCTGCAGCCCGATCGATAGCGGCTCGACAATCGCGCCCTCCGCGAAGGACACATTGTCGGGAAGCCGGAAGGTGAATGCCGCCGGATGCACGACATAAGGCGTCAGGCAACCGTGAATGGGCGGCGTTGCCCAGAAGCGCACGGCAGGGTCCAGGTTGTACAGGCCGCGCATGGTCGCCGGTGAGTCGAATTGCGGAATGCCCGGCTCCATGCAAACGCGGTCGCCCACACGCAGATGCGTGACCTCGTTGCCCGTTTCGACCACCGTGCCGGACGCTTCGTGACCGAGCACCATCGGTGCGTCGACCTTGAACGGTCCGATGCGTCCGTGTGTGTAGTAATGAATGTCGCTACCGCAAACGCCAACCGTATGAATCTTGATTTTGACGTCGCGAGGACCGACTTCGAGCGGCAAGTCGATATCGCGCAGCGCGAGTTGACGCGCTTCTTCGAGTACGAGGGCTTTCAAAACGATCTCCTTACTTGCCTTTGAGCATTGAATTCAACAGCCGGCCCAGGACGCCGACGAAAATAATCGGAGGAAGCGCGAGCAGGACCGTGGACGCGTTGATCACGCCCCACGGCACCTCCTGCCCGAGCGAAGTGAACGCGGAGGCAACCACCGGCAGCGTCGCGCTTCTTGACGACGTCAAGGCGAGTGCGATCATCAGTTCATTCCAGACCAGCACGAAGCTGAACACGATGCCTCCCATCAGCGTGGTGGCGCTGATCGGCAAAGCAATGCGCCAGAACACGCCGTACGGGCTGTAACCATCCAAGGTGGCGGCTTCTTCGACTTCGCGCGGCAGACGCTGGAATACCGGAATGGACAACCAGGTGATGGTCGACAGCGTGACCAGCAGATAAGTCACCACCATCGACAGCTTCGTGTCGTATAGCCCAAGGTCGACCCAGATCGCGATCAAGGGAATAGCGACCGCGACTGGCGGCAGGAACCGCAGCGACAATAAAAAGAACTGAATGTCGCGCTTGCCCGGCACGTGATAGCGGGCGATCACATAAGCCGCGGGTACGCCGAGCAGCGCGCCCAGCAAGACAGCGCAACCGACGATAGAAAGGCTGTTGGCGAGTCCGATGAGAACCTCGGGGCTCGACACGACCTGCCGGTAGTTGTCGAGTGTCGGCGTAAAGATGAAGCGCGGCGTCGGCGTGACGATGTCGAGCAGGTTTTTCAGCGAATTGAGAAACGCCCAGAAGATCGGAAACACGGCCACGATGGCGAGCGCCGCGCCGAACGACCATGCGGCGCTGCGCGAAATCAGTCTTCCCATTTGTTCACCCGCTTCCAGATGAAAGTGAAAATCAGCGTGGTCGCGACCATCATCAACACCGCCATGCTAGACGCGTAGGAAACCTTGCCGGACAACCCAATGCCTTGCGAATACGCGTACATATCGAGGGTTTCAGTCGTGATTCCAGGGCCGCCTTTGGTCATCACGTAGACCAGATCGAACGAGCGCAACGATTCGACCATCTTGATGAACACGAGGCTCATGATCGGCACCTTGAGCATCGGCAGCGCGATATACGCGTAAACCTGCCACGTGCGCGCATAGTCCAGCCGGGCGGCCTCGAGCGGTTCGGGCGGCAGCGTCTCGAGCAGTTTCAATACGACGACCGCGAAGAACAGCCCCCACTGCCAGATGTCGACGAGCGCCACCGCGTACAGCGCCAGGTGCGGATCGGATAGAAACGCCGTGTTGTCGATGCCCAGCAGACCCAGAAACCAGCTAAGAATGCCCGTGAGCGGCGAATACATGAACTTCCAGATGAAGGCCGCTGACACGCGCGGTAGAAGCACCGGCACGATCAGCAACAGCGAAATGACGCTACGCATCCGGCCATGGATCTGCTCGAACAGATAGATCGCGATCAAAACGCCGACCGCGACTGCGCCGACCACCGTGACAAATTCCCAGATCGCCGACACCTCGATGGAATTGAGGAATCGTCTGTCCGAGAACAGCCGGGAAAAATTGCGCAGCCAGACGTACTCGCTGTCCGGGTAGCGCAGCACGCGATTCTTCAGCGCGAGGTTGATTGCCGCGACGGTAGGAACCAGACCGAGGAGCGCCATCACGGCAAGAGGCGGTCCAATAAATACGAACGGAAGGCTGGTTTTGCCCCGATTGAACATTGACTTCTCCAACAGCGTAGAGTCCGCGAACCTGGTGTTCGCGTGAGACCTCGATTGGATCTGCGTTGCCCCCTGGTGCGCAAAGCGTGCAGCAAGGGGCGCCCACGCTACTTCTTCGCGCCGTGTTCCATCGCGTCCTGAGCGTACTGAACGGCGTCGTTCAACGTCGCCTGAACGTCCGGCTGCGTACCCGTGAACACTTCCTCCAGCGCGATACCGAGGTTGTCGCCGATGTCCGGCCACTGCGGGCTCGACCAGATCGTGACCTTCGTCACCGGGTTGGTATCGTTCAGGCCGGCGAGAATCTGCGGCTTGACGTGCTTCTGGAAGTAATCGCTCTTGATCGTGCTCGAGCGGTTGTAGTCGCTAAAAATGTTGTCGCGAAGGCGGGCTTGCTCTTGATCTTTGCCCGTCGCCCAGGCAATGAACTTGCCTGCGGCCTGACGCGTGCATTCGTCCTTGGCGCCGACAGAAGAGATCGCGAGGCCGTGACCATAAGCAGCGGACGGCAACGGTGCAGGCGGCCTGACGTATCCCACCTTGTCCGCGACACTAGATTTGGTGGGATCTTCCATCCAGTCGGCGAACGGCGTCGATTCGATCATGAACGCGACCTTGCCGGAGCGGAACGCTTCGAGCGCATTGCTCCAGTCGTACGTTGCCGCGCCTGGGGGCGCGTATTTGAAGAGGTCCCGATACAGCAGCGTGGCCTTCACCGCGGCCGGCGAATTGAAATCCGGCGCCTGGCTCTTGTCGGTCCATGTGCCGCCCTCGGCGAGCATGAACGGCGCCCAGCGCCACACGTTCATGCCCGAGCCGCGCTGTCCGCGTGCAACCCAGCCGTACATGTTGGGCGGGGCGTTGAGCTTCTTGATGTCCGCAACCAGTTCGTCGAGGGTTTTCGGCACCGGGAGATGCGCTTTCTCGAGAAGGTCACGACGGTAGAACAGGAAGTCGCCGCCGCCGATCAGCGGGGCGAAATAGGCGACGCCTTTATAGCTTGCCACCGCGCGGCGGCCTGGCAGGAAGTCGTCGTAGTCTGCGTCTTTCGGGTAGTACTTCAGCAGGGGTACGACCCAACCCGCCGATGCGAACTCGGCGACGTTCGCCTCATCGACGTAATAGATCTGATAGGAACCGGCACCCGTTGACGCGTCGAGCCGTGATTTCGAACGACGGTCGTTCTCACCAAAGTAATTGATTTCAATCTTGGTGCCACTGCGCTTTTCATAGTCGGGCAGCGACTTCTCCATGACAGTCAGGCCGAGGCTCTTCTGGGCCAGCACCTTGAGCACGGGCACGTTGCAGGACTGTGCCGTCGCCAGCATCGGAAAACTTGCGCTCAGGAACGCGCAAGCTGTCAGTAATTGAATGGGTTTCACGCTCGTCTCCGCTTTTGGAATGTTCTTTGGTATCGCCATACGGGCGCTGCGATTGGGAGCAGAGCGAGCGTACGGTGAGGAGAACTGTAGTGGTCGCGGCCAATGCCCAGCCACTGCAAAAGGCGGAACCCGCTGATACTTTTTGCTCGCACTTTGGGTGCGGCGCACAAAATGTGTCAGTGAGCGAGGCGGATCCGTGGGAGGTCCACTCCCCGGTACTGAGGCCTAGATCGGTCGCATATAATGGCTTTGAACTCGAACACGGCGTTTGCGTGCGAGGTCAGGCCGGCGCGGCCGTAAAAGAAAATATATTCGAGAGCACGGGGGTTGGGGATGCACAATAATCAGCGGGGGACGCTGCCGGCCGCTCCAGGTCGGGATCTCTTTGCGCCACGGATTCTCATCGGCATTTTCCAGGGATTAGTACTGTATGTGCTCCTGAACGCTGCGCATAATCGCAGCGGCATCGCAACTATCCCGCTTCTGTTTTTCCCGCTGCTTCTTGTTACCCTATTCATCCCGCCGGTGTTCATCATGGGCCTGCAACGAATGAGGGGGACTCGGCTCGCGATGTGGGCCGTCGTGCTCGCCGCAGTGGTGGCAATGCTTGGCTATCACGACGCGTGGCGATCCGCAGGCGCTGAACTTGTTGGAGTGCAAGCCTTCGGCCACACCGGGGTCCCGCTGCCGTCAATGGCAGTGACCTTCTACAGCGGCGAGATTGTATTTATCGCTTATTGCCTCATTCTCGCCGGCGAGGCTGCAAGGTCATGGTTTGCCCCGTACGAGTCGTACTTCGAACTCAGCTGGAAACTTGGGCTGCAGGTCTGCCTGTCAGGGTTGTTCGTCTGTGCGCTCTTTCTTGTGCTCTGGTTGGGCGCCGCGCTCTTCCTGCTGCTGAAGTTGCATTTTCTCGAGCAACTCCTGCGCGAATCGTGGTTCAACATTCCCGTGAGCGCGATGGCGTTTGCCTCAGCCCTGCACATCACCGATGTGAGGCCAGACATCATCCGGGGCTCGCGCACGCTTGCCCTGTCGCTGCTCTCGTGGCTGCTCCTGATCCTCGTTGTGATTGTTGGCGGATTCCTCGCATCCCTGCCGTTCACCGGACTCGGATTGCTATGGGCCACGCGGTCTGCTACGTGGATCCTGCTTGGCGTCGCGGCGTTAAAAATCGTTCTCGTGAACGCTGTGTTCAAGGGCGGCCCGGGCTCCGATCCCGCACCGCGAGTACTGCGTGTCTGCATGAGAATTTCATGTCTGATGCTTCCCGTGCTGGTGATACTTGCAACTTACGCGCTCGCGCTGCGGATCGAGCAGTATGGGTTCACGCCGCACCGCATTTTGGCCTGTGCAGGCACGTTCGTGGCTTACTTCTATGCCATCGGCTATGCGTGGGCGGCGCTTGCTCGCACCGACACCCTCGCGAGAATCGCGCCCGTGAACGTGATCACGGCGTGGGTATCAGTCGCTGTCCTCGTTGCTGTATTCACGCCGTTGGCTGATCCGGCACGTCTGTCGGCGAACAGCCAGGTCGACCGTCTCCTCGCGAGCAAGGTTGCGCCCGAGAAATTCGATTACAGCTTTTTGCGGTACAGATCCGCGAGATACGGATTGCAGGCACTCGCGCGCCTGCAGGGGGAGACTAACGTAGCGAATGCCGCGACCGTTCGTGAACTGAGCACGCAGGCCGCACGTCAGCCCGCTCAAGGTGTTTTGGGCGCAGCCAATCCGGATGCCGCGACACTCGCCCTTAACATCGTGTCGCGCACGCCCGGACAGCCGGTTCCGGCGTCATTTCTCTCGAAGGACTGGAAGCAGGTCAAGCAGAAGTGGATGCTCCCCGCTTGCTTGAACTTTGGCGCAGTGAAGTGCGATGCTTACCTCGTCGACCTGACCGGCGGTCACAAATCTAACGTTGTGCTCTTCCCGAACAGCGGGAATATTGGCTACGTGTTTGACCAGGCCGGCGATGGAGATTGGCAACTGGTGGGCAAGTTTTCGATCGCACCGGACTGCGCTGCCGTTCGTGATGCCTTGACGAAGGGGACTTTTCAGCTCGTTGAACCGCGGCTTCGAGACATTCAGGTCAATGGTCAACGCGTCGAAGTAGAGGCGATGCCGACGCGCAGCGCGGTGTGCTCGAGACAGTAGGTACTGGCGTACGAGTGGCCCGCGAACGTCCACGCTATGGCGCGCGACGGTCCTTTGTAGGCCGATTCTGTTGAAAAAGTCGTGTTTTGGTTGGGGGCGCAGAAGTTGGCGACACGTTTTCGAGTTGTGGCGCTTAGCGAAGTGGCGAACCTGAACCAGGCAGCGATCCCCGTTGCTGGTCATGTAGCTGCCTGATTCATCTGCTTGCTTGCTGGCATGAGCCACTTGGCCGTTCTTCGCAGATTTTGCGCGGTTGCTGCCATCAGGAACTCATCATGAGCACCGCTTGGACCGCGCAGTCGCAGGCGATCCAGCTTCAGGATGCGCTTGAGGTGAGCGAAGAGCATTTCCACTTTCTTTCGCTGCCGGCGAGACTGCTTGTATTCTGGGATTGTCGCGATGCGCCTCGCTTCATCGCGGGCAGCTTCATGGGTGCTGCGCGTGATTTTGCGAAACGACATATTCGGACAGCATTGATTCTTCATCGAACACAAGGTTCAGATGCACCTCTTCGCATAGACGTCGTTCGGACCGAACGCCAAAGCAGTAACCCACGATCAACATGCGAATCATGAGTTCCGGGTCAATCGATGGACGACCCATTGGGCTGTAGAACGGTGCGAGGTGCTGGCGCAGATCTCGTAGATCAAGAAAGCGATCGATGCCTCTCAGCAGGTGTGATTGCGGGACGTGGTGGTCGAGGTTGAACGAGTAGAAAGCTTGTCCTGTCCGCTATCCAGTCGACCCATCATGACGATTCACTCCCGTCGTTTGATGCCTTCCGGGATACCTAACATTCCGCATCGCCGCCGACTTTTTCAACAGAATCGGCCGACTTCTGCCGATCGCATCAGGCTCTGTGTGGCCTATCAACGACCTTCGGCTACAGGCAACCATTTCTGTCCCGCGCGCCAATAGTTCGATGGCTAGCAAAGCCATGATGGCCCAGTGCTACGCGGATCGGCGGCCCGGTTGCCCGGTCCGCCGTTTTCCCCGATGCGTGGTTCCTTCGTTACTTCCTTGATGTCAGCCCACCGAGCACGGCGCCGGATGACCCGGGCGTTCCTCCGCTGGCGCCGCCAAGCGCACTCGTCAGGGCGTTGACGAGGCCGGTCACGGGCGCGAGCAGGTTGGCCGCGCCGGACCCACCTGAACCGCCTGAGGCGTGTAGCGCGCCCGTCGACGATGATGCTACTGACGTCGCTGGTACTAGCGGGTTGTTGGCGCTGCCTGTCGCGCCGTTCAGCGCGACGCTTGCCGAGATGGCGCCGGTGAGCGGCGCTAATGGATTGCCGGGTCCTCCGACCACGCTGGTCAGCGAAGATGTCAGCGAAGTCAGGGTGCCGGCCAGAGGTGCGAGTGGATTGGTCGAGCCGCCAATACTGCCAAGTCCGCCCGTCAGCGTGCCGGGCAGCGAAGTGAGGATGTTGGTGAGCGGTGCCAGCGGATTGCCGGACGAACTGCCGCCCGGATTGAGGATGCTGGTCAGGCCGCCGAGCGGATTACCGCTGCCCGAGCCGCCTGTGGTCAGCAGGCCGCCGACCGAGGTAACCGTATTGCCCAACTGGGTCACGACGTTACCCAGGTTCTTGCCGATCGGATTACCCGTGGCGCTGCCGATCTGGCCGCCCGCAGTGTCGAGGCCGTGGCCGATGGTCGACAGCAGTCCATTGAGCGGCTTACCCAAACCTGTCGTGTCGCCGACGGTCTGGGTGGTCTGCGCGAGCGTCGCGGTGATTGGCGTGATTGCAGTGCTGAGGGTCTGCGTGAGCTGCTGCACCGGGCCGTTAGTGAGCGTCGAGCCGAGTTGCGTGCCCAGGCTGCTGACGGCGGTGCCCACGGTGGAGATCGTGCTACCGAGCGGGGTTGTCAGCGGGCTGAGCGGAGCAGTCGGACCGCTGCCGAGGCTGGTCACGAGCTGTCCGGCGCTATTGACGGCCTGGCCGGCGTCATAGACCAGGTTGCCGCTGCTGGCGAGGGTGGTACCGAGAGGGTCGGTCGAGCTCCCTAGCTGGCCGAGACCGTTGAAAGCGCCCGTGCCGAGTGCGGACACTCCGGCGCCGAGATTCGAAACCACACTGCCGAGCGCTGTGGCGGTAGCGGTGTTGCCGCCAGGGATCGGCGTGAGACCGATCTGGCTGCCGATGGCCGAGACAGTCTGGCCGGCCGCAGTGACGACATTGCCGGTGTTCTGCACCACGACGCCGAGTGGGTTCGCGCTCGACGGCGTGGGTGTCGGCGTGGGCGTGGGCGTGGGCGTGGGCGTGGGCGTGGGCGTGGGCGTGGGCGTCGGCGTCGGCGTCGGCGTCGGCGTCGGCGTCGGCGTGGGCGTGGGCGTGGGCGTGGGCGTGGGCGTGGGCGTCGGCGTCGGCGTGGGCGTGGGCGTGGGCGTGGGCGTGGGCGTCGGCGTTGGCGTTGGCGTTGGCGTTGGCGTTGGCGTTGGCGTTGGCGTTGGCGTTGGCGTCGGCGTTGGCGTCGGCGTTGGCGTCGGCGTTGGCGTTGGCGTTGGCGTTGGCGTTGGCGTTGGCGTTGGCGTTGGCGTTGGCGTCGGCGTTGGCGTCGGCGTCGGCGTCGGCGTGCCGTTACCTGAGCCGGACCCCGATCCGGAACCTGTACCGGACCCCGCCCCTCCTCCCGAACCACTGCCGGACCCGCCGCCTGTACCTGTGATGGCGCCGCTTCCCGAACCATTGCCAAGCGTTGGCGACTTCGTGGTCAATGTCGATCCACAACCTTGAAGAACCATCAGTGACGACACGCACATGGCGATCGTCGTCATTTTGAAATTGCGATTCATGCTTGCACCCCCCGGTGATGAAAATCCTGGGGTTGTGACTGCAAAGGTCATACCATATGGGGAGTGCACCGTGCGGTGCATAAGAAAGGTCGGCAAATCAAGGGCGCGCAGGCGATCGATTCCCGCGCGTCGCGATCTTGAATGCCAGTGTGGTGCGGAACATTGTCTTCCGAACCTCGAACGTAACGTAACGTAACGTGCGGAGCGGTTTTCACACATCTGCGTTTCCGCCGAGGCAGCTGTTCTTCAATAATGAACAGTCGTTTAAAAGCCGATTGCGATCGAAGGTTGATGGTCGACGACTTTGCCTGACGACGACCGGCTCAGTTCGTTTACGATTGTTCGACGCCTGCTCGCATGCGTCATGCGTGCGCTCACGCGGCAGCAGACAAGGGCAGGCGTCGAACAACCCTTAACGGTTTATGCCTTTCGCATATTTTCTGCGATCTGCGATCGATCGAGGTCTGCATCGGACCGGATTCGGCCACAACCGGTCGTTCGACGCCGCCATCAAAATCGGTGACAATCGACCACGACGGAAGTTTGCGAAGCAACCTCGCCCTCACAACATTACAGCTACGACCAGCCAACACTTGAGTTAGCAATCGCCATGGCGAAACCTATATTGACGGTATCGCTGAAGGGTCCATTTCCGGAAGCTTTTCGCTTTGTCGAGGCGTTGCTCCAGCCTCTTGGACTTCTGCTTACCAATCCCGAAAGTGGGCGAGTAACGCACTGGGGCGATGATGGCGAACCGATCGCGATACCCCGGAACAAGATTGTTGATGAAGCGTCTGCGGGGCTGGTGAAGAACGTTCAGTTTTGGAAGACCAGTAGCCATGATCTATTTGTGTCTTGGGTCGACACGTCGCCGGGGTGGCAGTTTTCCTTTCACTTGGATGGCGTCACTCCAGAGTTGAAGATGGCGTTGGCGACCATACTCTCGAATTCAGTCCTGGTCGATCGAAGGGTGCACTACCAAGACGAGTGCGCCTTTAGGATCGATTTCGACTAACGGCCACTTTCAGACACTCGACGTCAAACGCTAATTCGCTGACAATCTGCCCGCTAACGCGAATGTTGAAAGGACTTAACCGGCCGGTCCGAAACGGTCGGCATCGGTCTCCGTGCGGCGCTTATGCGGGCAACGGGAATCGTTTCAAAAACTCCCTCTAGGATATGCTCCCCATGTTCCCCGATCCTTGGCTAGACCGGTGGCTGGTATTGATCAAGGCGCGCTCCGGCGAACGGCCCGTCCTTGAGATTGGCTGTGGCTACGGCGACGATACCGCTAGCTTAGCGAAAGCCGGTTTGCGCGTGATCGGCTTTGACACGTCACGCACCTCGGTAACGTCGACCAGGATCAGAGTACCCTCTGCGCGCATCGAGCGACGAGACGTTCGTGATCCGCTTCCCGAAGATGCCACGGACCTCGGCGTTGTGTTGGCGAGTCTGTCGCTTCACTACTTTACCTGGGCAGAAACCGTGTCGATCGTGGATCGCGTGCGATTGGCGCTACGACTGGGTGGGGTGCTGGTATGCCGACTGAACTCCACCGAGGATACAAATTTTGGCGCGGATGGATGCGAGGAAATCGAACCGAACTATTTTCTGGTGAACGGACAGCCGAAGCGCTTCTTTGACGAAATCGCGGTGCGTCGACTCTTTGCGGATGGTTGGAACACGATCGCGTTAGAGCACATCACGACCGACAAATACCAAAAACCCAAAACCGCTTGGGAAGTAATTCTTGAGCGGGTGCGGTGATCCGTTGCAGAACGGGCATCGGGTGTTCTGAGTGGCTCTATATATCTCCGCGTCGAATGAAGGGTAGCTCCTGCGTAGGTGAATACGCGGGCGTTCTCCACAGCTTTCGAATGACCGCTATCGAGAAATGTACAGGTCAGCTCAGGGTCGAACTGGGCCGCATGCCTTCAAACGGTACGTGCAGTTTCCAATGCTCGCGTGTCCTGTCCAGCCACAACATGGTGACGCGTCATGGCGCAACTGCTCCCTTGCACTCGGCTCAATCAGAGCGGTGAAGGCAGAACGCTCGACCAGTCAGGTAAGGCATCAAGATCCGGCCGCATCGTGACGCTCTCCTGTTCGTTGGGATCGGTTCGGGCGATTACCGCGACGCAAGGCTCATCCGCGCTCGCGTTGTACGGAACATGCGGCATCCCTGCGGGGATGTAGAAGAAATCTCCGGCCCGAACCACCGCATGGTGTTCCAATCGTTCGCCATACCAGCACCCCGAGATGCCGCTCAGCTGATAGATGGCCGTCTCATGCTCCGCATGGAGATGCGCTTTGGCGCGGGCAGCCGGCGGAATCGTTGCTAGCTGAAGATGCACATGCTTCGATCCCACACTTTCAGCTGAGATACCTACCGCATAGGTCAGCCCCTGCTTCCCCTCGAACTGTGGGCCAGCTTGCACCAGTTGACAGGTTGGAGTGCCAGGCTTGTGTGTGCTGATGTTCATTGCTTCTCCAAACAATGAGCGCCGACGTCGGCGAGATGGCGTGCGTACGACCGCAGAATACACCCGCCCACTGTTTGAAAACGGTCATCCTTTATCGGCAGATGGCGGCTAGGTCCGGACGCTCGACATCTCCATCAAGATCGTCGACACAATCCGCGCAAATGCACAAATGCACGTGTGACAGGAATATCGGTTCGCCAGTACACAGAAGATGTTCGTTGGGCGATGTAAAAGATAAGGCGTTACCGGGGGGCATATCGGGCAAAAGCCCACCCCAAATCGCGCGCAGATCGCCCCACTCTGCGCAGCTCCCAGAACTGGCTCCTTGCTCAGCTCGATGCATGATCGGCAAAGCATGAAAGTTGCTAAACGGTAAGAACGCTGACAATCCGTAATTGCACAGACAGTCGGATGCAATTCGAACGTCCCCAGGCTTGTCCAAGCAATGTGGCCCTGCTATCGAGGCGCCGCTATGGCGGCGACGAAACGAATAGCGCACCCCATGCATGGGCCGCTCTTTCCGAGGGAGGAATCGTGCAAAAGAAAATCGTCATTCGAGCCATCGCGGGAGGCGTTTTCCTGATGGCGCTGTCCAGCGCGGCGTTCGCTCAATCGCCGGCGTATACGAATCAGCCCGTGTACGTTTATGCGGGTCCGTCCGGGGAGTACCCGGTGGTCGCGCAAGTGCCGCCGAGCGCGCAGCTTACGGTGTACGGCTGCGTTTCCGATTACAGTTGGTGCGACGTCGAAGCGCCCGGACTGCGCGGCTGGGTCTACGGCGAATATCTCGACTATCCGTATCAAGGTACCGAGGTGCCGATCATGACTTACGGCTTGCAGATCGGGCTGCCGGTCGTGGCGTTCTCGTTCGGAACTTACTGGGATCACTACTATCGCGGCCAGCCTTGGTATCACGACCGGGACCGGTGGGTGAATCATCCGCCGCCGCATGGTGGTCCGCCGGCGGCGGGCGCTCCGGCGATGAACCCGAGGCCGGTCATGCACGGCGGCCCGCAGCCGCAGCAGCCGCCGCAGCAGCAACCCCAGCCGGGCTACGCTCATGGGCCGACGCAGCCGCAGCCGGGATATCCGCACGGGCCTGCGCAGCCGCCCGGGCAAATGACGGGCGGTCATCAGGGACAGGCTGCCGTGCACCCGGGCGGCCCGTCCGGTGAGCACGGCGGCGAGGCGCGCGGCGGCAATGAAGACCGCAATCATCCGCAGGATAACCATTAGCGATTGAACGTTTTTCGCCCGCCACCGCTTCGCGTTCGCATGGCAACGCGCCTCGCGCCCATGCTGCCCAATTCGACGGATGATCGTCGGCGTGATCGTGAAGCGGGTCCGGGCTCTTTCGCATCGATATCCGCGGCGACGGTGGTTTCACCTATCGGTTGCGTCGGCCACATCAGACGCTTGCCGCCATTTCTGTCGCGTCAAAAAAAACCGCTCAGGATTGGATAAATAATCGGCAGGACAAAGGACGTCAGAATGCCGTTCAGGCCCATCCCGAGGCCTGCAAACGCGCCGGCTTCTTCACTCATCTGCAACGCACGAGCAGTGCCGATTCCATGCGACGCGACGCCCAGTGCGAAGCCACCCAGGTCATGCCTCGACACGTGAATCAACCTCAAAAGGCCACTGCCAATCACCGCGCCAGTGATGCCGGTCATGATCACAATGACGGCCGTCAGCGACGGCAACCCGCCGATTTTCTCGGAGATACGGATAGCAATTCCTGCCGTCACGCTCTTCGGAGCAATCGTGGCAAGTATTTGACCCGTGGCCCCCAGGAGCCTTGGGATCAAAATGGCTGATGAGATGCCCGTTGCACAGCCCGCCACAAGTGCGCCAGCCAACTGCGGGGCCAGCCGGCGCAATTTAGGCAATTGTCGGTGCATCGGTATAGCGAGCGCGACGATAGCAGGTCCAAGCAAAAAATGAATGGGCTGGGCGCTTTGCATGTAGGTGACATACGATGTGTTCGATTCACGCAAGGCAAATATCAAAAGCGCTACTGCAATTAACACAGGATTCGCGAGCGCACTTTTTCCTAGCGAACCGTGGACGACCTGCGCGATTGCGTACGCGAGGAACGTGAGGGTCAGCCAAAGAAGCGGTGTTGTTCCGAGAAATGCCCACGCGGACGCGATGTTCTGATGAGCGTTCACGGTGTATCAACCTTCTCGATGTCGGCAGCCGCACGCGCTGTGTTTCCGTCGGCATGGAGCGGCGATGCAAACGGTGTTGCCGGGGCTGCGAGCGATGCAGCGCGCGCGGGCCATAAAACGCACAAGCCTTGGCCGACAAGCGCGGTAACGACGATTGTCAGCGCCGTACACACAACAACGGACACGGCTATCGGGAACAGGTCATGAGCCACGCGGCCGGCAAAGACCATGATGCCGACGCCTGCTGGAACGAACAAAAGAGGCAGAAACCTGAGCAGGGCAAGAGCGTCGCTCTCAATGGCGGATGAAAAGCCGGGGCGCAGACTCAGTGAGGCTAACAACAGGATCATTCCTATAACCGCGCCGGGAATCGGCAGGTTCCCGGCGTAGGCTATTAATTCGCCAAGGCACTGGTAGGCGAGAAGGACAGTGAACGTCTTGATCATCGGGTCACCTTCGATTCCGACTCGCACACGTTGAGCCACCAGCGAAGCACGACGAAGCGGGTGAAAGCCGTCATGCCAGAACGTATTCACCCGTTGGCAATAGTCATCATTGCGGTGAGCGAACAGCGTCGGGCATCCCGTGCATCCGCTCACTGCCCACCGTAGAGCGCGTTCAAGCGGTCCAGCGTGCCGTCCTGCTGGGCGCGCTGCAATTCCTGTTTGACCTCCGCGCGAGTCTTGCCATGGAGGGCACCGCTATCGCTACTGCCCATGGACATACCGCCGACAGCGTCCGTCGTCATAGCTGCGTTGCTGTCGGTGGCCGTCTTGGATGTGTCGGTGTTGTCACCCGCATAGGCGAGCGTGGTGCACAACGTCAAAGCGGCAATGGGGATCAAAGTCAGAGCTTTCATCATATTCTCCAGCATGGTGCATGACATGCCCGACGCCAATCGAATCACGCGGTTTGCGCCGGGATTTCGTGCCGCTTCGAAAAGCATCAAAGGTTCTCGCAAAGACTCGGCACGCTCTTGCAATACCCGGGAAGAATTGCCTTTATTCCCGAGCCATCTTCCTTTCTTGTATCGCGACCGCTCCAGGATAGGACCGGGGTATCCAGCCTGGATCTATTTTCATCACCTGCAACCTGGCGGCGATCCTCGTGGAGTTACTGGGTTTGAACTGCCCACCCCGTCCACGGGTTGCGGCATGCCAGCAGGTACCACTGCACTGTATGCGCTGACCGCATGCGCATGAATAAGGCACTTTTCCTAAACGAGACTAGGGGATTGCCTTATTCAATGACTGGGCACCGCTCTATTGGCTCTCGATCCACTGAATCGCAAAGCGCATCAGCTCGTTGCCGCTCCGGATATTCAACTTTTCTTTGATGTTGGCCCGGTGTGCCTCGATGGTCTTGACGCTCCGATTCAGTTTCGCGGCGATTTCGCGGGTACCGAAGCCGAGTCCGATCAGATGCAGAACCTCGAATTCCCGTACCGAAAGGCTTGCAATTGGGCCGGCCGGCGTTTTTCTGGGACCCGCAAGGGCTCGCGCCAGCTTTTCATGCATGGCGGCGCTCAAATAAATATTGCCTGCCAGCACTTCGCGGATGGCGCTCACGACATGTTCTGTGGCCTCGAGTTTCATCAGATACCCGTTTGCCCCGGCCCGTAGTGCGCGTTCGGCAAACAGGCTTTCGTCATGCATGCTGAGGACGAGGATTGCCAGATTTGGGTAGCGATGGCGGAGAGTCTTGACAAGATCCAGGCCAGAGTCCGATTGCAGACTGATGTCCACAATGGCCATGTCGGGCTGGCAGGCCATTTCCGCGAGGGCTTCTTCGGCGCTGCCGGCCGCACAGCAGACGTGCAGATCCTCTTGCAGATTCAGCAGGTGCGTCATCCCCTCCCGGATGATGGGGTGGTCATCCACGATCAGGATTTGAATCGCGCGGCCTGGGCTAGACGGCTTCCCGTGCATGGTCTGGGCGCTCCGGTATCGGATAGCTGATGGCGACCGTGGTGCCACCCAAAGCATTGCGAGTCACGGCGCAAGAGCCGCCCAGAAGGCTCGCCCGGTGACGCAGGTTTTGGAGTCCCAGTCCTGAGGCACGCTCCATTTGTTCCGGGCCGACGCCCACCCCGTCGTCACTGATTGAAAGCGTCTGCACACCGCCTACGCGATCCAGGTCGATCCAGATGTGGCGGCCTTCGCTATATTTCAGCGCGTTGTTGACTGCTTCCTGTGCCGCACGATACAGGTTGATCTGAGTAGGCTGATCCAGTAAGTCTACATCTGGCTGGATCCGGAGCATGCAGTCTATGCCGTCAAGCGTACGAGCCGTTTCCGCCAGCGCATGTAGTGCGGCCGCAAGGCCACCATATTCAATGGCGACCGGGTCCAGGCCATGGGCAATCCTGCGGGTCATCAAGGACGACTGCTTCACCAAGCCGACGATGGTAGCGGCGTCGGCGGCGGCTGGGTGGCCCTGCGTCTGCAGTTTCTGATTCAAGGCGGCGCAGTACAGACCGAGGCTGGTGAGGTGTTGACCAAGTCCATCATGCAATTCCCGGCCGAAGAGTCTTTGCTGCTGATCGCCGATCTGGATCAGTTCTTCTTCCAACAGACGGCGTTGCGCGATCTCCTCCGTTAGTTCGCTGTTTGTCTTCTCCAGGTCTTCGGTTCGCTCCTCTACGCGCCGTTCCAATTCGATGTAGGAGGCCTGCAGCAGGCGATGGACGCGCTGCTCCTGAGCACGTGCCGCCACCAGCAGCAGTCCGGTTACCGCCACGACGTTCGCGAAGGTGCACCACCTCACGAGGCTATCCACCGGAGAATTAGCGGCGAAGGGGCCCGTGCCGTGGGTGGTACCCCAGATAGCCACGACTGAGACCATCAAGGTCGCGAGACTGGTGCCCAGGTGATCGAAGCGCAGAGCCGCCCAGATAATGAACGGAAAGATCGCCAAGGCTGCAGGATAGTAGCCGTGTCCGGCAAGTTGCGGGGCGCCGAAGATGAGGTAGCTCACCCAGACGGTCGCAATGGTCAGCCCGCACGCCTCCACGGCCAACTCCGCCGAGCGGATGGGGTTCGGATACACGAGCAGGCTGAGCAGGGGCGGAGCCACCACCAGCACGCCCATCATGTCACCGAGCCACCACTTCAGAAAGGCTGCACCGTACTCGGCGGCCGGCATCAGGCCCCCTCCGAATACGGCGGTCGCGCCGATCAGCGCACTCACTGCCGTGCTGAGCACCGCAGCGAGAGCAATGAGGGCTAACACGTCCTTGATGCGGTCGAGGGTGATCTGGAATTGGGCTACGCGGTTCAACAGTATTGCTGCCGTCAAGGCTGCAACTATCGCGCCAACACTAATCACAGCGGCCACTGGCAAGGGCACGCCCACCGACACGTTGGCGAGGAGGGAGCCAATGGCGATTCCCGGGGCAACTTCGAAGCCCAGAGCGAGCAGTGCAACAAGGGCGATGCCACTGGAGGGCCACACCAGAGACACTGCGCCGCCCACTATCGCATAAGCAAGTCCTACTTTTGCGCCTGCGTAGTAAGCCAATGCCACAAGCCCGGTGAGCAGGAAGAGCCTAAACCTGGAATCGCACCGAATAATGGCCATGGTTCGCTTCACCCCTCATGCGAGCGATGCCCCACACGTCCCGGCTCAGCCCGCAAGCAGCATGCGACATGGGGCCGTAACACGTTAGCACACAGGACTACCGTTCGATATTGATGGGTGCGCGCTCGCATCGCCCGCCAAAACACAGGTTCCAACTGGCGGAACTCAGTTCGGACTCCGCCCGGGGTCTATGCTTGATTGGCGCATTCGCACTATATGACCAAGGAGGCGTGTCATGAAACCCGCGCTATGTGTCGCCGTCGTCAGTATGCTGTTCGGGGCCCAACTGGCGCACGCCGCCTGCCCCACCGACGCCGTCTTCCTCGTTCTCAGTGATCAGATTCGCGGTTACTCCTTACGCGCCAACGGAGCAACGGAGCCCTGCCAGGTGCTGCAAGGGACGCTCACCACCCTCATGACCGCTGGAGCGACGGTGATCGACAAGAAGGACTCTTTTCACGTCGCGCAGTTTCTTACCAGCAGCACCGTCGACATCTTTTCGCGGAAGGCCGAGGGCAATGAGGCGCCCAGTCGGTCGTTCATGTTGACGATGACAAATGACCTGCTCAGCATCGCGGTGGATTCCCACCTCAACGACTTCGTCCTGACCGTTCGCCCCGCGGAGGCGGGGGTGCTGATCGCTCCCGCCAACAGCTCTGGGCCTCTAACCAATCCGGTTCACATCACCGATCCGAATATCGTCCAGTACGTGAGCATTGCGATTGATAGCGACGACAATCTGCTGATCGCGGGTTATGACATACGGGGGGCGGCGATCATCGACACGTTTGGCACGCGTCGGAACATGACCGCGCCGCCGCTTCTGCGCAGCCTCACGGGTAGCAAAACCGGGCTGCTGCCGGGGGCCGGACTTTTTGCAAGGAACAACATGACGATCGCTGTCGATCCGCGTACGGACGAGTTATTCGTCTACAACCAGACCGCGGACGTGACGCAGATCCAGGTGAGCGTTTTCGCCGCCAAGGCGAACGGCGATGTGCCGCCGCTACGGACAATCAGCGGTCCAGCCACGGGAATCACTGGCTCTGGCTTGCCGGGAAACAAGATCGCCATCTCCTCGGACGGGCGGCTCTTTGATGCCGAGCCGAACCTGCGCATTCTCGCGTTCGCGCCGGGGGCAAGGGGCAATGTGGCGCCGTCTCAGGTCATCGAGGACTCCACCCCCGGTCCAGTCACCCTGGGCGGGATCGCGGTCCGGTCGAGAGGAGGCCGGCAACATGATAGAAATGACGATGATCAATGAAACGGACGAAATTGGAAAATCCGTTAATCAGCTAACTAACGAGACGGTCGGAGATGTCGGTTATCGTCGTTCGCTGCGGGTGCCAACGCCAGCGCCAGCCTTGCCCCCACCTCGGCATTGTGTTTCACGAGCGCGATGTTGGTTGCCAGGCTGCGCCCGCTCGTCAGTGGTTTGATGCGGGCTAGCAGGAAGGGGGGCACGGCCTTGCCGGCAATTCCTTTCGCAGTGGCCTCGGCGAGCGCCTGCTGAGTCAGCGTGTCGATCTCTTCGGAGCTCATCGCTGCAGCGCGATGGCGCCTATCATTAAGGCACCGTAGAGAGGATATTGAGCGCCTGATGTGCATCGCGCACACGGTGCTCGTGATGGAAAGGGAACAACATTCACGCACTGAGCGCGTTGGATGGTCGATTTCGGGTTGGGAGGTTCCATGCCACCGCTGCGCGCAATCAATCCGCTCCAGTCGAAGGAAGGTGCCCGTCTCCATGGTCCGGAACTCGACCGCTGGCGCCGCTGGGGGCCTTATCTAAGCGACCGGCAATGGGGCACCGTTCGCGAAGACTACAGCGAAGACGGCACCGCATGGGACTACTTTCCGCACGACCATGCGCGCAGCCGCATGTACCGCTGGGGTGAGGACGGCATTGCCGGATTCGGCAACGACCCGCTCGACTGGTGCGTATCGCTTGCGCTCTGGAACGGGCACGATCCGATCATCAAGGAACGGCTCTTCGGGTTGACGAACGAGCAAGGCAATCACGGCGAGGACGTGAAGGAGCTTTACTTCTATCTCGACGGCACGCCAACGCATTCGTACATGAAGATGCTGTACAAGTATCCTCACGACGCGTACCCGTACCAGGATCTGATCGATGAAAATCTGCGGCGCGGCGCCGATCAGCCCGAATATGAAATTCTCGATACGGGCGTGTTCGACGATAACCGCTACTTCGACGTCTGCGTCGAGTATGCGAAGCACACGCCCGACGATATCGTGATGCGCGTTAGCGTCGAAAACCGCGCGGATCAGCCCGCGGCGCTTCATCTGTTGCCGCAATTCTGGGCGCGCAACCGATGGGCGTGGTCGGGCAAGCCCGGCAAGCCGTCACTCACGCTGGAGCCGAATACTGAGGAAGGCGCGCGTGTCGTCGCGCACAATCCCGCGCACGGAACGATGATCGTGACGGCGTCGGCACAGCAGCCGATCGAGTGGCTCTTCTGTGAAAACGAAACGAATGTGCGCCGAATATTCGGCATCGACGGAACGGGACCGTTCAAGGACGGCTTCAATGACTACCTCGTTGACGGCGACGAGCAGGCAATCCGGCGCGACAGGGGCACCCGCGCCGCCGCGCATGTGTACCTACAGTTCGCGCCTCATGAGCGCTCGGTGCTGTATCTGCGCTGGCGTCCAGAATCGTCCCCGGCTGCGGCTTCGAATACCGTGCCGCTCGACATAAACGAGCTCTTTGCGCGCCGGCAAGCGGAGGCCGACGAATTCTATGCGGCGCTTCAGCACGACATCCCCGGCGCCGATGCACGGCTCGTGCAGCGTCAGGCGCTCGCCGGCATGCTGTGGTCGAAGCAGTACTACCAGTTCGACGTGACGCGCTGGCACGACGGCGACCCCGGCCAACCGAAGCCACCGAGAGCACGGCGGCGCGGCCGCAACGCGGACTGGCGGCACATGTGCAATGGCGACATCGTGTCGATGCCGGACAAGTGGGAGTATCCATGGTACGCGTCGTGGGACCTCGCGTTTCATGCGGTCGCGTTCGCCATGATCGATCCCGACTTCGCGAAGAAGCAATTGCTGCTACTCGTGAAGGAGCGTTATATGCATCCGAACGGGCAATTGCCCGCCTACGAGTGGGCGTTCGGCGATGCGAATCCGCCCGTTCATGCGTGGGCAACATGGCGTGTATATGAACTCGACCGCGAGGTAACGGGCGTTGGCGATCATGAGTTTCTTGAAGTCATGTTCCACAAGCTGCTGCTCAATTTCTCGTGGTGGGTCAACCGCAAGGACGCCGATGACCGCAACATCTTTCAGGGCGGCTTTCTTGGGCTCGACAATGTCGGCATCTTCGACCGGTCTTCGCCGCTGCCGACCGGCGGTCGCATCGATCAGGCCGATGGCACTGCATGGATGGCCTCGTACGCGCTTGACCTGATGCAGATCGGCCTCGAACTGGCGATGACGAACAACGCGTACGTCGAAATCGCGGTGAAGTTCTTCGAGCACTTTCTGTATATCGCGGAAGCGGTCAGTTGCAGCGAAGGCTGCAGAACAGGGTTATGGGACGGACAAGACGAATTCTTCTACGACGTACTGCACCTTCCGGACGGTACCCGTGTGCCAATGCGCATTCGTTCAATCGTCGGACTGATTCCGCTGTTCGCCGTTCACGTGCTCGAGGATCGGGTGTACGGTCATCTGCCGGGATTGCGCGAACGGCTTGCGTGGTTTCTCGATCATCGGCCCAATCTGGCAAAGCTGGTGTCGCGCTGGACCGAACCCGGCACGGGTAACACCACGCTGCTGTCGCTGCTGCGCGGACAGCGGATGACAGCGCTGTTGCGCCGAGCGCTCGATGAAAACGAATTTCTCTCCACGCACGGCGTGCGGGCGCTTTCCCGTGTGCATCGGGATGCACCGTACGTCTTCGACCATGATGGCGTGAACCTCCGCGTTCAATACCAGCCGGCCGAATCGGACTCGCGTGTTTTTGGCGGCAATTCGAACTGGCGCGGGCCGATCTGGATACCCGTCAACTACCTGCTGATCGAGTCGCTGCATGAGTTCTATCGCTACTACGGCGATGAGTTTCGCATCGAATATCCGACGGGATCGGGCAACCGTGCTTCGCTGAGCGAGATTGCCGACGACCTTGCACGGCGGGTCACCACGCTCTTTCTCAAAGATGCACAAGGCGTGCGGCCCGTGATGGCCGCTTATCCGATGCTGCAAGCCGACCCGCGTTCGCAGGATCTCGTACTGTTCCATGAGTACTTTCACGGCGACACTGGACGCGGGGTCGGCGCTTCGCATCAAACCGGCTGGAGCGGGCTCGTCGCGCTGCTGCTCCAGCCGCGCATGATGAAGCTGTCCCATGTAGCGCCTGATGTAGCACCTGATGTTGCGTCGATGGCAGAAGACACCGCACCAGCCATGGCTCGGTAGCGTTTCGGCTGCTGAAGAGCTAACGTCAGCCGTGCCACATGAACTCAGCGCAAACTTCTAACCTGGCTCGGCGTGACATCTCCGGCAAATCGATTGCCGAAATGGGTTCTCGTGTAGTTGACGACAGCCGCGACCTGTTCGTCATTCATCTCATCGCCAAACGATGGCATGCCCTTTCGGCCGTGCAGCACGTTGACGATGACGTAGGGTGCTGCTTCGACTGCCGGGTTCTCAGCGAGCGCCGGGTAGTGACCCGCGCCCTGTGCGCCTTTTCCATCCGGCATATGGCATCCCGCGCAGGTAGCGTTGTAAAGCGCTTCACCGCTTTTTTCGGTGAAGCGGTAGCCCGGCGAAATCGTGAAGGTGCTTGGTGCGTCCTGTGCCACGACCTGAGCCGACACCTTCGCGACTCCCGTCAGCAAGGCCATCAGCATCACGCTGAGGATTAGCGTCGGCCTATCCATTGACGATTCTCCGATGCAAGCGAGTGATCGCATCCAGCGACGACAGCACGGCGCCTTCCTGCCATGCCGGGATATGGGAAGCGTGCTCTCCGGCAAGGACGATCCGTCCGTCGATCTGACAGAGATTCGCGTAGTGCGCGTCTCTCAACGCATCCGTCCATGCGGCGAAGCAGCCGTTCGTGAACGGTGATCGGCTCCAACTCATCGCGAAGCCGTTCTGGTACTCGCGTGGGTATTGCGGATGAATCTGGCTGCCCTGGCTCAATGCCACCGCGATCCGTTCCGCAGGAGGCAGTGCACCCATCTCATAGCTGGCGGGCCCCCACATGTAGGCGCCGAGCAGCACCGCAGGACCGGCCGATCCGTAACCTGTTGCCGGATAGCCGATCGTCGAGATCGGCAGGTCCGTATACGTAATGCCGCCGTAGATCTGCTCGTCTTCTTCCCAGAATCGCCGGCCGAATTGCAAGCCGATTTTCACCGATGTCTCGTAGGGCACCGCATCGATCGCGGCGCGCATGGCCGGCCCGACCGCAATGTCGATCTGACTCAGAATCGAGAGCGGGATGGTGCACACCAGCCAATCCGCGTGCGCGCTCCGTTCGGTTCGGTTGGTCGTATCGGTGTAGCGCACTGTGACGCCTTGCTCGCCCTGCAAGATGGCCGTGACCTTTGCGTTGAACACTACAGCGCTCGCGACCTGCGAATAGAGCGCGTGGGCAATCCTGTCCATGCCGCCGACTGGCTGAAAAATGCTGCTCTGGAAGTCCTGTTCGTTTCCAGACGAGAGCCAATGCCACAAACGCGATGCAAGCAAGCGGTCGCGCGGGAGCAGATTCGACGGCACGGCATGGGGCATCAGGCCGCCGCCGTCCGCGGTCGCGAATCCACGGCGTTCACTGCTCCGCCGGCCCGACTGGTAGCTCCCATCCCGGCCGAGCGCACCCCATTGGCGCAGGGATTCGAGTAGCAGATGCGCATCTTCGGCTGACAACGCATCATCGAGTGCATCCTTGCGGATTGCTTTGGAAAGCAGCTCGGCGACATAGCCTTGATAGTCGCTCTGCACCGCCCTGAATCGTTGCGGCTTGCCATCGAAAGCCTCTGCCGAATGCAGGTAGGCGTTGTAATTGACCTGGATGAACGGCTCGAGCGGCACCTTCAGGCGTTTGGCATAGTCGAGTACGCCCTGGTGGTGATACGGAATGCGCCACGGCCCTGGGTTCAGATAAAGCCCGTCAGCGAAATCGCAGGACTGGCTGGCGCCGCCGAGTTCGGTATAACGATCGCCGCCCCTGACAGTCCAGGCCCGGCCACCCGCGCGGTTGTTGTACTCGAGCACCTGCACGTGGTAGCCCGCATTCCTCAACTCAAAGGCCGCGACGAGGCCGGCCATGCCCGCGCCGAGCACGAGAACTCGCGTTCCTTTGGGCGCACCATCGAGTCTGACCGGTCCGGCGTAGGTCGAGGTAGCGGCGGACCCCAACGTGCCCATGCCTTGCATCATGGCCGCCGCGCCGAGGTTCTTGCCGATCAGCGTCAGCAGGTGCCGGCGGCTCATCGCATTGGTGGTCTGTCTCGACATAAGGACGTGGTGCCCCACTGAAATTTGAACGACACGTGGACTTGAAATGACTGCCGCTGTACCGTCTTTAAGATTACGAAGGCAGACAACTGAAGGGAGAATGAAAGTGTCGAACTACCATGCCAGAATTACCGGAAGCGACTATGCGGCGATGGCCGACCTCGTGACAAAGTATAAGGTCACGGTCGCCCGGCATACTGTCGAGAAAGTCGCACAAGGCTACCGCGTCGACGCGCACGCCAGCGACGAACAAATTCGTGCGCTTGAAGCTGCGGGTTACAAGGTTGAACGTCTTGAGGATGCGCAAATCCAGGGTGTGGCGCGACAGAAGGAGAAACGCACAAGCACAGTCGGCGCATTGACGCGTGAAGCGTTGTCGGTCGCCGCTGGCACGGGATACCTCGATGTCGCGCATATTGAAGCGGCCCTGGCTGCCGAATCAGAGGCGCCGAATGACGCGTTCACCACGTTGATCAAGCTGCCGAACGAGACATGGGAGAAGCGTGTTTGTCACGCGCTCAAGATTGGCAAAGGCAGCGGCGCGGGCCGCGTCGGAATCTATTTCCTTGGCGGCGTTCACGCCCGCGAATGGGGTAGCCCCGACATTCTCGTCAACTTTGTGCAACTGCTCGCCAACGCATACCGGACAAATACGGATATCACCATAGGCAGCAGGACCTTTACCGCAGCGCAGATCAAATCCGTGGTGGAGAAGAAGGACGTTTACGTCTTTCCGCAAGCCAATCCCGACGGACGCAACTACAGCATGCTGACCGAGCCGATGTGGCGCAAGAATCGCCGGCCTGCGCCCGCGGGACATACGCAATCCCAATGTGTCGGTGTCGACGTCAACCGCAATTACGATTTTCTCTGGGACTTTCCAAAGTACTTCGATCCGAAGTCGCCGATTGCAAACTCCACGGATCCGTGCGATCACGATGTCTACATTGGCCCCGCGGCAACCTCCGAGCCGGAGACAAAGAACGCTGTCTGGATGTTCGACAACTTTCCGCACATTCGCTATTTTGTCGACCTGCATAGCTACTCGGAAGACATTCTGTACAACTGGGGTGACGATGTCGATCAAAGCGCCGATCCAGCGATGAATTTCCAGAACCCCGCGTATGACGGCAAGCGCGGCATCGCTAACGACAAGGCGTACCGGGAGTACATCGCTGCCGAGGACAAAAAGATCGCAGTCAATCTGGCGAATGAGATGCGTGATGCGATCAAGGCATCGCGTGGCCGGACCTACAAGACGGAACAGTCGATGAGTCTCTATCCGACTGCCGGCACATCGGATGACTATGCGTTTAGCCGTCACCTGGTCGACGCAAAAAAAGCGAAGGTGTTTTCGTACACGATCGAGTGGGGCAGTCCGCAAAATCCGACCCCATTCCATCCCCCGTATCCGGAAATGAAGCAGATCATCGACGAGGTCACATCGGGACTTTTGGCGTTTTGCATCTCGGCGCAGTGACTATCGCCCCCCAGCGCATGGCAGTCGCGGACGATACTCGTCGTAAAGGCTATACTCGCACATCATAGGTATCAAGAATTCGCTGACGCGCAACCGAATCAGGCAGCGCTGCCTTTTTCGACGGACAAATGGTCCGCGCGTCAGAAAAAGGGACATGTGCGATGGCCAATCAGGTAATTTTCAGTGGCGCTCCGTCGCAGGCATGCAACCTTGCCGCGATCCTGAAGGGGAGCGCGGTCATGGCAATGATTGGCGCCATACATGTCTGCGCGTCTAACTCGTTCCCGCTTCAGTGGCATGTGCTGCTCGCACAAGCTGGTGCGGTTTTGATCGGTGTCGGCTTGCCGTTCGCCAAGACCGCGTTCACCCGGATCGTCATCGATACCGCGCGGATTACCTGGACACAAGGTATTCTGCATCGCCGTGTATCCATTCTCGAGATTTCCCGGATTCAGTGCGTCACGTCGATCCATCCATGGTGGCAGCGCCCGTTCGGCGCAGGCACGATCATTCTGACGACCAACGATGCAACTCGTCCCGTGAGGCGTCTGCCGGGCATCAGGGGCGCTGACCAGGTCGGCAGGAAGCTTGCCGAGGCCGTTGCCATGCACCAGGAGCGCGGCATTTCAGCAAACACATATGATCCGAACGCCGCTGCGTACTCTCAGGCGCAGAGTGTTTGAACAGGCGGCATCGGTTCGCGACTGACAGGTCTTGTGGACCTGTCCCATACTGACCGCTCTGCCTCACGCAATGTGCGTGCTCCGGGGGAACGTCGCACCACCGCCATCGGGGGCATTGCTTGGGCTTTTTGTAGCACGTTCGCTGATCAGCCAGGC
This sequence comes from Paraburkholderia nemoris, assembly GCF_905221015.1. NCBI lineage: Bacteria > Pseudomonadati > Pseudomonadota > Betaproteobacteria > Burkholderiales > Burkholderiaceae > Paraburkholderia > Paraburkholderia nemoris. The sequence goes on along the minus strand of NZ_CAJNBO010000006.1, from coordinate 297,589 downwards.
GCATCCAGACCGCTACATCTGTGTGTATAACTTTGAATGGCGCCCTGCTATTCTGTTCGAATTGCACGCTGCCCTATCCGCAGGCGGCGAATTTCCTGATCGAGCGTCGTCGTGAGATCGTCAGGCCTCAGGGTGCGCAGGTTCAGCTCGGCGGCTCAGGAGCGCGCGTTCCGGTGGGACTACGCACCGCGCTTCTCCGGACAGCGCAGGCTCGCCATCACAAACTTCACCGCGTTGTGGGTCGTAACCGGCGAGCTGCTGTCCGATCACGTCCTTCGCGACTTCCCCGAACCGTTCGTGCTATTGCGCAAGTCCTCCGCCCCCAAAGACCTGCTGGCGGAGATCAGCCGGTACGTGAGCGCTCAGCGGACGATGACAGTGCATACATCTTTCGCCGACGATTGCTGACCACCGCCTACACATGTGCGTTGCGACAGCGTCTCGCCTGACCAAGAATGAATATGACAGCAACGCTGACGGGCATTCGTCGAGTGTACCCGGAGCGGTTGGTCGTCGTGATGAGCTGAACCGGCCTTGGCTCGTGCGAAACGCGAAAAACGAATCGCATGAATGGAAAACTCAACGTAGATAAAGGAACCAACATGAAATCACCACTGATAGTCGCATCCACTGTCGTGCTGTTTGTCATGACCGGCGCTGCGCATTCGCAAGGCACACCGCAAACCTCTCAACCCGCCCCTCAAGAAAACGCCGCGACACAAACCTCTGACCCGAGTGCGGGGATGGAAGCATACGGCGGTACGCCCGACACACGGGTACAAGGCGGTGCAAAACAGGTCAGACCGTGCCGGATGGACCCACAATGCAACGTCTTCTTCGGAGGGAGCTAACCAAGAAATGAAAGTACAACCCTCGGCTGTAACAGTCGTGCTATTCCTGCTCATCGTGGCCGGCGCTGCCGACGCTCAGGAAATGCAACCGTCAGACGCCGCTAGCCATTCATCCAGTCAACAGCCAATCAATTCATCGCAACGGGCGATGCCGATGGACGGCGACGGTACGTGGGACTATGGAGCCCAACCGGGCGGACGCAATGGTTACGGCAAAACCCGAGACGGTCAACCGTGCGTGGTGGGCCTGTCATGCGATATCTATCAGGGTAGCTAGCCTGGGTGGCTGTGTCGCGATGAGCCAACTCGCTATTTGCAATAGCGCTGATAGTCGGCAAGGCGATCGGAAGTTGTGATGCGGCGTTTGATCTCGCCAGTAAGGCAAGGGAAGCAAATCGACATCAACATCTTCGCCATCCTCCTTGCGTATAGCGTTTCTCCTACGGTTAAATAACCCCACCTCGGCGCGTTGATTTTAATGCGTCGAGGCACAGTGAATTTCTTCCAAAAAAGGCAACCGGAAGCCCGCTCTAACCAGCGGGCTTTTGGCTTTCTTACTCCCGCCGAACGTAGTCACACGTATTCAATATCTGAATCGGCTGCGTGCTCAATCCTTACCAAATTTCAGAGGTCACATTCGACAGAAGAGATCGCGAATAGCACGGACGTACGCATAGAATCCTCCCTGCCTATCAGCAAAAAACAGTAAAGACAGAGGAGATAAGATGAAGCGAATAAAGACATTCGGCGTGGCTGCCGCATTGTTAGTGAGTACGGCCGCCCACGCGCAAAGCGCCGGAGATTTCGTCGCAGGCTTCGGCTGGTTTCATCTCGCGCCGCAGGACTCGAGCAAACCGTTGACGGTAAACGCACTTGGCACGAGCGTAACCGAGACCGGCACGGGCGCGACAGTGGATGATTCGGACACCTTCGGTCTGACGGGCACCTATTTCATCACCGATCATATTGCCGCGACCGCCGTGCTCGGCGTACCGCCGAAGTTCCATTTAACCGGCACCGGGTCGCTCGCCGCGCTTGGGCAGATCGGCTCCGCTTACGAATGGAGCCCGACGCTGCTCCTGAAGTATTACTTCAACGATGCAAAGAGCCGCTTCCGTCCTTACGTTGGCGCGGGCGCATCGTACGTCTGGTACAGCGGAGTTAAATTGAGTTCGGCGATATCGAGCGGCAGTTTTTTGTATTCGCAAACCTATGGAACGGCGCTGGAGGGAACGACAACCGCGAAGTTGAGCAACTCGTTTGCACCGGTCATCAATGCCGGCTTTGCCTATAACATCGACAAGCACTGGTCGGTCGATGTCTCGCTGTCGTATATGCAGTTGTCGACGCGTGCCACGCTGACTACCCAGTCCAAGGTAGGAACGGTGACCAGTAGCACGAAGCTCAAGCTTGACCCGATCATTTCTTATGTTTCTATCGGGTATCGTTTCTAACCGTGCTCCGCATTGCGCCGATGCAATGCGGAACCCAGCGTGATAAGTGCCTTCAACCAGCCGTTAGTCGATGACGTTCACTTCAACGGCTTTGGGATCGGTCAGTTCGAATGTACGAATCCGGCCCGCGCGGACGTCGAGCACCAGCCGGTCTATCGATTCGACTTCGAGCATTTCCCTTTCGACGTTGTCGTCCGCGGCGGTCGCAATCTTTCCCTGCCAGCCGCGGCGGTGATATAGCAACATAATCACGGCGCTGGCGCGCCGCATAAAGAACCGTTCCATTCCCCGCGTCCGTCAGTCTTGAAGACTTGTTTCTCAATTCCGGACGCACCATAGCACGCTGGTATCGCCGACTGCGGGGCCGCAAAGAACGTGAAAGAAAATCGATGTTTGACCGGAGGCGGTCAATGCACCGCCTCCGGTCAGCGTAGTGACGCCGTTGTCTCTTGATCTGGAACACGCGTAAATCAGCGCTCTACCTTCGACATAACCGCCGTCGTCGGGTCATACCGATAACCCTTCTGCGAAAGCCGCTCGGCCATCGTCGCCCCGATCAGCTTTTGCTGCGTGTCCCGGGAGACCAACTCACTATCGGGCTTGAGCCGCTCAAGTTCAGATGAGAGCTTGCGGATCAGCGCCACTTCGCCTGTGCTGCGCGAGTCGATGAACAATAGCTTTTCGTTTGCCGAAGCGAGTCGATCCTTCAGGTCTTTGGCATGCTCGACCCACTGCTCAGCAATCGTGCGCAGCTCGTTAAAGGCCTTCTCATGCGCTTTGGCCTGAGCCGATATCTGCCGTTGTAACTCCGCGACTTCTTCCGCCTTCGCTGAGTCGCCAGCTTGAAGGGCAAGTTGATGGCTGCGTCGCGCTTCTTCCGCGCGAGCCTTCTCGGCTTCTCCGAGACGCTGCGCCAACGTCGCTGCGTGTTGTTCGGCGGCCTCGGCCCGCTCCTTCGCGGTGGACGCATCCTGCGAAACCTGAGCCAGCTCAGCGATCGCAGCCGCCTTCGCCTCGGTCATGGCGCTGACCTGCTCCCGCGCCGCCTCGAGTTCTCGGGTGACGTGTTGCAGTTCGTCGTACTGAATCGACGCTGCCCCGCTCCGCTCTGCGCTTGTCTGGCGCTCAGCAGCGAGCGCGGTGCGCGCCTCATTGAGTTCAGCCTCGATCGCGGCGACCCGCGCAAGGCTCTCGCTTACCTGTGCCGTAGCAGCTTCTGCGCGTGATGAAGCCGCACTGGATTCCTGCGACCAACGTTCCGCTTCGGTGGACTTCGCCTGCTCGACTTCTGCGAGACGCTGCTGCAACGTCACCGCATGCTGTTCCGCGAACTCAGCCCGCTCCTTCGCAGCAGACGCGTCGTGCGAAACCTGGACCAGCTCAGCAGTCGCGGCCGCGTTCGCCTCGGTCATGGCGCTGACCTGCTCCCGCGCCGCCACAAGTTCTTGCGTGACACGTTGCAGTTCGTCGCGCTGAATCGAAACTTCCCCGCTCCGCGCTTCGCTTGTGCGGCGCTCTGCTTCGAGCGCGATGCGCGCCTCTTCGAGTTCCCGACCAACACGCTGCAGTTCGTTGAGTTGAACCGACGCTTCCTCGCTCCGCGCTGCGCTCGCCTGGCGTTCTGCTGCAAGCGCGGCATGCGTCTCATCCCGTTCAGCCTCCAGCGCGGCGACCCGCGCGAGGCTCTCATTCGCCTGCGCCGTAGCAGTTTCTGCACGCAACGAATGCGCGCTGGATTCCTGCGCCCATCGCTCAGCTTCGAACGACTTCGCCTGCTCGACTTCCGCGAGGCGCTGCTGCAACGTCGCCGCATGCTGCTCGGCGGCCTCCGCCCGCGCCTTCGCGGCAGACGCATCCTGCGAGACCCGAGCCAGGTCATCCCTCGCGACAAACGCGTCGTGCGAAACCTGAGCCAGCTCAGCGCTCACAGCCGCCTGCGCCTCACTCATCGCGCTGACCTGCTCCCGCGCCGCCGCCAGTTCCCGGCCAACGCGCTGCAGTTCGTCAAACTGAATCAACGCCTCTTCGCTCCGCGCCGCGCTCGTCTGGCGCTCAGCTTCGAGCGCAAAGCGCGCCTCATCCCGCTCAGCCTCCAGTCCTGCGACCCGCGCGAGACCCTCGTTCATCTGCGCCGTGGCCGCTTCTGCGCGCGCCGAAGCCTCGCTCGCCTCCTGCAACGCTCGATCCGCCTCAGCCGACTTCGCCTGGCAGTCGTAGCCCATCGCGGTCACCTCCTGCCGCGCCTCGTCGACCTCCTGCTTCATCTGGGCGATCTGATCGTTGTGGCTGGCGGCAGCAGCGGCCAACTCCTCGCGCGCGTGACGTTCCTGGTCGAGTTCCACTTTCGTGTGCTCCAGCGCGGCCTCTTCCACCGACACACGCTGCGCCAGCTCTTCGGCCCGCGCCTCGGCAGCCTCGGCGCGACCCGTCGCCGCCGCGAGTTCCGCCGCGAGACGCGCGGACGTATCCTCGGCGGTGCTCAGCGCGCTCGTCAGCGCACTATGCCGCTCACGCCCGGTTTCGACTTCTGCCACCGTCCTCTGATACTCGGCAAGCGCCTCATCCCGTTCCGTGCGCGCAGTATCGAGGTGCTGATTCACGGCACTCAGGTGCTGACTGACCGCCCGGTCAGCTTCGCCTTGGGCGGCCATCCAGAGCCGCTCAGCGGCACTCGTCATGGTTTCAGCAATATGCTCCGGCAACCCGGCCTGGATCTGCACGTGGGGCGTGAGGGGCTGTCGCGCTTCGCGCCAGCGCTGCAAAGCTGCCGCAATGGCAACGATCGAACCACCAGGAATCTCCGGCCAAATGGTCACCGGAGACACCTTCCGGCCTTCTTCGACCATGCGATCCGCGATTCCGGCGACGAGTTCGTCCGTGATTGTGTCTGCGTCCGTAGACATAAGCGCCTCAAAGCTCATTTTGGCCTGACGAAAAATTGAGTCCCCAACACGTTACTCCAACCCGGCAATAATCCCGATGAAAGGATTGCCGGTTGGCTCATACCGCGCGATTCGCCGTTCACTGAAAAGCGGCGACGCGGTGACCGACGTCATCCGCGCGGTAAAGCGTGAGATCGATATTATGGGCGATATCCCGGCAGCTTCGGACGAGCTGGTGCGTGGGGTCAAACTGGCCAATGTTTAAGGCGATCTGTTCGACGTTTTTCCTATTTCTTATTCGCCGAGATGCAGCGCGGCGTATTCCAGCTTCCGGTTGCCCGAATGTTCGGCTCGACGAGACCTGGATGATGTACAACGCCGCATTCGAAAAAATCGGCTGAGTGTCAGCCGTAGGCGATCACACGCCGGACAGCAACGCCCCTGCACCAGGCACGATCGGCTCGAGCCCAAGATGATCCAGCATGCGCCGAACAGTGCATACCGCAGTCGAAACAGTGCGGATTCCCAGCATGTCTTCAATGCGCTGAATCGCCGGCAACGAAGGCATCTGGACGCAAGCGGACGCCACCACAACATCCGCGCCTTGCGTGTTCAGGCCGCGAACGTCGTCGACCAGTTGCATCGGGTCGCGCAAACCAACTTCGAGGTTGTCGGGAATCTCAAAGCACATGGAATCGATGACCTCAATGCCTTCGTTCTCGATATAAGCGACGACAAGGTCAGTCAAGGGCCGCATGTACGGCGCCATCAGCGAAATCCGGCGAGCGCCCATGATCTTCAGACCTTCTACCAACGCGCCCGCGGAGGTCATGACGGGCGCAAGGCAATGATTGGCGCGCGCAACTTCCAGCAGTTCGCGTTCGGTTTGCCGATGATATCCGGGCCCCATCGCCATGATCGCGACCAGGCACGCCGTGCTCATGACATCGACACGCGCGTCGGCGAGTTCCGCCGCGCAGCGCAGGCCTTCCTTGTTCATCGCGACCAATTCTTCCTTTGTGACCTTGTGCATTCTCATCCGGCTCGAATGGAATGTGAACCGCTCGGGGCGGATCGCTTCACGGGCACGCAACATGGCGGGAATTTCAGTTTCCATGGTCGTATTCGAGCTTGGAACGATCTGTCCGATACGAAAATTTTGAGGCATCTTTCTCTCCAAAAATATAATCAGGTATCCAAATTTCTGAACTGACTCAGTCAGGCATACCCGTGCCACGCGTTTCCGGCAAAAACCACGGAACCACAATACCGAGCAGATAAACCGAGCCGAGTGCCAATGCGGCCTGAGACACACCACCGAATGATTTGATCATGCTGCCCGCGATGATCGGGAACACCCAAGCGATCAGACGCGCTGCATTGAACACGAAACTAATCGCGGTGGAACGCACGCTGGAACCAAAGAGTTCGCATGGGTAGATCGCCATCCAGACATAGGCACAGCCCAAGGTGAAGAAGCCATTGATCGGCGCCACGATCATCATCGCTTCGACGCTTGTCGTCAGCTTGTACGTGACGATCGTTGTCAGCAGTGCGCCGACGAAAGTGAGTGAGAGGAACGCCCGCCGGCCGATTGCATCCACTACGAAGCCCGCGATCATGTAGGCCACAATCGCGCCGACGGTGTACGCAATCGATACCTTCGAGCCCCATGACAAGGCATCGGGGATACCTTCAGCTTTAGCGAGCGCCACGGTATAAGTCGGCAGCCAGCTGGAAATGGCCCACCAGCCAACGGTCGTGACAATCGACAGCACAAGCAGAAGCAGCGTGCGGCGCAGCGCTTCAGGTTCGCTGAACAGTTGCGTGAGCGTGAAGGGGCGCTTATCGGATGCAGGTGCGTCGCCCGCAACCGGCTGCGTGCTCGTCGCGCTCCAGCGTTTTTCGCGCACCGCGCGTTGCCATTTCTCCGACTCGTTGACCCCACGGCGGATGTACAACACAAACAGCGCGGGCACGGCGCCAAGCACGAACATCAGCCGCCAGGTTTCGGCGCCGAGCGGATGCGCCGACGAAAGCGCGTACCACACCACCGCCGCGATCAGCGTGCCCCAGCCGAAGCCCGATTGCAGGAAACCCGCCCCTTTCGCACGTGCCCGCTCAGGCCAGGTTTCCGACAGCAGCGCGACGCCCGTGCTCCATTCGCTGCCCATGGCGAGGCCGGTCAGGAAACGCAGCCCACACAACACCCAGAAGGTTTGCGAGAACGCGGTCAAACCGGAAAACACCGCATAGAGGAAGACGGACCAGAGCATCATCCGCTTGCGTCCGACATAGTCCGCGAGAATCCCGCCGATCAGACCGCCCGCCCCCCAGCCAAGCAGCGTGATGCCGATGACCAGACCCGCGTATGTCGTGGGCGACGCGGCTTGTGCCGGCGACAGCACCGAATGCAGCATCGGCCCAAGCACGACGACGAGCGCCAGGGCCTCATAGCCGTCGAAAATCCAGCCGAGAAAGCTGGCCTTCAGCACACGCCAGTGCATTGCCGTGAGCCCCTCGTACCAGCGAGTTCGCGCGCTCAAGGCAAGGTGTTTGTGTTCCATCTTTCGTCTCCTTCATGTTTTCAACCGATTTTTCCTGCGTGCCGGCCGTCCACCGGCTTGTGCTTCTGGAAAGGCTGACGGGCCGGCGTCCAGGACAACCGCGCCGCCTCGACATAGAATCGCGAGGCACAGTGCCCGGTCTCGCGCCTCGACCGATCATCCTGCGAGGATTGAGCCCTATGGAACATAGGATGCCGGTCGCCAGACGGATTGAAAACTTCTCAATGTTCAATAGAGGCATCGCCAACCGCGATGGGTGCGAGGCGGCCGGATAGCCAACCCGAAGGAGTAAGGATGCGTGTTTCAGCAGATCGGCCGTTGCGCCTCGACATGGAGTCCCTGCGCATTTTTGTGGCCGTCATTGAGGAGGGCAGCATTGCCGCGGCGGCGGCCCGCACGCACATCGTGGCGTCTGCCGTCAGTAAGCGCGTATCGGATCTCGAAGAGGACGCCGGCACGCCGCTGTTATATCGGCACAGCCGCGGTGTGCAACCCACGCCGGCCGGCGAGGCGCTCTATCATCACGCGAAGCGGCTGAGCGAGCACTTGCAGCAAATTTCGGACGAATTGTCTGAGTATTCGGCGGGCTTGAGGGGCCATACCCGCATTTATGTGAACTTTACGGCCATGGTTCAGTATCTGCCGGGTGTGTTGCGCACCTTTCTACGCACCAATCCGAAAGTACGGATCGATATGGCCGAGAAGTCGAGCGATGAAGTGGTGCAGGCAATCGCAAGCGGTGTCGCCGATCTCGGCATCTGCGCGGCTACCAGGGATGCCCTCGGCGATCTGCAGTGGCGTCCCTACAGTGTCGACAAGCTGGTTGTGATCGTGCCGACGGATCATCGGCTCGCCGAGCGCGCGAGCGTGACCTTCGCGGAGGTTCTGGAGGACGACTTCGTCAGCATGCCGTATGGCACGTCCATTTCGAAGTTGTGTCGCGCCGCCGCTGAGCGTGCCGGTATTCGGCTACGCGTGCGTATCGAGGTAACCAGCTTCGAGGGCGTGCGCAACATGGTCAGCGCGGGCCTCGGCATCGGCGTGCTCCCCAAGGGAAGCGTGACGCCTTATATGCAGTCGGTGCCGTTTCGCGTCGTTGAGCTTGATGAACCGTGGTCGCAGCGCCCGCTGGTGATCATCGCCCGCAACTTTGAGACGCTCCCGCTTCCTGCGCGCATGCTGGTCGACCACCTCGACAAGCACCGGGACAACGAGTCATGAGGACTGTCACAAGTCGATAGTGAGCCATCGCGGCTCGCGATGGGTGGCGTCGTTACATATTGATTTACCTGACGCGCCGGGATTCTTAGCATTCGGGTAGGAGCAATGTCTACAACGCATGGAGCAAGCAACATGAACCTCAAACTCCCGATCAAGGTCGCCGTCCTCGACGACTATCAGAACGTCGCGCTGAGCGTGGCAGACTGGTCGCCGCTTAAGGACCTGGCAGACGTGACCGTGTTCAACGATCACGTCGCCGATACTGGGAGCCTGGTTCAACGACTGCAGCCGTTCGACGTCGTATGCGTGATGCGAGAACGCACACCGCTGTCCCGTGAGGTCATCGAAAACCTGCCTAACTTAAAGCTGATTGCTTCGACCGGCCCGGGGAATGTGTCGATCGATCAGGAGGCGGCTACGGAACGCGGCATCGAAATTCGTCATACGGGCTATTCGTCCACGCCGACGATCGAGATGACGTGGGCGCTGATTCTCGCGATGGCCCGCAATATTCCGCTCGAGACTCAATCAGTGCGTCAGGGAGGCTGGCAGCTTTCGCTTGGCGAGCAACTCGCGGGCAAGACGCTCGGCGTGCTTGGTCTTGGCCATATCGGTTCGGCTGTCGGCGTCATCGGGCGCGCATTCAGAATGAACGTCATCGCGTGGAGTGAGAACCTTACCGAGGAACGCGCAGCGGAAAAAGGCGTGCAGCGAGTCAGCAAGGATGTGCTGTTCTCTACCTCCGATTTCCTGTCGATTCACTTGCGGTTTAGCGAGCGAACCCGGGCATTGGTCGGCGCGACGGAACTCGCGCAGATGAAACCCACCAGCCGGCTGATCAATACGTCGCGAGGCGCGATCGTCGACAATACCGCCCTGCTTCGGGCTCTCACGACCGGTCAGATTGCCGGCGCGGCACTGGACGTGTACGAGGTCGAACCGCTCGAGAATCCGCACCCGCTGCGCGAATTGCCTAACGTGCTCGCGACGCCTCATATCGGCTATGTGTCCAAGGAGCTGTATCGCACCTTCTATGGCGATACGGTGCAGAACATCGTTAAGTGGCTCGAGGAAACCGGACGTTCTGCGTAACGGTAGCGGTCACGACGGCCGTGTATATCCCGCGGTGTGCTCATGCTCGTCCGCACGCGCAATATCGAGCGTCTCCTGATGGAATGTCGTAAGCGACTCGCGGTGCGTGACACTGACAATCGCCGCTTTCGGCAATCGCTCGATCAACAGGCCATACAGATACGCTTCGTTCTCGGTATCGAGCGCGCTCGTTGCTTCGTCGAGAAACACATAGTCAGGCTTGTGCATCAGCACACGCGCGACTGCCAGCCGCTGTTGCTCGCCGGGAGAAAGAATGCTCCACCAGTGCTGAGATTCGTGCAATCGGTCGACGTAGTCTTCAAGCCGGCACAGATGCAGCGCCTCGCAACATTCCTCGTCGCTGAAATTGGCGGCCGCTGTGGGATAGGCGAGCGCAGTCTTCAAGGTGCCAACCGGCAAATAGCTCTGCTGCGGGACGAACATCATGCGTGCGTTCACAGGCGCATCGACTGAGCCGTTTCCGAATGGCCAGAGACCCGCCAGCGCACGCAATAGCGTGCTCTTGCCCGAGCCTGACGGCCCACGCACGAGCCAGCGTGAACCTGGCTTGACGGCAATGTCGCGCACACGCGCGAGCGTCTCGCCGTTGGGCAGCGCAAGCGTGAGCTTGTGCGTAGCGAGCCGATCCTCGTCGACGTAGTGCAGATTGATGCCGCCATGCTCGGTGGCTGGCGACACCGACTCCTTCAGACGAGGTAGCTGCATGACGCGCTTGAACTCGCGCAGACGATTGACGGTTGCGCGCCATTGGACAAGCGTGTCGTAATTGTTGATGAACCACGAAAGCGAATCGCTAACCGAACTGAATGCGTCGCCGATTTGCATCAGTGTGCCGAAACTCATCAACCCTGCGAAGTAACGCGGCGATGCCACGACGATCGGAAAGATCTCGGCGATCTGGGCGTAGAAATTGAGCACGAAGCTGTAGCGCCGCGTGTACTTCATCACGCGCCACCAGTTTTCGCGAATCCTGCCGAACAGGTCCTGGGCTGTCGATTCCTCGACACGCATGCCGTCGTAGAACGCAATCTGCTCGGCGTTTTCGCGCAGACGGATCAGGCCAAACCGGAAATCCGCCTCGACACGCTGCAACTGGTAGTTGATTGAGACCAGCGGATGACCGACCTTATTGGTCAGGAGCGAGCCGACAATCGCATAGGCGATGGCTGCCCACAGCATGTAGCCGGGAATCTGGACGGGCGTGCCGCCAATCTCGATTGCCAGCACGCCCGCCGTGCTCCATAAGACGGTCGAGAACCAGACGAGCGTTTCGAGCGTCGAAAGCAGATCAAGTGTGAGCGAAAGTGTGGTGTTGGCGAATGACGCTAGGTCGACAGCGACCCGTTGGTCAGGATTGTCGGCAAGCCGGTCGCGCTCGATGCGATAGAACGTGCCATCGCCCAGCCATTCCTGCAGATAACGTGTGGTCAGCCACTGGCGCCATCGGAAGCCAAGCATCTGGCGCAGATAGCGGTTATAGACGGAAATCCCGACGAACGCGAACGCAAGCGCACTGAAAAGCAGCATCAGCTGCGGGAATTCATGAACCTTTCTGGCTTCCAGTGCATTGTAGAAATCACGGTTCCACGTATTCAGGCGGGCGTTGATGCCGACCAGAACCAGGTCCATGACGATGATCGTGATCAGCAGACTCCACGCGGTCTTGCGTTCCTCAGAGACCCAGTACGGTCTGATCAGGCTCCAGGCTGAGACACGGTCCGCTTGCCCGGACGCAGGGCCGGAAGATTGGTCGCTCATGAACGCCCCTTAACGCGCAGTGAATACGGACCGAGTGCACGGGGTGATTGTAGGGTGTGACTTGTCCGGCCGTCGATGCGGCTTTAATCTTCGCCAGTCACGGCTTCGATATGATCGATTTCGACATCCGTGACGAAGACCAGTACCCGGCAGGTGCTAGTGCGGGCCCGGTTCGCCGACAAGTCATGGTTACTCGACGGAGCAATGATAAGTCGGGTGTTTATGCTGCTGGCCAAGGCACGGCGTGGCACGCAGCTTTCGAGCACGATCTGGCGACCGGAGTGTTCGGCGTCAGCTCCGTTTAGTTCGATTGCGTTATATGGCCATAGCGCCGGACCGGAGTCCGGCAGCCACGATAGCGCCCTCCTCTCAGCCCTTGGCGAACTCGAGCACCACGCGCGATGGGACATCGCCATGCGCGAGACGATGGAACACGCTGTTGATCGCCGAGAGCGGCTGCAACTCGATATCGGCCTTGACCTTGCCGTCAGCGGCGAAGGCAAGCGCTTCGGCCATGTCCCGGCGATTGCCGACAAACGAGCCGCGAATCGTGATGCAGTTCGCCACGACGTCGAACAGGGGTGTCGGAAACTCGCCCGGCGGCAGCCCAACCAGCACACAAGTACCGCATTTGCGCGTCATGCCAACGCCTTGCTTGAATGCGGCCAGCGACGGCGCCGTAATCAGTACGCCATGCGCACCGCCCCCAGTGGCCTTTCTGACGGCCGCAATCGCATCGCCGTCTTTGGCGTTGACCATGGCATCGGCGCCAAGGCGTTTGGCATGCGCGAGCTTGCCGTCATCAATGTCGACTGCACACACATGCAAGCCCATCGCCTTGGCATACTGAATGCCGAGGTGTCCGAGGCCACCGACGCCCGAGACCACGACCCATTCACCTGGGCGCGCCTGAGTCTCCTTGATGCCTTTGTACGAGGTGATCCCGGCACAGATGAGGGGCGCCGCGTCGCGGGCCGCCAGATGGGCTGGGATATGGGCCACATAGTTCGGATCGGCGACGATGTACTCGGCGAATCCACCGTTCTTCGTATAACCGCCGAACTGCGCTTCGGCACATACGGGCTCACGCGCCGCGAGGCAAAACTCGCAGTGTCCGCAAGCGGAGTAGAGCCACGGTACGCCGACCCGGTCGCCTTCCTTCACGGCCGTTACACCCGCACCAAGGGCGGTGACGATGCCGATGCCTTCATGGCCCGGTATGAATGGCAACGTGGGCTTTAACGGCCAGTCCCCGCTCGCGGCATGCAAATCGGTGTGGCATACGCCGCACGCTTCGGTCTTCACCAGGATCTGGCCTGGACCGGGCTCGGGAATATCCAGTTCCTTTAGCACCAACGGCTTGCCGAACTGTTCAACGACGGCAGCTTGCATTTTCGATGTCATGGCTTGTTCCTCGGTAGCGATGAATTCAGCGTGCTAGGCAACAGCGGGCAATCCAAGCCCTCTGACCGCTTCACTCATCTTGATGAGCACGGCCTGGGCGTCGCCATAGACCATGTTGCAGTTGTCTGCGTAAAAGAGTTCATTGACGATGCCGGCGTAGCCCTTGCCTTCCCCGCGCTTGATCACAAACACCTGCTTGGCGTGATCGGCGTTGAGAATCGGCATGCCGTAAATGGCCGACGATTTGTCGGTGCGCGCGGCCGGGTTGACCACGTCGTTGGCGCCGATCACTAGCGCAACATCCGTAGTGGCGAACTGATCGTTGATGTCTTCGAGTTGGAAGATCACGTCGTAGGGCACGCCGGCTTCGGCCAGCAGCACGTCCATCTGGCCCGGCATCCGGCCAGCCACCGGGTGCACCGCAAACTTCACCGACACGCCGCCCGCCTGCAGCAACTTGACGAATTCGTACAGCTTGCCTTGCCCCTGCGAGACCGCGAGACCGTAACCCGGGACGATAATCACCGAGGCCGCATAGCGCATCGCGATGCCGGCGTCGCCGGGCTGCGTCGGCTTCAGGCTGCCCTTGATCTTCCCCTGCTTGCGCGTGGCGACCTCACCAAAGTTGGTGAAGATCACATTGCTCACGGAACGGTTCATGGCCTTGGCCATCAGCAGTGTCAGCAACATGCCGGCTGCGCCGACCACCATGCCGGCGATCATCAGTGCGGGGTTCTGCAACACGTAGCCTTCAATGCCGACCGCGAGGCCGGTAAAGGCGTTAAAGATCGAAATCACCACCGGCATATCGGCACCGCCGATTGGCAGCGTTATCAGAACGCCGAGCGCCAGCGCACAACCGAAGAACAGATAGATCCAGGTCGGCATCGTCAATATCAGCGCGGAGTTGTCCGCGCTTGCGACGACGATGTAGCCGCCAACCACGAAGGTAGCCAGCAGCACCAGTCCATTGAACACCTGCTGCCCTTTCACTCGTACGGGCTTATTGATGACCCCATCGAGCTTAGCCCAGGCGATCAGCGAACCAGACAGCGACACCGCGCCGATCAGCGCGCCTAGCAAGGTCATGATGAGCGCGGTCGCGCCCTGCGCCTTGTTGCCGAACAGTTCCACCGCGGCAATCGCACCGGCCGCTCCGCCACCCATGCCGTTGTAAATCGCCACCATCTGCGGCATGGCGGTCATCGCCACCTTGCGGCCTCCCCACCAGGCCACGCCGCCGCCCAGCACCAAAGCAACGACGGCAAGCCCCAGGTTGACCGGCAGGTTGGGCCGGGCCGCCGCGCCGACGTCGAAGGCATACAGGAAGCTCGCGAGCACGGCCACGGCCATGCCGATACCAGCGACGAAAATGCCCGAAGGCGCCGTAACAGGCGACGACATGCGGTGCAGGCCGTAGAGAAAGAGAAACGCAGCGGCGAGATCGACCACGCCGATGCCGAGTTGGGGGATCAGGGTCAACATGGCGGCGTCCTTAATGCTTCTTTGCGTGGATGGACTTCACGGTGCCGGACTTGCTGTGCGCACCGTGCGTGCCGTGCGCCGCGGGATGACCGCTGGTCTTGAACATCGCGAGCATGCGATCGGTGACGGCATAACCGCCTGCGGCATTGCCCGCGCCGAGCAACACAGCAACGAAGCCGATGACTTGCTCCTGGACCGTACTCGCGTTCAGGAGCGCATAGATGCCGCCCACCACGACAATGCCGTGTACGAAATTCGAGCCCGACATCAACGGGGTATGGAGGATGGCCGGTACGTGTCCGATGATCACCCAGCCGGCGAAAGCGGCCAGCATGAAGATGTAAATCGCGACGAAGCCGGAAATGCTGATCTGGAAGTCCATCACTTGGTCCTTGGTCAGAGCGTGTTTGTGCCGGTGTTGATACAGGCGCTGATACCCGCGCTCATGCCGGCGTAACAGGTTCGGCTTTCGCAGGGGGTTTCTTCGCGTCGGCAACAGGCTTGGCCGCCGCGTCGCTCGCCTCAGCCTTGTTCTCGCCTGCGTGGGTGAGCACCGTTTTGGCGAGCACTTCGTCGCTCCAGTCGATCTCGATGACGTTGTTTTTCATGATCAACGCGAGCAGGTTGTACTGATTCTTCGCGTACAGTTCGCTCGCATCCTCGCCGAGCAGCGAGGGCACATTCAGCGGCGCGACGATCGTCACGTTGCCGATCCGCGTGGTCTCGCCAGGCCGCGTGTCTTCGCAGTTGCCGCCGCCCTCCGCCGACAGATCGACGATCACCGAGCCCGCTTTCATGCCGGCCACCTGTGCGTGGCTGATGAGCTTGGGCGAGGCCTTACCGGGAATCGCGGCGGTTGTGATGATCAGATCGGCGCTCTGAATGTGCTTCGTCAGCACATCCGCGACCCGGGTCTTTTCCTCGGCGCTCAGCTCACGGGCATAGCCGCCTTTACCACGCGCATCGATACCGGTATCGACGAAGGTGGCGCCCAGCGAGAGCGCCTGCTCCTGCGTTTCCGGCCGCACGTCGTAGCCCTCGACGACAGCCCCAAGGCGGTGCGCCGTCGCGATCGCCTCCAGCCCTGCCACACCGAGCCCCATTACCAGAACGTGAGCCGGTCCGATCGAGCCTGCCGCGCTGGTAATCTTGGGCACCACGCGAGCGAGACGGGTCGAGCCGAGTTGCACCGCGTAGTAGCCTGCAAGCGCGGACTGGCTCGATAACGCGTCCATGGATTGGGCACGCGTAATGCGTGGCACCCGCTCCATCGCGAAGCAGGTGATCTTCTTGTCGAGCAGGCGCTTCACCAGCGCGGGCTCGTTGTGCGCATAGATGAACGAAACGAGGATCGCGCCTTCCTTCATCGCGTTGACCACCTCGAGCGCGGGAGGCTGAACGGCAAGCACGACATCGGCGTCTTTCACCAGCGCCGTGCGATCCGCTATAAAGGCGACGTTCTCGAACGCGGCATCATCCAGATGAATCGCCGCGCCCGCCCCCGGCTGCATATGCAGCCGGGCACCCAGTTTGACCAGTTTCTGGACCACGGAGGGCACGAGCGCCACACGGCGTTCATGGGCCCGGGTCTCCGTCAGAACGGCAACGTTGACATACATGGCGGGCTTTCCTTGTGGAGATCAGGCCGGTGCATCGAGGCGGGCGGTACGGACCAGCTTCGTATTGACGAACTCCTGGATGCCCATGTTGCCGAGCTCACGGCCGTAGCCGGAATCCTTGATGCCGCCAAACGGCAGTTCCGCATCGGACCAGTCGATGTTGTTGATGAACATCATCCCGGTCTCGACCCCACTCGCCACACGCTTGCCGCGCGCTTCGTCTTTCGTGAAGACCGAACCACCAAGGCCAAAGTCCGAATCGTTGGCTAACGCGATGGCCGCGGCTTCGTCCTTGACGCGGAAGAACGACACCACCGGACCGAAGAATTCGTCGCGGAAAGCCGGATTGTCCGGTTTGATATCCGTGAGGATCGTCGTTTCCATGAACGAGCCGGGTCGGTCGATGCGTTTGCCGCCCATCACCAGCGTGGCGCCATGTGCCACTGCATCGTCGACCTGCTTGAGCAGTTGAACCAGCGCCGCCTCGGTGGACAAGGGGCCGTGCGTGGTCTTCTCGTCCATCGGGTCGCCTGCCTTCAGTTCGGAGAGCGCGGTCTTGAACTTCGCAAGAAATTTGTCGGCAATCGAATCGAGCACGATGAATCGCTTCGCCGCGCAACAGGTCTGGCCGGCGTTATACATCCGCCCCCACACGGCCCACGGAACGGTCTTTTCCAGGTCGGCGTCGTCGAGCACGATGAACGCATCGCTGCCGCCTAGCTCCATCGAAGTCTTCTTGAGGTTTTGCCCCGCTCGCGCCGCAATACTTCTGCCGGCCTCGACGCTGCCCGTCAATGCCACACCCTTGATGCGCGGGTCGTCGATGATTCGCTCAGACTGCTCGTGCGAGATCAACAGGTTGGTGTACGCCCCCTTAGGCGCGCCGGCGTCGAGCAGGAGTTTCTCGAAAGCAATCGCGCATTGCGGTACGCAGCCGGCATGCTTGACCACCAGCACGTTACCCGCCATCAGTTGCGGGCCGGCAACGCGTGCAAGCTGGTAGTACGGGAAATTCCACGGCTCCACGCAGAAGAGCACGCCGAATGGACTATTTTCCATATGCGCCTCACCGACTTTCGGATTCAGTTTGGTCGGTGCCAGGAAAGTTTTCGCGTGCTCGGCGTAATAAGCAAGGATGTCGGCGCTGAACCTGACTTCGCCACGCGCTTCGTCGATGCGCTTGCCCATTTCAAGGGTCGCCAGTTTGGCAAATTCATCGACGTTCTTACGCATCAGCGTTGCGGCCTTATCCACGATTTCGGCACGCTGGGCGTAGGTCGTATGCTTCCATGTCTGGAAACAGGTCTCGGCGGCAGCGATCGACTTTTCAAGTTGCTCATCGGTCAGTTTTTCGAAGCTCTTCAGAACCTTGCCGGTGTTAGGGTTGACGCTTTGATAAGCCATGATTTGTTTTCTCTTTAAATGGAGGTTGGCTTGAGTTCCGGGGCGGAACGTCAAGCACGTGTCGAACACCAGTACATCTTGTGTTCGACATCCTAAATATTAGTTTTCGAACGATCCTAATTCGGACGCCACTTGCGTGCCTGACCTCAGGCGCCCTGCTTCTTCATCGCGGTCTTCGACTCTTTCACGTCATGCTCAGCCCTCGGACCGAAATCACGCAAAATGATCTGTCTTGCCGCGCCATTGCATAGCAGCGACTGCCTCCGCCATGAGCGCGGCGGAAAGAAATAGTGTTTTCGGATTGTGAGCATGATGGCCACTCCTTGCTGGAGGGGGCGGCCCGGGCGAGCGATTGAAGAAAATCATACTGCGCGAGGGTGTTTCGGGCGCTTTTGGATGAAAGACGCAAGGCGCGTGTAACCACGGTGCGCTTAACCTCCGTGGAGGTCGGTACGGTGCCGTACAAGTGCGGACCCGGCCCCAATGAGCACGAAAAGAAGTCCCGATCTCCGTCGCGGTACCGTTCAGGACGGTTCGCCCGCTCCAGACCCTCCGGGTGCTGTTGCCGGCGCAGTCAGGTCTTCGTCTGAGTGCCGGAATGCCGCCCCCTTGCTGCCCGGCAGCCCGCTTGATTCGACAATATCGACCCGCAGACTGCCTTGATTGTTCCAATACGCCCAGGTGGCGTCGTTGGCAAAGCAATACAGGTAACCCGAGTAAGGAGCCTTGATCTCCATCTCTCTGCCAATTCTGAAGTAGAAGGGTTGCGGTGACACGCCTGCTTCGCTCGGTTCCCCTGGGTATGAGATCGCACCACAGAGTTCGAACCAGTTCGCGTCCCTAACCCGCTTGGACCATGCAAACAGGCGTAGCATCCAGTTGCCTGGCGTGCCCTCCGCTCCCGATACGGTGTCCCCATCCAGCCATGTTTGACCTTCAAGCACCTTGAACCGGTAGCTCACTCCCTCCTTCATGAAAATACCTGTCCAGTTCCACAACGTGCCGGCGAAAACGCGCACCTGCACCCCCGTCCCAGGGTTGATGTTCGGTCGATAAGGAGCCTGAAAGATTGGCGGACTGGCCTGCCGTGCCAATGCCAGATCCGAGATCGATTCGGAGCATATGCGTGAATCCTTCGCCAGATAGGGAAACGACCGAGGACGAAATCCGATCCTCCTGTAAAAGCCTGTGAGCGAGTTGTGCAGGACGCCATGTACCGCGGATGGCGACAACTGGCCCGCATCGGCTATCTGGTCCAACATCTTCGGTTCAAACACCGCACCGCATTGCGCGGCCTCGGCAATCATCCATTTGAGCGTGGCGTCGGAAAGCCCGGTCTCCTTGTAGCCGCCCCCAACGTCCGCGTGCACGCCAGGGAACCACACTTGCGTCACGCGTGCCGGGTCGCACCCATCGGCGTCCGTCCACAACGTTGGAAAGAAAGTGTTCCGCTGCTCATCAATGGCAAGGGCTTGCACTGCGCGTTCAACTTCTGGCGAAAGCGTCGTGTCGTGAAATTCGAGGCGCTGTCTCCCTAAGCCGAATAAGTTCGCAATTTCAGGAATACCGAGCGCGCCCACCGTCTCCCACACACCCAAAAAGCGAATGGGAGGCGGTTTGCCATTCTCGATGCAGAACCGCTCCTGTCGGGTGACGTTTTCCGGTACCTTTGGATCGAGCCGGTACAGGTTCCATGCCTGCTTGACTAGCGCCCAGCTTGCCTCGCGAGGAAGTCCACAACGGTGAAGCATGCCCACCAGGCTTCGTGCCGTGAACGCGCCGCGCGAAAAGCCAATGACAAAAATTTCAGAACCTTCCTCGTAGTGGTCGGACAGCCACTTGTACGCAGTTCGAATGTCTCGGGAGAGACCCAATCCCAGCGCACCGTCTACGAGGCGACGAACCCGCCCTTCGTTGGCGCCAATGCCGACGTGGTAGTAGCGGAGCTGCTCGACGCCGTCTTCGCCGTGCTCGCTCAGCGCGTTGAAAAAGCGAACGACATTGGTTGGAACAGGCACCCCCTGAAACTCGTCGCTATCCGAGTTCCATGTGCCGTCGCAGCAAACGAAAAGTCTCTTCATGTTTGCAGGTTCTACCTTATAGGTTCTACCTCATATTTCGACGCGCGAGCCCAGCTCGATCACCCGGTTTGAGCTCAGCTTGAAATAAGCCGCAGGGTTGCCGATATTGTGCGCCATCACGCTGAACACTCGTTCACGCCAAACCGGCATGCCCTTGCCTCCAGTCGCCACTACGGTGGCATGACTGAGGAAATAGGAGACCTTCGCCGGGTCGACCACCAGGCCCTTCGGCTCGCAATCGCGCAGCGCTTGCGGCAGGCTGGCCTCGTCCTTGAAGCCGTAAGTCACGAGGATGCTGTGGCAGTTGTGGCCCAGCGCCGTGATCGCCACGCGCTGCTCACGCGGGACATAGGGCACATCCAGGTTAGTCACGTGCACGAACAGCACACGCTCGTGCAGCACGTGGTTATGTGCCAGGTTGTTGATCAGCGCGTGCGGCACGGTGTTCGGGTCGATGGTCAGGAACGCCGCGGTACCGGGCACGCGTATGGTTTCCTTCGCGAACAGGCTGTCCAGGTACTTGCCCAGCGGCAACGCGCCGGCATGGATGCTGGCCTCTTCGACCATCAGCGCACGGCCGCGGTGCCAGGTGGACATTACGGTGAACATGATGGCGCCCAGCAGCAGCGGGAACCATCCGCCATCCACGAATTTGAGCAGGTTAGCCGAGAAGAACGCGAGGTCGATAACGAAGAAGAAGCCGGTGGCCAGCACGCACAGCCACCAGTTGTAGTGCCAGGCGTAGCGCACCACGTAGAACGTGAGGAAGGTGGTGATCATCATGGTGCCCGTCACCGCGATACCGTAGGCCGAACCCAGCGCCGTAGAGGAACCGAAGCCCAGCACCGCCCCTACCACCGCGATCAGCAACAACCAGTTGATGGCGGGCACATAGATCTGGCCGACCTCGCGTTCAGAGGTGTAGACAATGCCCATGCGCGGCATGAAGCCGAGTTGCATAGCCTGCTTGGTCATGGAAAACGCGCCGCTGATCACTGCCTGCGACGCGATCACAGTCGCCACCGTGGCCAGCACCACCATCGGAAACAGCGCCACCGACGGGAAGAGGTGGAAGAAGGGGTTGTCGACGGCCTTGGGGTCCGACAACAGCAGCGCGCCCTGGCCCAGGTAGTTGAGCGCCAGCGCGGGTAGCACGAGTGCGAACCACGACAGGCGGATCGGCGGCGCGCCGAAGTGGCCCATGTCGGCATACAGCGCCTCGGCGCCGGTCAGCGCCAACACCACCGCGCCGAGCGAGACAAAGGCCCGCCAACCGTTACGGATCAGGAATTCGAGGCCCACGAACGGGTTGAAAGCATCAAGGATGGCCGGCGCGCGGCCGATGCAGAGCAGTCCCGACACCGCAATCACGACAAACCACAGTACCATCACCGGCCCGAACACCGCGCCGATGCCGGCCGTGCCGCGCCGCTGCACCAGGAACAAGGCGATCAGCACGACCAGCGCGATCGACACCACGAAGGGCTTGAGCTGCGGCTCCGCCACTTCCAGCCCTTCCACCGCGCTGAGCACCGAGATGGCCGGCGTGATGACGCCGTCGCCGTAGAACAGCGCCGCGCCGAACACGCCGGCGAGCAGCAGCCCGTTGCGCAGGCGTGGCCGGTCCATTACAGAACTGGAAGCCAGCGCCAGCAGCGCCATGATGCCGCCCTCGCCGTGGTTGTGGGCGCGCATGATCAGCGTCACGTACTTCAGCGTCACCACGATGATCAATGACCAGATGATGAGCGACACCACGCCCAGCACATTGAAGCGGTCGAGCACCAGCCCGTGGCCCGAGTCGAACACCGTGCTCATGGTGTAGAGCGGACTGGTGCCGATGTCGCCGAACACGATGCCGATGGCAGCCAGCGCCAGCTTGGGCATCGACCCGTGGCTGCTTTCCGCGACGTGGCCGGCAGGGGCGCCCGGTTGTTGGCCTGAAGACGATTCCATGAATGGCTCCTTCTCAGTGGGTGGCCCCCCGGCCAGCGAACGGTGCGCCGGCGCTCAAGCGCCTGGCGGCCCGCCTGGTCACGCTAATCCCCCTGCAGCAATGGGCTGATCGGCGGACGGCCTGTCGGTGACAGCCTACAGAAGAAAGGGCGCGGCTCAAAGCCGGGCATCTCCTTAGGATCGCCCATCAGAACCGGTTCGCCTCAGTTAGGCTCCGGCTCTTCATCCATGATGAGCAGAAACAGTGTCGCCTGAGATGAGATGTTCAGCTTCCTGTAAAGATTGCGCCGATGAACTTTGGCAGTAGCGGGTGACACGCCAAGCAGCCTTGCCATATTCTTGGTCGAATGACCGGCAAGAATCATCAGCGCGATTTCGATTTCGCGGTTGGTCAACGATGTGTTGGAGCGCTTGCGCAACGCCTGTTCGAAGTGAAGGCGTCGATCACCTCCGGCGGGTGAACTTACCGGCGGCGGGAGCACGGCTGTTTGTGCTACCAAGGCGTGGCACATCAACGGAAGCAACCATGCGCCGTAAAGACAGAGGGTTCCGATTTCAGTCGAGCTAAAGCGGCGTTCACTGCCCATCGATACGGACAGCGTTCCGCCCGCAGGCAGCGGGGCCAGCAACTGCACCTCATCTTCCAGCACGTTGACCGAAAAATAGCGGCGAAAATATTCGGTTTCCCGGAAGTGATCGGGCGCGACTTCGTCCAGACAATACACACCCGGACTGATCTCGCCCAGGCTGAATTGATAGAAAGGGTCCAGCAAATAGACGCTGTTCAAATATCCCTTGAACAGTTCGTCGTTCGGCGTGCGCGACTGGATCTCCGCAATTAACTGGGGTTTCCCGTTGGGCCAGAAGATCACCACTACCCAGTTGTCAAAGTGGACCACTTTGCGCAACAGGTCGATCAGCGCATGCCAGAACTGTTTGTCGTCGAGCTTTTCGACCAGACGTCCAAGCCGCTGATGAAAGGCAACGTCCGATACATCGAGCTGCATGTCAGTTTCCCCCACTACCCCTTAAAGGGTAGGTCGTCCCATCGTTCTAGCCCTTCGGCCTGATTTTCACCCGTCGTCCCCCACCCTACCATCTCTGTACCCCGTCGCATGCGCGTCGGCAGGCTTGCTCGCAGCGAGCAACACAGGAGAAAAGTATGGGTATCAGAGACATCGGTGTTCGAGTTGGCCACGGCACGCCCGGTCCGTTTAACAGCATCACCGACGTGCAAGGCGTAAGAGTCGGTCATCGTACCCTGGTCGAAAACGACGCAGAAGCTTCGATTCGAACCGGCGTGACGATCATCGAACCACGCGCCGGCATGGCGCGGCTCGATCCATGTTTTGCCGGGTGTCATGTGCTCAACGGAAACGGCGATGCCACCGGCCTGGAATGGATCCGCGAATCAGGCTTGCTGACTACGCCTATCGCCTACACCAACACGCACAGCGTCGGCGTGGTTCGCGACGCATTGGTCGCCGCCGAACGCGCATGCGTCGGCAATAGCCAGTACTGGTGCATGCCGGTAGTGCTGGAAACGTTTGATGGAGTGCTCAACGACATCTGGGGGCAGCATGTCACCGCTGCGCACGTTCACGAGGCGCAGGCCGACGCTCGCAGTGGACCGGTGGCCGAGGGTTCGGTTGGCGGTGGTACCGGCATGATTTGTCACGAGTTCAAAGGCGGCATCGGAACAGCCTCACGCAAGCTCGCAGCAGCGGACGGTGGCTGGACCGTCGGCGCGTTAGTCCAGGCGAACTACGGCCGTCGCGATGCGCTGCGTGTGGCCGGCTATCCGGTGGGCGAAGTGCTGCGAGGTCTGCCGTCGCCATTCGACCGACGTCGTGCGGGTGTCCCCGGAATGGGATCGATCGTAGTGACGCTTGCGACCGACGCGCCACTTCTGCCGCATCAGTGCGAGCAGATTGCACGGCGCGCGAGCATCGGATTAGCCCGCGTGGGCGGCGGCACCGAATACTCCAGTGGCGACATCTTCATCGCCTTCTCGGTAGGCAACCGTGGCATACCGCCGGCGGATTACGGCAAGGCGATCGAGCCTGTCATCAGCGTGCGCAGCGTCATTCACGATTTCATTTCTCCGCTATTCGTCGCGGCTGCGGAAGCGGTCGAAGAGGCCATTCTCAACGCCCTCGTTGCTGCCGAAGATATGGACGGCCAAGGCGTTCATGTCCCGGCGCTCGGCGCCGCCCGGTTGCTGAAAGCACTGGAACAAGTTGGGTGGCGCCGTGACCGCCCGATTGTTGACTGACGCTTCTTCCCCCCTCGCATGAGTTCCTTCATTAAAACCGAAAGGCTGATATGACACCCCGCCATCTCATCACTGTCGTCACTGGAATCCTCGCAACTGCGGGGATACTGGCCGCGACCGCAAATCATGCTCAAGCCGAAGAGCTGAATGTCTACAACTGGTCGGATAATATCGCCGACGACACCATCTCGGGATTCGAAAAGGAAACCGGCATTCACACGCGCTACGACGTCTATGACGGCGACGACACCTTGCAGGCAAAGTTGCTAAGCGGGTCATCGGGCTATGACGTTGTCGTGCCGTCATCCAGCTACGCCGGCAAGCAGATCGAAGCGGGGGTCTATCGGAAGCTCGACAAGAGCAAGAT
Source organism: Paraburkholderia nemoris (assembly GCF_905221015.1). Lineage (NCBI taxonomy): Bacteria > Pseudomonadati > Pseudomonadota > Betaproteobacteria > Burkholderiales > Burkholderiaceae > Paraburkholderia > Paraburkholderia nemoris. The sequence continues at coordinate 273,152 of NZ_CAJNBO010000006.1, read as the reverse complement.
TCCAAACCTGGCCAATCTGGATCCCGTGCTCATGAAGATGCTTGCGTCGGCCGATCCGGGCAATCAATACACCGTGCCATGGTCATGGGGAACAGACGGCATTGGTTACAACGTCACGAAGGTAACGCAGATATTAGGCAAGGATGCCCCCTACGATAGCTGGGACCTGCTGTTCGATCCGCAATACGTATCGAAGCTGAAAACCTGCGGCGTTTCCGTGCTCGACTCCGCCGAGGATGCGTTCTCGGTTGGGTTGATCTACCTGCATAAGGATCCCAACAGCAAGAACCCCGCTGATTATCAGGAAGTGTTCAAGCTGCTCAAAACGATTCGCCCGTACATCACCCAGTTCAATTCGTCCGGCTACATCAACGATCTCGCCAATAACGATGTCTGCATCGCGCTAGCGTGGTCGGGCGACGTCGGGATAGCGAAGCGGCGTGCAGAAGAGGCGCATCGCTCGTATGAGATTCGCTACGTCATTCCTAAGGGCGATGGGGTGTTGTGGTTCGACCTGATGGGTGTTCCCAAAGACGCGCCGCACCCGGAAGCTGCAATGCAATGGATCAATTACATTCTTCAGCCGAAGGTGAGCGCGGCGATCACCAATCAGGTTTTCTATCCGAACGCTAATGCTTCGGCCCGTGCCTATGTGAAGCCGGCGATCCTCGAGAATGAAGCGGTTTATCCTCGCGGAGAAAAGATGAAATCGCTCACGCTGTCATTGCCTTTGCCGGCCGATATCCTGCGCCTTGAAAACAGGCTGTGGACACAGCTTAAGGCCGGGCGCTGAGGTTGAGGCGGGTCGACGTATTGCGTCAGCGTTGGATTGACCGGCCGACATCGGCATCCTGTTAGTTCTTTTCATAGGATGACGTCACCACTTCAACAGAACGGGAAATGGTCAGATAGTCGCAGTGACAATCACGGAGGTTTCACTATGCGTATCTTTCTGACGGGCGCGACAGGTTTCATCGGCGCGGCCATCGTTCCCGAACTCATCAACGCTGGCCATCACGTGATCGGCATGACGCGTTCGGACGCGGGAGCGCAAGCGCTTATCGATGCAGGGGCGGAGGTGCATCGCGGAACCCTGGAGGATGCGAAGAGCCTGCGCAGCGGCGCCGCAAAAGCAGATGCCGCTATTCACACGGCGTTCGATCACGATTTCTCAAGATTCGTGGAGAACTGCGAAAAGGACAAGCGTGCGATTGCGGCACTCGGTTCGGCGCTCGCTGGCTCTGACCGCCCTTTAATCATCACCTCCGGGACCGGCATGGGTAGCGGTGAGCATGGTCAACTGGCGACCGAGGATGTCTTTAATGTCAGTCATCCCAATCCGCGGATCGCATCTGAGCTGGCTGGGAATGCTCTCCTGGAGGCGGGTGTCAACGTGTCGGTGGTACGTCTACCTCAGGTTCACAACCCGTTCAAGCAGGGACTCATCTCGCCGCTCGTTGCTATCGCTCGGGAGAAAGGCGTCTCTGCTTTCGTGGGCGAGGGTCGTAACCGCTGGCCGGCCGGCCATCTCTCCGATGTGGCGCATCTCTATCGGCTCGCCGTAGAAGAGCGCCAACAGGGGGCTCGATATCATGCGGTCGGCGAAGAAGGGATCAGTAGCCGAGAAATCGCCGAGGCGCTTGGTCGGGGTCTGAAATTGCCCGTCGTTTCGATCAACCCGGATGAAGCAGCGGCGCATTTTGGATGGATGGCAATGTTCATCGGATTGGATATGCCGGCTTCCAGTGTTCAGACTCAAGCTCGGCTGGACTGGCATCCAACCGGGCCGACGCTCATCGCCGATCTCAACGAAGCGCAGTATGTTTAGTCACCTTTGTTGAGTGGCACGAAGCGAAGCAGAATCGATCTGCACCGGGGCGTTAACTCTCACTGAAGCGATTAACCCCCGGCGCGCTTCGCGCTGTGTCCGTACTTCTTGAGCGCTTCGATGACTCGCTCGCAATGATCACCCTGCACTTCAATCACGCCGTCCTTGACCGTTCCACCAGAACCGCAGGCCGTGCGCAATTGCTTGCCTAACACGGCCAAAGCAAGAGGATCGAGCGCCAACCCTTTAACGATCGTTACGCTTTTCCCGCCCCGGCCCTTGGTCTCGCGTGACACCCGCACCACGCCATCGCCCACCGGCAATGCCCTGGCAACTGCCTTGCAGATACATTCCGCGAGCGCCTTTCTGCATTCGGGACACATCTGTCCGCCATCGGTGGAATAGACAAGGCCACCTTTTGAACTATGTTTCATGATTGGTTTATTCAAAGTCACTACTTTGCTGCGAAACTGCGGCTCGAAATAGATATGGAGTTCCCGTCTGGGTCTTTCGCATTGGCAAAACTGTAGCCATTCGCTTGATGGGTTGCGCCAAATTCAAGACCGCCTCTCGCGCATTTGTTCTTGAAGCCTTCGACGTCGTCGATGTCGAACACCAACTTCACCGTAGCTTGCCCTGACCTTACTCCCTTCGCGGCTTGATGCACCATGATGATGACGCCTCCGTGCGGCGATACGAGTTCGGCAATACGATCGTCGTCATCGAACTTGTAGGCGAAACTGAAGTATCGTTCGTAGAACGTGCAGGTTTTTTTCACATCTTTTGCATACAGCAATATCCGGTTTAGAGACGGACCCATCTTTCCCTCGACTATTTTTGTAAGCTATCGCGCAGTGCAAAAATCGCAAGCAATCGGACCGCACCTGACACGCCGCGATATCAGTCCGCTTGCGAAAGCTGGAACACATTCCCTTCCGGATCCTCGCCGTCACACATCAGTTGGGCGAAGCCGTCGTAGCGCTTCAGGTTGCGCATCGGCACACCGGCATTCACAAGTTTCTCGCGCAACTCTGGCAATCCCGATAGCACCGAGAAAACGATTTTGGAATTCGAGGTGTTGGCGCCTGCTGGTCGGTCGCGGTAAGGCTCGCCGATACGATGCAGGGCAATCTCGACCTCGCCCGCCTTTAGCACAACCCATTCGCCTTCAATTTCTTCCGTGACAGCAAGGTCGAAATGTGTCTGATAGAACGATTTCAGCAGTGCAACATCGCGGACATACAGCATCAACCTCGTCATGGATACGGACATTGGATTCTCCGAATATGTTGTGCGACGGATCTTGAGCTTTGGCAGCATGCTGCTGTTCGTATTCGGTGCGCCAGAGCAGCGCTGATTGTCCAGCTATGACGGCACGCCGTTTGGCGCGGCCGCTGTGATTACCTGCATTGCTCGACGCCCGGCGTCCGCAAACATCTCACGCAGCCGTTGTCGTTCGTCGTCGGTGAGATGTGACGCCGCAGCCGGCATCGCGAGCACCAATTGCAGCGTCAGGTCACCGCGCGAGCCGTTGCGGTCCGTGAGTCCATGGCCGCGCAGACGGATCGTGCTGCCCTGTTGCGCATTCGGCGGAATCGTCATCTGGTGGGCGCGGCCGAGGATCTGCGCTTCGAAGTTACCGCCGAGCGTGGCGGTCACGAAATCAACCTGAATCTCGCTTGCGAGGTTCAGGCCGTCTCGACGAAAGGCCGCGCCGCACACAATCACGATCGAGAAGATCGCGTCGCCCGGTGGACCGCCATTCGGCCCGGGATGCCCGCCACCTTCGACGACAAGACGCTGGCCGTCCCACACACCCGCTGGAACCTTCACTGTCTCGGACTTCCGCCAGGTTCTGATACCCGTGCCGAGACACGCTTGACACCGCTCACTCGCTGGCGGGCGACCGGTCCCTCCACAGGCGGTGCAGTGCGTACCCGAGACCGACAGACCACTGCCGTTGCAGTTCGCGCACTGGGCGCCTCTTTCTTGACATGGGTGACACGGTCCCCTCACCGCATAGCTCGCTTCGACCTCGCCGCCGTGGATCGCGGCTTCGAGCGGCACGAAAAGTTCGATCAGGCAGTTCGCACCGCGCATCGGCGGCGGGCTGCGGTGTTCGCGTGAGTGGGCTGGCTCGTCGCGGCGCTCGGTCGATGCCGCCATCGGATTGAAGACGGGCGGCTCACGCTTGCCGGTCAGGATCTCGAACGCCTCCTGAATGCGCTTGAACACCGGCTCGACTGTCGATTCGCGCCCCTTGTTGCGATCGGGGTGGTACTTCGCTCTTAGCCGTCGGTACGCGCGCTTGACGTCTGCCGGCGACGCGGTGCCCGGCAACTTCAGCCGCCCATAGTATTCGTCAAGACTCACGCACTTCCCCCGCATTTCTTTCTGTACGCGCAAGTCTATCAAGACGCGACGCAAGGACTGCCAGTTGTCGAAACGTCATCTCATCTGCCGGGTTCAGTCGCTGAACCTGCGACCGTCGTCTTCGCGCCAACCTTACAAAGTAATAACTTGAAAGTATAAAAATACAAAGAATTTGCGCGTAAACGATAATTGGTATGAAGAATAGATTGTGCCTGCCGTTAACTGAATACATGGAGCACTTGCCGCATCCCCGGACGGCATTGCCGACTATCCGGCGACGCGCGAGCGTTGTCGGATCTATTTCTTTGTTCCAATTTTTTTCACGTTGACGAAGCAAGCTATGAATATCGGCAATATGAAGCTCGGCGCCAAACTAATCAGCGCCTTCATCCTCGTATCAGTCATCAGTGCCATCGTCAGTGTGATCGGCGTCCGCAGCATGGGACAGATCAGCGCAAACGCAGACACGACCTATCGAATGGATCTCGTGGGGCTTAACCAGATCCAGCAAGCAAACGCCGATGTGCTGAGAGTCGGTACCTATCTACGCAACGCCATTCTGGCCGCCACTGCCGAGCAGCGGACCGCCTCGCTAGGCCAGGCTGAAAAAGCCCTGGCTTCGGCGCGCGAGCACCTCAATCAAGCCGAGCCCCTCGTCTACACCGATAAAGGGAAGGCGACCTTCGCCGAGCTGGATCAGGGCTGGCACGACTACATACAGGCCTTCGATGAAATGAAAGGCCGGATTAACGCCGCCGGGCTACAGGATCAAGCTGCCCTGACTGCCTATCTGTTGGGCGAATACCATGAGAAGGGTTTCAAGACCCTGGTCCTGATGGGCACGCTGGTCAATGTGAAACAGAGCGACGCCCAAGCGACGGCCGGATCTAACGACAAGGTCTACGAGGACGGCCGCAATCTGATGCTTGTTCTGGTGGTCCTGTCCGTGTTGATCGGTTGGGGAATCGGCGTCTGGATGGCGCGCAGTCTGACACGGCAACTGGGCACTGAGCCGGCAACAGCCGCCGACCTCGCCAGAAGCGTGGCAGCCGGCGATCTCAGCGTAAGCATCGACCTCCGGCCCGGCGACACGACCAGCCTCATGGCATCGCTAAAGGCAATGCGTGATGCGCTGGCTCAGGTCGTGGCGGAAGTCCGCGAAAACGCCGAAGGCGTGGCGACGGCGAGTTCGCAGATCGCACAAGGGAATCTGGATCTGTCGAGCCGCACAGAGGAGCAGGCAGCATCGCTCGAAGAAACCGCCTCGAGCATCGAAGAACTGACCGCTGCGGTCCGTCACAACACGGACAACGCGAAGCAGGCAGCAACGCTCGCCGGTACGGCCTCCGGCATCGCCCAGCAAGGCGGCGAGGTCGTCGGACAGGTGGTCGAAACGATGCGCGATATCTCCGCGAGCTCGACCAAAATGTCCGAGATCATCAGTGTGATCGAGGGTATTGCCTTCCAGACCAACATCCTCGCGCTCAACGCGGCAGTCGAGGCGGCTCGTGCCGGCGAACAGGGTCGCGGCTTCGCTGTCGTGGCCGGTGAAGTGCGTGCGCTCGCGCAGCGCAGTGCCAGCGCCGCAAAGGAAATCAAGGACTTGATCGCGGATTCGGTCAACCGGGTGGAGGTGGGCTCGGCTCTTGTCGAGCAGGCGGGCGGCACGATCAATGAGATCGTTGGGTCGGTGAAGCGTGTCACCGATATCGTGGGCGAAATCTCATCGGCGTCGCAAGAACAGAGCACCGGCATCGAACAGGTCAATCAGGCAGTCAACCAGATGGACCAGGTCACCCAGCAGAATGCCGCGTTGGTGGAAGAAGCTTCGGCGGCGGCCCAGTCGATGGCGCAGCAGGCGCAAAGCCTGCGTGCAGCGGTAGCCTTCTTCAAGATCGACGTCAAGCGCGTATCTGCGTCACCGGTGAACACCGCCCGGAAGGAACCGCATCGAAAGCCGCACGCAGCGGCCACTGCAAGGTTGGCAAAGCCCGCGGCGACGCCACGTTTAACAAGCGGCGGAAGCACCGCGGCCGCGACCAGTGCAAATGAAGCTGCCGATTGGCAGACATTCTGAACGGGGCAACGCATTCAAGCTGGACGACAACCTGTAGTCGAACGGACCGAGGTTCGCGATTCACGCGCACCGCACGGCCGATAACACCTCGCAGCCCTCGCCTCAGCCATCGAGGCAGCGCATGCGAGCGACGTCGTAACCGAGAAAGAGTACTCACGGATGGAGACACGGGCCCATTTCAGACGGGCTTGATGAAGCAGCACGGGACGCGATTGCAGCCGGTGTGCAACGCGTTCAGGGCCGTCTCGCTGTCTCCACATACCGGCGTTGTGCCGCCGGCTTCGTCACGTTGCTCTTTCGAGGGCCACGCGCGACATCCGGATGAGGGATAGCGAGATCCGATTATTGGTTTCTACTCGGATCGTACTCAAAAAATATGGAATCACACGCTCCTCTCAATGTATCGACAACGGTCGTGAAGTCGTTGGAAGTCGCGAAAATCGACCACGTCTTCCTCGTGCCGGGGAAGATGATCTACCCCCTGCTGGATGCAATCGACAAGTCGCCATCGATTCGCGGAATTGTTTGCGCGCATGAGACCAGCAGTGCTTTCATGGCCGACGGTTATGCGCGGGCCAGCCGGAAATTCGGCGTATGCGTGGGAATCTCCGGACCAGGCACCATGAATTTCGTGCCCGGTATGGCGGCCGCTCACGCCGACCGGATTCCCATGCTCTATATCGCCGGAGGGGTTTCGTCGCGTGCGGAAGGCAAAGGCGCGTTCCAGGACGCTACGATGAGTGGCATTTTCGAAAGCGGCGTGGTGAGGAGCCTGGTCGAAAATGTCGTTGAACTGAAGAACAAGGACAATCTTCAGGCCGAGATGCGTCGCGCGACAGACGGTTTGAACTGGATGCGTCGAGCGCAGTCGTTCGTGAGCATCCCTGTCGACGTTCAACGGCAGGAAGTGCTACCCGGCCACAACGCATCACGGCAACCGTACGATCATGACGAGTTCAACGCCTGCGAGGTCCCCGCGAACCGCGCTGCGTTGGAGGCCTTGTGCAATCGGTATCTGCTGAAATCGAAGAGGGTCGCTTTCCTGATCGGCAGCCGCGGCAACGACCCGGAAACCGCGAAGGTCCTGCTCGACGTGGCCGAAAAATTCTGCATTCCTGTTGCGACCACGCTATCGGGAAAGGGTGCGTTTCCTGAGGATCATGTCCTCTCGCTCGGCGTGTACGGATTCTCGGGCCACTCGCGGGCCGTTCGCGTCATCAACTCGGACGAGCTCGACGTCCTCGTCGTATTCGGCAGCGATCTGAATCAACGCGACAGCATGAACTGGACGGAGAAGCTCTCTGCCTGGAAGGAACTGATCATCTTCGACGACAGCTTCGACGCACCCGCGACGGGGCATGTCGCGCGCGGCAGAGTTTTCTCCGGGATTGGCGCCACATTCCGCTTGCTGTCCCAGATGGACACGGACCGGACCGCCGACTTTCACACGGTGTTGGAAAGAAGAAAAGCGTGGGTCGCCGAGGTCAACGAAACTCCTCTGTACGACTATAAGTTCGAGCAACCCGGCGTGCGGGGTTCAGATGGCGATCAAGCGCTCTATACAGGCGACGTCGTCAAGCAACTGTGTCAACTCCTGCCCAAGGATGCAAACGTTGTCGTGGATTCCGGCGCCCACCGGATATTCATGGCTCACTACTGGCTCTCATCGGGCATTGGCAACTATTTCTCATCCAGCTCCCTTGCGCCGATGGGTTGGGCAGTCGCCGCCGGGATCGGCGTCAAGCTTGCGGCGCCGGAGCGTCCGTGTGTCGTCGTGACCGGAGACGGATGCATGCTGATGCACGGCATGGAAATCCAGACCGCAGCCCGATACGGCGTAAAGGTGCTTTATGTCGTGTTGAACAACGCTGCGCATGGCGCGGTCCATATCGACGCAATCAGCAATGGCTCTATTCCGGCGCAGTTCAGCGAGCTGCCGAGTCATGACTGGGCCGCTTTTGCCGCTTCGCTTGGTGTCGCGTCGCGCAGGGTCGAGCACCTCGATGATCTGGCAGATGCGCTGAGCGAAGCGTCACAGCTTAACGGTCCATTCCTGATCGAAGTGATGACCGGCGTCTTTCCGGCACCGAATCGGTACTACGCGGAATGTGCGGCTTGAACAGCAGCTATCAAGGTGCAACGGTGGTTTGCGCAGTCGTGTCAGTTTTCTAGCGACAGCAACCGCAGCCACCTTGATGCCTGAAGCCATAAGCCCCTTCTTCCGTCGGCATGGTCTCGCCGCGCTGCGCCAGCAACACCGTCGCACCGCTGGCGATGCGCGCCGACAGCAGGCCGCACTCCGGGCACGGCGTTCTCTCATCTCGCCTCGCAACCGGGCGGATCGAATCGAACGTCCCGCATGCGTCGCAGGCATATTCATAGATGGGCATGACGCTCTACCAGTGACCGCCGAGTTCGCCGCGGGAGACAAACTGCCCCTGACCGGTCCGTCCGACCCAGTCGCCGTTGTCGATCAGCAACTCCCCCCGTAGCAGCACTTTCTTCACCCGGCCCGTGACTGCGTGGCCTTCGAACAACGTAAAGTCGCAATCGCCGTGTTGCGTGTCCGCACTGATCATGTGCGACTCGTTCGGATCGAACAGGACGATGTCGGCGTCGCTGCCGATCGCTAACGTTCCCTTCTTCGGGAACAGGCCGAAGAGCTTTGCTGGCGCAGTCGACATCAATTCGACAAAGCGATTCAGCGAAATGCGGCCGCCGCGAACGCCACCGTCGTAGACCACCGTCATGCGCGTTTCGACACCAGGCACGCCGTTCGGGATCTTCGAAAAATCGTCGCGTCCAAGCGGCTTCTGGTTGACGTTGCCGCGGTGCCCCTCCTTCATGCAATACGGGCAGTGATCGGTCGAGATCAGTTGCAGATCGTCGGTCTTGAGCGCGGTCCAGAGCGCGTTCTGCGCTTCCTTCGAGCGCAGTGGCGGACTCATCACGTAACGCGCGAGCTCGAAGCTGTCGTCGGCGTATGCAGATTCATCGAAGAAAAGATAGTGTGGACAAGTCTCCGCAAACACCGGAATGCCCAGGTCGCGCGCTTCGATCACATGCTTCAGTGCCTCTTTCGCCGAAAGGTGTACGAAATAGACCGGCGCTTCGGCGAGTTCGGCGAGCTTGATGCCGCGATGCGTCGCTTCGCCCTCCATGATCGCGGGCCGCGTCAGCGCGTGATAACGCGGCGCGGTATGGCCTTGCGCGAGCGCCTCGCGAATCAGCAGGTCGATGACCGTGCCGTTCTCGGCATGCAACGCGATCATGCCGCCGTGCTGGCCGACCATCCGCATCGCCTGAAAAATCGCGGCGTCGTCCGACATGACCGTGCCGGGATAGGCCATGAACATCTTGAAGCTCGAGACACCTTCGTGACGGATCGCGTATTGCATGTCGCCGAGCACGCGCTCGTCTACCTGCGTCACGATCACATGAAAACCGTAGTCGATGCTCGCGGCCGATGCGGCTTTCGATTGCGCCCGCGAGATCGCGTCGAGTGGACTCGTGCCGGCGGTTTGCAACGCGAAGTCGATGATCGTCGTCGTTCCGCCGAAGGCGGCCGAGCGTGTGCCCGACGCAAAGTTGTCGCAGGTCACCGAGGCCCCGAAGGTGTTCTCCATGTGCGTATGGCAATCGACGCCGCCCGGAAACACCAGCAGTCCTGCCGCGTCGATCACCCGTGCATCCGGTCCTCCGTCGAGATTCAGTCCGATGCTGACGATGCGCTCGCCTTCCACAAGAATGTCGGCGACGTAGTCGTCAACGGCCGTAATGATGCGGCCGCCTTTGATGAGGGTTGGGGTCGAACTCATAAACCACTCCGTTGAGTGTCGGTTGCGATAGCGAGCGCGTCTTCGAGACGCATCAGCTCTGCATGGGAAAGCAGTGGGATCGGTGGGCGCATCGACGGATGCGGAAAATGGCCCAGCAAGTGCAGGCAGGCTTTCAGGCGCGCATTGGCGTACGAGGCCGGCGCGGTTCCGTAGATAGCCTTCGCAAGCGGATAGATGCGCTCGTGAAGCTGCTGCGCGCGGCAGAGATCACCGTGTTCGATAGCGCGATACAGTGCCACGACCAGTTCGGGCACCACAGCCGCAAGGCTGACGAGGCTGCCTTCGGTGCCGATCGCAAAACAGGTGAACAGGTGTTCGTCGCCGGATGCCATCACGGCCACATGCGGTGCGATCGATTTAACGAGCCGGCGGTTTGCTTCGTACGCGGCCGTCTCCCAACTGCCTTCCTTTATCGCCACGACCTCGGGCAAGCCGACGAGCGCGGCAAGCATCTGCGGCGTGTAGGCCATGCCGCCCGTGGCGACGCCGGCCTGGTAAAGCATCATCGGCAGGCGGGCCTCGGCGTTGGCGATGCGGTGATGCGTCAGTACGGTGTCGAGATCGGTCGACAGCGCCCATGAGAATGGCGGAAACAGCAGCATGGCATCGGCGCCAGCCTGTCTTGCGTCGTTTGCGTGGGCCTGCGCTTCATAACTGTCCTCGGCATTCACACCGGCCACGATGATCGAGCGGTCGCCGCAGACGGCATGCGCAATTTCCACGACGCGTCGCTTGTCTGCCGCCGAGAGCGTGAAGTTCTCGCCGGCATGGCCGTTCACCAGAAGCCCGACAATGCCGTCGACGCTCGCCACCGTTTCGATATGCCGCTCGAGCGCCGCTTCGTCCAGGTGTCGCCCATCCGCGTCGAGGGGGCATAGCGTAGCGGCATAGATGCCGTTGAATGGGTCGGCATGCGTAGGGATCATTCTGTCTTTTCCCGATGAAGTTGGGCGGGCGCATCGTCATTCACGACGAGCCGCGCCGGATCGAACAGGGGTAACTCGGGTTCTTCGCCGAGCATGGCCTGAGCAAGCAGCTTGCCCATGTAGGGACCGCTGGTGTAACCGGAATGCACACAACCGATTACCCACGCATCGGGGGAACCGGGGAGCGCACCGATCATCGGCATGGCGTCGGCGGTTTCGGCTTCGAGGCCGAGCCAGATGCGGGCCACGCGCGCTTTGGCGAGCGCGGGGATCACATGCTGCGCGAGCCGGAGATTGCCGATCAGGTTGTCCGGCACGGTTTCCACGCCACCCCGCTCGCGATCGCCGATGCCTTGCCAGCCACCGCCTATCAGGACACTGCCGTTGGCGAACTGCTTCATCGACAGCAGCCCGTTCGCGATGCTCAGCACCGATTTCATCACGGGCGGCATGCGTTCAGTGACGATCAACTGGTTGACGAGCGTCTTGACGGGGATGCGGATGCCGAGCATCGCGAGCAGGGGTTCCAGCCACACGCCGCCCGCCATCACCAGACGCGTCGCGTCGATACGGATGGCGTCGTCCGGGCCGTACACCTGATACATCCCCGCGACGCGCTCGATGCGCGTGACCGGTGTCTGCTCGAAAATGTGTACACCCGCTTCGCGCAATGCCGCATGGAAAGCACGGCCCGTGAGATAGGCGCTGGCGAAGCCATCGGTTGCACAGTACGCGGCTTGCAGCATTGCGGGATTCAGGCCTGGCTCGACGGCGAGCGCGGCATCCCGGTCGAGCAGATCGATCTGCGCGCCGTACTCGCGCCTCGCCGCCGCGCGTTGCTGCAGCAGCACTTTCTCGGATTCGGTGAAGGCGAGCGAGAGGCCAGGCGCCGACGTCGCAAGCACGCCGTGGCCTAGCCAAGTGTCGGTGTTCATCCACATTTTCCACGCGCGGATCGCGTAGGGAACGAGCGCGGCACGCGTCATATGCAGCGTCAGCGTGCCGGCGTTGACGCCCGACGCGCCACGGCACAGCGCATCGCGTTCAATCACCGCCACTCGCATGCCGGCTCGCGCCAGAAATAGTGCGGTGGTGCATCCCATCACACCGCCGCCAAGCACGGCGACATCGAATGCGGTTGTCGTCGGCTGGCTCATAGCGGCGCAGCCTTCGGGATCGGAATGTCGTCGTAGCTGAACTCGCCGGTCAGCGCTTCAACCGTCACGGGCCGCAACGGCGTGCGGGCAGAAAAACAGCCCGCGCGTTCGCGCGAGCCGCCGCATGCGCGTGCCGCAAGCAGTTCCGCCGTCACGTCTCCGCATGTGCGCCCCTGGCACGGTCCCATGCCGCAGCGCGTCCATGCCTTGAGCTGGTTCACGTCGTGCGCGCCGGCGTCGCAGGCGGCATCAATCTCGGCGCGCGTCACGTCTTCGCATCGACACACGATGGTTTGCGGCCCAATGCCGTCGGTATGTCCGATTCGTAGCGCCATCAATTGCGCCATCGAACGACCGAAGCGCGCCGCCTTGAGATGCGCCCGACGCACAGATGACAGTCGCGACCGGAGCCCGGCGACGTCCGTGCCGCCAAGCTCGATGGCGCAGGCGAGTCCTGCGAGCGTGCCATGATGGCTCGCCGCGGCCGCGCCAGCGATGCCTGCGCCATCGCCCGCCACGTAGAGCCGCGGGCGCGAGGTGCGGCAGTTCTCGTCGGTGATGGCGATCCATCCTCCCGCCTGCCGCGAGTACCGATGCTCCGCCCGCAGGAGACGCGTGATTTCAGTTGACGGGGTCAGCCCATGACCGACGGCGATGCAGTCCGCGACCACGCTGCGGTGTTCTCCGGAGACGGGCCGGCCTGCTGCGTCACACGGCGCCAGAGTCGCACGCAGCCGATCGCCGGCGGGCTCGACTTTGACTATCGTGTGCCGCGCATGAATCGGCACGCCTGCGTGGCGAATCTCGCGCCACCAGCGGAAACCCTCGCGCATCAGATCGGGGCGCGACACCATGGCGGGGAGCGCGCGGACCCAGTCGCCGAGGCCCGCGATATCCGCAATTGCTTCGACCTTGCCACCGCTTTCTATCGTCTTCGCGGCGACGGCCGCAAGCAACGGCCCGCAACCTGCGACTAATGTCGAGCAGCCCGGCAGAATGGCTTGCGATTTGAGGAGGATCGTTGCGGCGGCCAGCCCGATAACGCCGGGCGTGGTCCACCCGTCGAAGGGCACGACACGTTCCGTGGTTCCCGCTGCGATGATCAGCGCGCGCCCAATGCAATGCACAGGGCCGGCCGGACCCACGGCGTCGACGCGATAGTCGGCGGTGACCGCCCAGACCACGTAATCGAAGTAGGTGGTGACCTTACTTTCAGCGAGTTCGCGCCGTAGCGCGTCGCCCGCTTGCTGATCCGCACTCGACGGAACAGCGGCGCTGACCGGTGCGCGGTAGACCTGCCCGCCGGCCGCCAGATTCTCATCGAACAGCGCGACCTTGAGACCTGCTGCCGACGCAGCCAGCGCCGCGTTCACGCCGGCAGGGCCGCCGCCGAGTACAAGGACATCGAACTCAGATATCAAGGCCGATCTCCGGTACTTTGTCGACGCGCATTCCTTCAATGACCGTCGTCCGGCATGCAAGCGCGCGGCAACCATCGACTACGACCAGACACTCCTGACAAGACCCCATCAAACAGAACATGCCGCGCGGCGCGCCATTGCACGGACTCGCCCGTAAGGTCTTCGTACCCGAGGCGAACAGCGCTGCCGCCACGCTTTCGCCCTGGCGCGCCCGCACCGGCCGGCCGTCGAAGAGAAACCTCACCGTAGCCGCGCCGCCTGCCTTCTCGATGCGCATGGTCTTCTCATCCAGCATGGGGCATGGCTCCCTTGACAACTAATTTCGTCGATGTTTTTATCTTATCGTATACGTTTCGTATACGCAAAATGGCCAAAATAAAGGCGGTCCTGAAGATGCCCGAACCACGCGCCAGAACGGTCAGCATTCGCCCCCGAACCTATTACGGAGTTGCAGCATGAAATCCTTTACCCTCCTCACCCGCATGCTCGCCGTGGGTGTTGCCGCCTGCGCGTTGCTCGGCTCGTTGGACGCCAGCGCCCGTACGCTCGATGAAATCATCGCGTCGAAGAAGATCGTGTTCGGCATCAACCCGAACCTGCCGCCGCTCGGCATTTACGACGCGAAAAACAACATCGACGGCTTCGATGTCAGTATTGCTAAGAAGATTGCCGACTCGCTCGGCGTGAAGCTTGAGATCGTTCCGGTGGGCTCGAACGATCGCGTGCCGTTTCTGATGACCGACAAGATCGACGCGGTAATGGGCGGCATGACGCGCAACGCGGACCGCCTGAAGGTGATCGACTTCACCGACCCGGTCAACACCGAAGTGCTAGGTGTCCTGACGACGCAGGCGACGTCCTATTCAGACTGGACCCAGCTGAACGATCCGGCGGTACGCCTCGTTCAGGTACGCGGCACGACACCTATCCAGCTGATTCATGACAAACTGCCCAAGGCGCAGCTTCTGATTCTCGACAACTATCCGGATGCGGTTCGCGCGATCGCTCAGGGCCGCGCCGACGCATTGATCGACGTGCTCGACTTCATGCTGAGCTACACGAAGAACTATCCGACGAAATGGCGTGTAGTGGATGCGCCGATCGAAGTGGACTACGACTGCATCGGCGTGCAAAAGGGTAATGTGGCGCTGACGCAGCGTCTGAACAAGGAAATCGGCGCGTTGCAGAAGAACGGCTTTGTCGCCGCAAGCTGGAAGAAGTGGTTCGGCAGCGCGATGCTGCACGATCCGACCGCCTCACCTACACCTGTTGCAGCCGCGCAGTAAGGGAAACTGGCGACAGCGCTCGTCGCCGTAACGGACGAGCACTTCGCATCCGGCGGGAGCCACTATTCGATGACCCTACATTTCGAACCCATCCTCCAGCAGTGGCCTTATCTGCTTGCCGGCGCATGGCTCAGCCTGCAGATCGCCGTGCTCGCGTTTGGGTTCGGCATGATCATCGGCCTCGTCTGTGCTTCGGTGTTGCGCTACGGGCCGGCGTTTCTGCGCAAAGTGGTGATGGCTTATGTGGTATTCGCGACCAATACGCCGCAACTCGTGCAGATCTTTTTCCTGTTCTTCGCGCTGCCTGAGATCGGCGTGACCCTGTCGCCGTTCACAGCGGTGTTGATCGGAGCGACGTTCAATGCGGGCGCGTATCTGTGCGAGATCCAGCGCGCAGGGTTCAATTCGGTCCGGCTAATGGAGATCGAGGCCGCAGAAGTACTCGGCTTCTCCACGCCGCAGATCGTGCGGCATGTGATCTTTCCACACGTACTGAAGGTAATGTTCCCGCCGCTGTCGAACCAGTTCATCGTCATGACGCTCGGCACGTCGATGGCGTCGATCTTCGGCGTCGAAGAACTGACGGGGCGCACGTACAACCTCAGTTCACAAACCTACCTTTCGGTCGAAGCGTTCAGCGTGGCCGCCGTTCTGTATGTCGCCGTCACATTGATCGCTACGTTCGCGCTGGCGATGATCGGGCGCCATGTCTGCCGCGCCAAAATCAAGGTGTTCTGATGTTCGCTTCCTCACACGCCGAAATCGCACAACTGTTTTCTTTCTACAACCTGCTGTTGCTAGTGGAAGGGTTCGCCGCAACCTTCGTGCTGTCCGCTGCCGGCTGCTTTACGGGCTTTCTCGCGGGCTTTGTCATAGCGATTGTCCGCGTCACGCATTCCCGCACGATGGCGCCTTTACGCGCCCTCGCCTTTGTCTATTGCTTTCTGTTTCGCCGCATCCCGTTTCTGGTCACGCTGATGCTCGTGTTCTTCGCGAGCCAAACGTCGAAAGCCAATCTCTCGACGTTTGCCGTCGCGTCGCTGAGCGTCTGCCTGATCGCGTCCGCGTACCTTGGCGAGATCATTCGAAGCGGACTCGAATCGGTCCATAAAAACCAATGGGAAGCCGCGCAAACGCTGAATTTCTCGTACTTCGAATCGCTGCGCTTCGTCATCGTGCCGCAAGCGTGGCGCGTGATCGTGCCGCCCACGTTCGGGTTCTTCGTCATGTTCATCAAGGACACGGCGCTCGCCTCGCAGATCGGCGTGATGGAACTGACGTCCGCCGGCAAGGTGCTGACCAATAAGGGGTTTTCCTCATGGCTCGTGTACGGAACGGTATTGGTGCTTTATTTTGTGATGTCGTACCCGTTGTCGCGCTTGGGTAAGCGCCTGGAGAAGAAACTTGCCGCAACTCGAAATCGTTGATCTGAAGGCGTCGTATGGGCCGCACACGGTCCTTGAACGTATCAACCTGTCAGTCGAGAAAGGTGAAATCGTCAGCCTGATCGGGCCGTCCGGATCGGGCAAGAGCACGTTGCTGCGCGTTCTGTTGGGGTTGTTGCCGCCGGAGCACGGCAGCGTACGGCTGAACGGTGATCTCGTGAACTATGGGGACAAGGCGGCCGTGCGGTCGTTGCGCTCGGAAATCGCGATCGTTTTCCAGCAATACAACCTGTTCCAGAACATGACCGTGCTGGACAACGTGATGATCACGCCTACCCGGATCAAGGGCTGGCCGCGCAAGCAGGTGGAAGACGATGCCATCCGGTTGCTCACGCGCGTGGGCCTGGAACACAGACTGAAAGCGTATCCGGACGAGTTGTCAGGTGGTCAGCAGCAACGTGTGGCAATCGCCCGCGCGCTGGCGTTGAAGCCAAACGTGCTCTTTCTTGATGAAGTCACCGCCGCGCTCGACCCCGAACTCGTCACCGAGGTGCTCGATACGATTCGCGCTCTGGCACTGGAGGGCATCACCATGTTCATCGTGTCGCACGAGATGAGCTTCGTGCGCGAGGTGTCGTCGAAAGTCGTGTTCATGGCCGGTGGCCATGTGATCGAAACAGGCTCGCCGCAGCAGATTTTCGATGCCCCGCAGGAAGCGCGCACGCGTGAATTCGTCGGCAAGATCCTGCGCCACTGATTGAGTCGCTGAGGCCGCGAGCCACTAGCGGGCCGATCCGGCTCAGGGACCGCTGCCTCCACTCAGACGGTTAAGCACGAAACTGCGCAGATTCTGTAAGTGCGTGCGAACGGCAGCGCGTGCAGCTTCCGCGTCGTCGGCAGCGTACGCTTCGAGGATCGCAAGGTGTTCGGCGCGATCCTCCTCGATTCGATTGAAAGGTGTCGTGAGTTCAAACAGCCGGCTGTTCGTGCGCACCACTTCGATCGTCCGCGCGAGCACGTCGTTGCCGCTTGCATGCGCCATCATCGTGTGAACCTGGTCGTCGATCTGCCAGTGTTCCTGCTCCTGCTGCCCACTGCGCAGAGCCTTGATCTTCTTTATCAGTTGCTGGATCTGCTTCTTGTCGATCTTGCCGATGGCAAGGCCGACGGCCTCCGCTTCAAGGAGCTCGCGCACCTTCATCGCCTGCAAGTATTCCTGCGCGCTGACGAAGCGCACCGAATAAGAGCGGGCCCCGGCGCGCGTCAACAGCCCCTCGCCCTCAAGCCGCAGCAACGCTTCGCGCATGGGCGTGCGGGAAATGTTGAGTTCCTCGGCCAGCCGCCCTTCAACGACGGCGCCGCCGCTGCGTAATGCCTTATCGAGGATCATTCGCCGCAAAGTCTGATAGGCCAGTTCCCCCAGTTTCTCCGGGGTTGTCAGGGAAGATGCTGTCACGTCGTCTCACTCAATTCGGATGCACGGTATACGTATTGTATGCGATCGAATGTCCACATTGATACGCCGTCGAACGACTGAGACTGGCCGTCATACCACCCGCGATACTGCAAATCGCCTCAGTAGCACTCAACGATCTTCCGAACCCCTGCGGGGGAAAATTCCAGCTGTTGCAGTCTCCCCGTCGCCGCATCCACATCGCCCCGTTCAAGCAGCGTGGCGACCGACAGCAATTCGCCGAGTACGCCACCGCCGTTAAGGATCGCCAGCCGGATGGAATCGGAAACGGGTAGCTCGTCGACGAAGCTGCGCAGTTCCATGTGATACGCCACATGCAGTAGCGACAGCATGCCCGTCAGATAGCCTGCCGACGCCAGCGAACGCGAGCCATCCGGCATCGCGTCGATCGCCTCTTCCATGAAATGTGCGCGTCGTTGTGCGAGCAGCACAAGCGGATCGTCCTCGACTGGAAGGCCGTCCCGGCCGACGTAAAGCAGAAGTCCGCACCAATGCAAAAGTCTGCGGCTTCCGGCTATCGAGAGCGCCTGCTTGAGCGACGAAATGCGCTCCGTTTTGCCGTTAGGCTGCTCGCTGCTGTTTGCAAGCCGTAAGAGTTGGGCAACCAGCATGGGCGTCTCTTTTAGCGCTCGCGCAATACTCCCCAACGGCGCATCGGCGCCGACCAGGTCGAACACGTGAAGAATCGCCTTGACTGGCGGCATCGCGCGCTTGCCTGAAAGAATTTGCGGTTTGGCGAAATAGTAGCCCTGCAGCAGATCGCAACCCAGTTGCCGGGCATGCTCCGCATCCTCCGCAGTTTCGATTTTTTCGGCGAGCACGACCTTTCCCGCCCGTTTGAACTGACTGACCAGTTCAGGTAAT
The DNA here is from genome assembly GCF_905221015.1 of Paraburkholderia nemoris. Taxonomy (NCBI): domain Bacteria; kingdom Pseudomonadati; phylum Pseudomonadota; class Betaproteobacteria; order Burkholderiales; family Burkholderiaceae; genus Paraburkholderia; species Paraburkholderia nemoris. The sequence continues at coordinate 254,522 of NZ_CAJNBO010000006.1, read as the reverse complement.
TCCGCACGTTCGACAAACGGCCAGTCGATCTTGACGATGTCGACGGAAGGAAGAAACCATCGGACCTCGTCTGTCATGCTCCTGACATCGTCCAACGCGATCTGAAAACCCGCTCCTCGCAACTCGCTGCACCGTCGCGAGAGGTCAGAGGTCAGCTCGACAGACTCCAGAATCTCCAGAACGAAACGTGACGCCGGCAGCACATACGGGTAGTCCGAAAACAGAAAATCACGTGGGCAATTCAGGAAACAAGCCTTGCTGCCGGCAAGCCGTTCGAGACCGATCGAGCCCACTGCGCGTTCAATCACCGCCGTGGTACAGCGCAGTTCGTCCCCGATCCGCGCTCCCCCGGTGGGACCGTCTCTGAAGAGAAGCTCGTATGCGACAACGCGACCAGCCCGATCCATGACGGGTTGGCGTGCCACAAACACGTCGGCATCGTCCGGCGCGACGGCCTCAATTGAAACGCTGTTCACGACTACCCCTTGCTGGAAGGCCTAACAATATGCAAAACAATTATGCGCAGCCGTTCGTCACAGGCCTTCGACGAGAACGGCGCGATAGCGCGCACCCTTGAACCGGTGCTGCGCGACCTCCTGATATGCCGGGCTGTCGTACCACGCGCGCGCGGCCTCCGTCGTCGGAAACTCCACGATCACGACGCCCTCTGGCGCATCGCCCTCAAGGATCTGCTGAGGTCCGTAAGCCGCGAGAATTTTGACGGGATGACCTTTAAAGGTTTCGCCCACCTTGCTTTGGTAGATGTCGAGTTCCCCCTGATCCTGCGTGCTTTCCTTTGTGAAAACTATGTAAGTTGCCATGACGTATGCTCCAGCGGTGGTGTGAAGGTGCACACGATAATGCCATGAAACCGCGTTGCACCTCGTCCCCTGCACAAAGCCACGACGCCTGACCTAAGCCTCAGACAGACGGAGCGGGGGCGCCTCCGCGCGCCCCGCAGACTGATGCGGTGAAAGTTATCAGCGGGTCTGCCCGTCAATCTGCTGCCGCAGACGCTTTTCCTGCTCCTGAAGCTCAGGCGTAAAGGCCTCGCCAAAATCCGCAGGCTCAAAGAAAGGCCGAATCTCAATCTCTGAATCACTCACCATCGGATTCGGGCAGCGCTTGACCCATTCAATCGCCTCCTCCATCGATTGAACCTGCCAGAGCCAGTACCCGGCGATCAATTCCTTGGTCTCAGCAAATGGGCCGTCAACAACGGTTCGATCCTTCCCTGAAAACCTCACGCGTACGCCTGCCGAACTCGGCTTCAGCCCGTCGCCGCCTTGCATGATCCCGGCCTTCACCAGTTCCTCGTTATATTTGCCCATCGCCGCGATGAGCTCCATGCTTGGCATTTGCCCGGCTTCGGATTCCGGGGTTGCCTTGACCATGACCATTACACGCATTTGGGTTTCTCCTTTGAAAACGATAGTGTTCGGAGACAAAAGCGCCTCCTGTGAATACGACGAATGATCGTGGGAGAAATCGACATGCGCAAGACATGACTTGCCCGTTCTTTCAGAACGCGGCGAACGTAGTCATGCATTGCCCGTCATTAAGACAGTAAGTGCCCTCGACGCCATCGCAGTCCGCGTCTGCCACGTTAAACCGCTTCTGCCATACCTCCTCGGCCCCGGAAAGGACGGATACATTTGTGGCTGACAGCAGGGATGGTGACCTGTTAGTCTGCATTCATCTCCCTGTGGCCACGCACGAGGGCGCTGTGCACTCGTGATCACCGGCGCCGCTTTCGCGGGAATGTGCCGTCTTACTCCGTTAGCGACGCTCGGTGGGGACCTGTCTAACCTGCGGTGCGCCGATACAGTCTCCCGACGTCGCGCACTATCCGCCCACAGCGCCTTTCCTGATCAAGCGGCCCTATGAGATTGTCAGGCTTCCTGGTAAGCGAGTTTGGATCGGCGGCGATGGAGCGTGCGTTCCGTGTGGACTATGCGCGTCGCTACGCGAGCCAACGCAGGCTGGCCGTCGCCAGCCTCATACTGATCTGGACCGTCGTTGTGGTCCGTGACTGGTTGCTGCTGCACACGCTCGATCCCAGCATCCTCTCCCACGTTGGCTATGCGCGACTCGCAGGTGCCGTGGGTATGGCCCTGCCGTTATGGCTGCTGTGGGGACCACGCGCCTTTGACGAACGTCGGGCTGTCAAATTACTTTGTGTAGTGACGCTGAGCTGCTGGTTCGCCCTATTGGCGTTGGTGAACCTCTACCCGCCGGTCCAGGTCGGAAAGGAGATTTTCCCCGGCTTTTTTGTTGCCCTTTTTCTGATATTCACGTTGTTCCGACTTCGCGCAATCACGGCAGCATGGCTAGTCGGACTATGCGTTGTAAGCTATCACCTTATAGTACTGTTCCAATACATCTGGGGTACTTCCACGCCGTGGTCTCACTGGATTACCCGTGGGGCGATGGTGTCCATGATGTATTTCGCCGGTATTGTGGTCTGCATTCAGTTCGAACGCGCTGCCCGGCGCGAATTTGTGTTCCGGCGCACGTTGCGCGCAGCCAAGGCACGCGTTGAAGCGGCATCCCGCGCAGTCAACCAGCAAAATCAACGTATGAAAGAACTCGTTAAAGAGAAGGAGCGGTTCTTTTCATCGGCCTACCACGATATCCAGCAGCCTCTCGCCGCGATCAACCTCTTTATCCGCAGTGCGCGGATCAAGCTCGAAGGTGAACACGCCGCAAGCCATGATCTCGACGTCATCGAGGAAACGGCACGCGACATCCTCGATATGTTCAAGGATATCCAGGACTACAGCGAACTGGGTTCATACATCCCGCACATGGCGTCAGTCGATACGCAGGCGGTGCTGACGGAAGTCTTCGAGCAATACCTTGAACCGGCGAGGGCGCGGGGCATTGAATTCAGAATCAGTGTACGTCGGCGCCGTCCGCCACCCATCGAAAGTGACCGTTCTTTGTTCAAACGGGCGTTGTCCAATCTTGTATCGAATGCGATCAAGAACACCTCCAGGGGCGGAGTCATAGTTGGCTGGGTGCAGATTGGGGAAAGCCTTCGCATCGACGTACGGGACACAGGCGTCGGCATCTCGCCGATGCATCGGGATGCGATATTCACCGAGTACTACCAGATTAACAACCCAGGCCGCGATCGGTCGAAAGGCCTGGGACTGGGGTTGTCTATTGTCCATCGGGTTGTCGGAATTCTGCCGAAGCACAGCATGCGTTTCTGGTCGGTTGAGGGACGCGGGTCGCGCTTTTCCCTGTACGCGCCAATATCCGGAATGACGCCTGCTGTCGAGACGGTCGATCGAAAGGACGACGCGTGCACGTCGATCCTTAAGGGCAAATACATCCTGCTTTGCGACGACGAACCGGCCGTTCTCGAGGGCCTGCGCCGGTTGTTCCTCAGTGCCGGCGCACTGGTGGATACCGCCGGGTCGATGGCGGGATTCGACGCGATATTGTCCGAGGACGGTCGCGCGCCAGATGTCATCGTCACGGATATTCGCCTGCGCGATGGGCCGACGGGCATGGAGGTCGCCGAACGGATCAGGCAGCATTTCGCCTGGGCGGGTGTGCTTCCGGTTGTGTTCATCACGGGCGAACTGGTGTCACCTCACGCACTTCGCGATTTCACCGAACCGTTCGTGCTGCTGCGGAAGTCTTCCGCGCCGGCAAGCACGCTTGCTGAGGTCAGCCGGTTCGTTGCCGCCCAGCAGCCGGCAGGCTTCAGTCAGGCGCCGGATCCGTGACAGGCGTGATCGGCGTCCCGTTGGCCGATTCGGGCGACGGATCAGATAGTCGTCGTCCGTAACCGGGCACCTTGCCAAACCGTCAAGGTGGGGGCAATGGCACCACCTTGTTGATACATTTGTGGGTGATGGCAAGGATCGCGACCTGTTATTCTGGTTTATCGCGAGTGGCTACGCATGACGATGGGGTGCGCCCGTATGAGATCGTCTGGCTTCGTAGTGCGCAAGTTCGGGTCAGCGGCGATGGAGCGTGCGTTCCGTATGGACTATGCGCGTCGCTACGCGGGCCAACGCAGGCTGGCTGGCGCCAGCCTCATACTGATATGGATCGTGTTTGTTGGCCGGGACTGGTGGCTGCTGCGCACGTTTGATCCCAGCATCATCTTCCACGTTAGCTATGTGCGACTCGCAGGTGCCGTGGGTATGGCCCTACCGTTGTGGCTGATGTGGGGATCCCGCGCCTTTGACGAACGCCGGGTTGTCAGATTACTTTGTGTAGTGATACTGAGTTGTTGGTTCGCCCAAATAGCGTTGATGAACGTTTACCCGGCGACCCAGGTCTTCGAGGATCTCTTCCCCGAATTTTTTCTTATCATTTTCCTGATATTCACGTCGTTCCGACTCCGCGCAATCACGGCAGCGTGGTTGGTCGGACTATGCGCCCTGGTCTTTCGTCTTGCCATTTACCTCTGGATAGGGGGTCATGTTTCCACGCCAGGGTTTCACTGGGTTTCCTGGCTTTCCCGTGGGAATACGGTGTCTATCATGTATCTCGCCGGTATTGTCGTCTGCATTCAGTTCGAACGCGCTGCCCGGCGCGAATTCATATTCCGGCGCACGTTGCGCGCAGCCAAGGCACGCGTCGATGCCGCTTCCCGCGTAGTCAAGCAACAAAATGAGCGCATGAGAGAACTCGTTAAAGAGAAGGAGCGGTTCTTTTCATCGGCCTACCACGACATCCAGCAGCCTCTCGCCGCGATCAACCTCTTTATCCGTAGCGCGCGAATGAAACTCGAAGATGAACACGCCGCAAGCCATGATCTCGACGTCATCGAGGAAACGGCACGCGACATCCTCGATATGTTCAAGGATATCCAGGACTATAGCGAACTGGGTTCATACATCCCGCACATGGCGCCAGTCGATACGCAGGCCGTGCTGGCGGAAGTCTTCGAGCAATACCTTGAACCGGCAAGGGCGCGGGGCATTGAATTCAGAATCAGCGTACGTCGGCGCCGTCCGCCGCCTATTGAAAGTGACCGCTCTTTGTTCAAACGGGCATTGTCCAATCTTGTATCGAATGCGATCAAGAACACATCCGAGGGCGGTGTCGTAGTCGGCTGGGCGCTGATTGGAAAACAGCTTCGTATCGATGTATGGGACACGGGTATCGGCATCTCGCCCGTGCATCGGGAAGCGATATTCACCGAGTACTACCAGATTAACAACCCAGGCCGCGATCGGTCGAAAGGGCTGGGACTTGGGCTGTCTATCGTCCATCGGGTTGCCGGAATTCTGCCGAAGCACAGTATGCGTTTCTGGTCAGTCGAAGGGCGCGGGTCGCGCTTTTCCCTGTACGCTCCGATATCTGGAATGACACCTGCTGTCGGGACGGACGATCGAAAAGACGACGCGTGCACGTCGATCCTTAAGGGCAAATACATCCTGCTTTGCGACGACGAACCGGCCGTTCTCGAGGGCCTGCGCCGGTTGTTCCTCAGTGCCGACGCATTGGTGGATGCCGCCGGGTCAATGGCGGGATTCGAAGCGATTCTCGCCGATGACTGCCGCGCACCCGACATCATTGTCACCGATATCCGCCTGCGCGATGGGCCGACGGGCATGGAGGTCGCCGAACGGATCAGGCAGCATTTCGCCTGGGCGGGTGTGCTTCCGGTTGTGTTCATCACGGGCGAACTGGTGTCGCCTCACGCACTTCGCGATTTCACCGAACCGTTCGTACTGTTACGGAAGTCTTCCGCACCGGAAAGTACGCTCGCAGAAGTCAGCCGCTTCATTGCCGCCCAACAACCGACAGACTTCGGTCATACGCCGGATCTGTGCCAGGCGGGACGCCGAGTTTGATCCCTCAGTCCGCCAGCATGACGATGGGTTCCGCGCGGCGCCGCAACGCGTAGCCAAAGCCGCAATTGGATCGATCCTATATGGGATGGTACGATCGTCGCGACGCCGCGAAGGCGGCGAACTGCTTTCTCTTCTGCGTGAAGTGAGGCCTCGTCTAACCATGAGAAGGCTGCTCAGGCCGCCTCGCGATGGTTCGGTGAACCGAAGACTGCGTGAACCACGCTAGAGCCTGCGAGCGCGACGAAAACGATTCGAGTCGCCGCGCCCGCATCGCGAAGTTCACCCGACCACAAGGGTAGATTTCAGAACGACGGCGTTCGCCAGATTGTAGACGTTGGGGGAAGTGGCCATTACCGCGTCATGGACTTCCGCGAATTGCTGGCTGGTACCACTGCCCTTGATACGGACGGTGTAACGCAGGCTCTCATAGCCGTTTGCCACTTTCGGATCGATCCCGAGAAAACCCCTGAGGTCGATTTCACCCTCGGTCTCAATCTGCAGGGATTCGAGCGTAATCCCGCGGACGGCGCATTGCGCCACGTAACCCACCGCTATGCAGGCATTCAGCGCGGCGATCAGGTGCTCCTGAGGATTGGCAAACTTGTTCGAGCCACCGAGTTCGCAGGGCTCATCGATATCGATCGTGAACCGGCGCGGCACATCCTGCCCGCCGATCGAGAACCCCTCTACCTCGGCGCGCGTTCGAGTCTGGCCCTGCCAGCTCGTCGCTACACGCCAGCTCGTGGTGGCTTTCGAAACATCCTCCTTGACGCCCTCAATCAGGGCGAACAGGTCGTCGACGTTAAGGCCGTTAACAACATTAACGACGTTAGGTTCGTTGGTCTGTGCGTTGGCATTCATGTTCCCTCTCCTTCAGCATAGGTGGATTGTTCAGCTTCAGTAAATCTCATTGCAATGTGGCGAGCGCAGCATGGATGCGCCTGCGCTGGTCTTCGGAGATGAGGCTATAAAGCACCTGGCCGAAATGGGGATGACGCACACCCGAGTGGATGTACTGCCACCGGTAAGCCTCTAGGAAATTCGCTTCGATCGACTGGGCTTCCGTCTCGTCGACTGCGCGGCCGCAATTCGCCTTGAAATAACGCGCGTCGGCTGCAGCCTGCGCCCGCAGAATGTCGTCGATCGCGGCGACCAGCTCGATGAATTCGTCAACAGCCTTGTCGCGATCACTGTCCGTCATGGTGGCGTCGTGACGGACCCATTCGAGCTCGTCCAGGATGGCGTGCTGGCTCTCCTCCTTCCAGTGGTAGAGGAACACGCTCTTGAACAGCTCCGATAGCTGATCGTCCGGAGCGATACTCTGGCGGTAGTGGAGCTGGCTGAACAGTTCGATATGCAGCGTCAGCGCCAATACGGCCCACGTGCTTTTCCCGAGGACTGCAGAGGCAACAACATTCGGGTCGACGTCGAAGCGATAGCCCGGGGGGAGCGTCTCACCGATCATCTCGTCGATGCGACGAAATAACGCCTGATGCTTGAGTTCCTCTTCACTGAATCGGACCAGCGCCTCAAGCGCTATCTGGTCGCCGAGCCAATGATCACGGCTGACTTCCAGCACCTTGGCGTTGATGAAACGCTCCACGAGTCCGAACACGTTGGCATACGTGCGCCCCTGAATCTGGCTGACGAAACGCTTTTCGCTCTCGGAGAGTGTGAAGAAATTCGGAGCCAGTGAGAGCCCATCGGGAAGATACTTCTGCGACGTGTCAAAGCTGCGGCCTCCAATCACGTCACGCTCGATTTCCCAATTGACCATCTTTGAAGCGCGAATGCAACGGGCGTAACGATCGTGGTTGGAGAGTCGCGATACTGCGTTCATGGCATTTCTCCCAATATGAACCTGCGTACGGTCGAGCCGTAAATGTTCATCTACCGGTCAGAACCAGATGGTTGATCTGGCATCCGGTACGCTCGAATGTACGATTGGGAGACGCGAGGTTCTATGGCCGGGCCACCGGGAGATATGGCCGAAACGCCGGGTCAGCTTTGACGCGTGCGAGTGAATGTTGCTTCGGGTATGGCAGTAAACGTCACTGATCTGCCGGTGGCGTGATGCCACTTGCAGCGGGGGCGGCCTGCGCGGATTCGGCAGCGCCGTTCATCTTTCCTTTGCTCTTGCGCCAGCCTGCCGGCGGCATTCCAAATTCCCGCCTGAAGGCCCGACTGAATGCCGCCTCAGACTCATAACCAATCTGCTCCGCTACAGCGGCGAGGGACTTTCTGCCCGCGAGAAGTTCCTGCGCCGCGATCTGCATGCGCCATCTCGCCAGATATTGCATTGGCGGTTGTCCAAGGAGATCGGTGAAGCGTTGCGCCAACGCGGAACGCGATAACCCCACCTTGCGTGCAAGCTCGTCGACGGTCCAGGGGTGGACTGCTTGAGCATGAAGCAACGAAAGCGCGCGCCCCACGTAGCGATCGCGCACGCCCGCGAGCCATCCTGTCTGGTGGTCAGGAAGCGCTTCAATACAGCTGCGCACCGCCTCGACAAACAGGAGTTCGGACAGTCTGGCGAGGACAATCGTACCGCCCGCCCGCGAACTCGCAGCTTCGCTGGCTGCAAACTTGAGAGAGGATTCAAGCCATGCAGCTCGCGGATCATGGCGCATATCAACCTTGAAGAGTCGCGGCAGCGATGAGAGCAGTGGGTTGCTCAGCGTATCGTCGCAGGCTAGAAAACCGCAGACGATGCGAGTCGTAGGCCCCCCGCCTCCGTAAGACACCGTCATTACCTCGCCTGGTTCTACCGCCATCTGGCCAGCCAATAGCACCTCAGTTGGCGTGGGTGCAAGATCCACAGCACTACCGATCAAATGCGTTTCGCCTTGCGGCACAACCAGCAGTTCACCAGCGTTGAGATGAATCGCGGAATCAGGGTCGTCTGCCAGTTGAGCCCAGCAGCTACCCTCAATGATCAGATGATATGAGACGACACGCTCGGAGCGCGGCAGATAGGCCGCGCAGAGCGCAGCATCCGTGCGGCCTATCACGCACCACGGTGCCGTGAAGGTTCCGGTCAGATACACCGCGCCGCTTAGGCGCACAGCGCGCAGGACGTCAGAAACTGCATCCATGAAGAGCTCGCGTGATATGCGATTTCCCGGGCAAGGAACCGGGAGGCCGGTCGTTCTTCAATTTGACCGAGGGGTTCATGTTATACCCGCCGCGGCGGTAGATGACAAATGCCTTACCGATTTATTTCACCACGCGCGATGCGTCGCCGCGTGACATAAACACGTGCAACACATCGTCCCCTTTTGCAGGAGGAACAGACAATCTTTCCGGACGCTCGGCAATGGCCAGGAGAATCATCGGCAAGACTTGGACGATAGGGCAAAAGACAGCGACGCACGGGCAGGACGGCAACCGGTTGCGCGAGGCAAAGTTCATCACAGGACGGGACGTGACAGATCAGCGTCATCCCTACTTCGCAGCCAAACCTTCCACGGATTCCGGAAACCTGGCGCGCCACGAAACTTGCGCAGATCGGTTCACGCACAGTGACTTACCGGTTCGTGCAAACGAAACCGCGTGAGATGCCGATGAAACGCCTGATAAGCCTTGCGATGTGCCACCCGCTCATCGCGTTAGCCATGTTCTATCTGATCGACTTGATGTTCAACGTCGACTACAGCGTCTCCGGCGCTCTGCTCGTTCTGGCGGCGAAATCTATGTCCCGTGTCGTGAGTCTGTTCAATAAAGGGTAGTGGTGCAGGTTGGTGCGTAGGTCGGCGGGTAGGTCAGCGACCGTGCAATCTATAAACGAACTATCACTTATGGGTTCGGATTGCCGTTGCAACTGGCTGCCGACGCTCTCACTCAGCGCTATTGGTGAATCGTCCCAGCCAATCTCTACAAGATGACCTTTAGACCGGAGAGGTCACTGACCGTCTGCTCCGATTGGCTTCAATGCCGGAGCTACAATTCGACGCCATTGCTTTTGCAGTCGCCGCTCCCTTTCCTGCGCGGCGCGACTGGCCCACAAATTAGGAAGCAAGTCCCGCTCCGAGTCCGACGCATACTCGACTCCCAGGTCCAGAAATTCTTTTGCAAGCTCCTTATCACCAAGGGGATCTTCTTTCCCAGTGAAGTGAGCGAGGGAAGCCTGCATGCCGAGATTAGTCATAGCTGGCGGGTATCCCTGATCTGCAGCCTTACGGATCCAGATAAGGCTTTGCGCGGCATCCTTCGGGACACCCTTTCCATGCTCATAGTCGTCACCGAGCATGAATGCGGCGTCACGTCGCCCCTGTTCAGCCGCTGTACGTTGCCAGAAGGAGGCCTGTACAGGATCCTTCGGTACGCCACGCCCCATCATGTAGAAGGTGGAGAGGACAAGTTGAGCATCAGCATATCTATGGTTAGCTGCGTTGATACACAGGTCCGCGGCACGCGTCATCTCGGCTGGTATGGTCCAGTCATCATCGGAAGCTGAGATAGCAGCAACAAGACATTGAGCTTCGGTCTGTCCTTGCCCGGCAGCCTGCTGAAATAGCCAGGTCGCCTGAGTCCGGTCTTTAGGCGTCCCCACACCAGTCAAATAGGCGACGGCGAGCGTAACCTCAGCGTCTGCATTGCCTTGGGCAGCAGCAGCGTAGGTCCGAGAGAAGGATTGTGACTCATCAGCCGCTTGCTCCACGAGCCCGTGCCACCATTTCCCGCCCCGATCATCATCGACAGGTGTAAGTTGTCCATGAACAAACATTGTCCTGAGGCGTGCCCGGGCTGCGGTTACGCCTTGCTCCGCAGCCTTTCTATACCAGACCACTGCTTCTGTCTCGTCTTTTTCTACGCCTCGGCCAACCTCGTAGCTTTGCGCGACGGCGTACTCGCCGTTAGCACTCCCCTGATCGGCCGCTTTTCGGAACAAGGCAAATGCTTGGGCATAGTTCTTCGATGGGCCCATCGTGTACTGCAGTCCATGCATCACTTCCGCCTCGGCGCCGCCCTCCTTTGCTTCCCCGTGCGCGCCCGCGTTAACAGCATTGTTCGTCTGGACCTGTGCACAGCCGCACGTCGCAGCAACTGCAATCGCCAGCCCCGCAACTGCGCTGCAATGATTCCGGATATTTTTTTTGGGCACCATTGAAATCTCGAACTGAAATGTGGGGTACCTAGTTATTGTCAGCCTCAGTCGGGCCAAATCTATCACGGCTTGACTCGATTCGAGTGGTGACAGCAGGAATCCGCCTCTGACCGTTCACTGTCCCGTGCGATTGACATATCCGCTATCTATGCACGGATCAGCGTCTCACCATGGAATACGTGATAGGGAGCCGACTCGAGGCTCATCCGCTCGGGGATTGGTAGCCCGTTTCCACAATAGTCGATCTCAACGTAGGTCAAATGACCCGAATCATTGGTGAACAAAAGTACTTCAAGCGATCGTGACTCGTCGGATTCGTTACGGTCCCGAAAGTCTGCTTCAAATACCAGGCCGTAACCGTGTCCCCGCGCCGATATTCCAGGAACGTCGTCAGGTGCAGCCATTGATAGCGCAAAACTGTTGCACCCGCATTCACAAAGCTCGCCGATTTCGGAGTTCGCAAATTGGGCGGCGAGCGCATCGCGATTGGGAAATTGACAGCGTTCGAGGATGAACGCAATCCAATAAGCTGCGCGGTTCAGATCATTTCGCATGTTGCGCCTATTCGCATTTAACCTGCACCCTGCTCCAGCAACTGACTCCAAAGACGCTGCGCAACGGGACCATGCGCGGCGTCGCGAAGCCGGGCCGCGTAGTGTTTGAACGTCGCGCCTTGCAAGTGCCGCCCCTCGAGTGACACAAGCCGCTTTTTCTCGAGATCGCCGGCGACGAGATGGTAAGGCATGTGCCCCCACGCGAGCCCCTGCACAATTAACTCGCGTTTCATCAACTGGTCGGGCACGGTGCAGGTTGGCGCGCCCTCGATCAGATAGTAGTTGGCGTCCGAAAACTGCTTGCTCGTATCGCGGATGATGCACTGAATATAGGGTCTCAAATCGGCTGGCGTGAGCGAGTCGGCCGTCAATGGCTTGATGTACCCAGGGGCTGCGACCGGAACCAACTTGACCTCGAACAATGCAACCGATTCGATCGCGGGCGACGGTTTGTCGATGTGATGAAATATCAAGTCACACTCGCCGTTCTGCAGCCGTTCCCAAGGGCCGCTAATCGCCTCGAACAGCAGCGTAAGACGCGTGCCGCGACTCGTCTCGAAGAACCGTTTGAGCGTGCCGAGGGTCTCGGTCAATGGACACAGGTCACCCACCACGACGCGTAACTCTGCCTCCTGTCCAGCAGCGAGCTGAGCCGCTTCGCGCCGCAGATTTTCATATTGACGAAGAAACTGCATCACGCGCTCGTGATACGCCGTGCCTTCTGCGGTCAGCGTGACACGGTATCCGGCCCGGTCTAGCAGGACCATTCCCACTTGAGCTTCAAGCGCCCTTACCGCCGCATGGACCGTTGGATGCGTTCGGTTTAGCCGCGCAGCGGCCGCGGCAAAGCTGCCTTCGGCAACCAGTGCTTCGAAGCACTGCAACTGTAAAAGCGTGGGCTCGTTCATTGTAGAGATGGCCTTCAGTCTTTGTCGAAAGAGAGTAATTTCTATCGACGAAGCTCGATCCTACCATTCAGTCTCCCAATGAGGAGATCGACATGAAAGCAATCGTGAGAAGCAAGTTTGGTGGTCCTGAGGTGCTTCAAATCGTGGAGAGGCCACGTCCCGTCCTCAAACCCGGCTGCGTCTTGATTCGCGTTCGGGCGTTTGGTCTGAACCGCGCCGAACTCTACATGCGGCGAGGATTATGGGGAGATGTAGCGGAAGTAAGTGGCATCGAATGTGTTGGGTCCGTGGTATCGGATGCAGCGGGGATCCTGCACGAGGGCCAGACGGTAGTCGCGCTGATGGGCGGAATGGGGCGAACGATCGACGGCAGCTATGCAGAATACGTCGTTGTACCCGCGACCAATGTCGTGGCCGTTGAAACGCCCCTCGACTGGGCAGAACTCGCCACGCTGCCGGAAGCTTACGCGGTCGCCTGGACGTGCCTTCACAGAGACCTCGAAGTAAAGTCCGGGCAGCGACTCGTCGTACGCGGGGGGACCTCGAGTCTCGGGCTGGCGGCGATCGATATCGGCGCCCAACTCGGTGCGGAGGTGATTGCGACGACGCGTCGGCCGGATTGCGAAGCCATGTTGCGCGCGCGGGGAGTCGCCCATGTAGTGACGAGCACAGGTGAGTTATGTGCAGCGCCCGGATGGCCTGGTGGTAAGGCCGACGCGGTGCTTGATCTGATCGGAAACAGCACTGTTCTCGACTCGCTCCGTGCGACACGTCGTGGCGGCCGTGTTTGCCTGGCCGGATTCCTGGGCGGCCTTACGCCACTCGCCGAGTTCGATCCGCTCGGCCAGATGCCAAGCGGCGTTCATCTGAGTTTTTTTGGGAGCTTCGTGTTTGGGGCTCCGGAATTCCCGCTGTCGGATGTGCCAATGCAGAAAATTGTGGAGCTGGGCGCAAGCGGTTTTTATCAAAGTCGACCCGCACGCATCTTCGGCCTATCCGAAGTACCGATTGCTCATGAATTGATGGAGCGTAATGAGGCCGTGGGGAAGTTTGTCGTCGTAGTTTAGGTTGGCAGTAGGAACGGCGAACGTCGGCGACGGGCATTATTTGTATTAGCCTGGACTGCACCTGACAGGTAGTCGGGCGAGTAAAGAAGGAAGGCGTTTTAGTGAGGGATCAGTTTCTCCCTGGCGAGCTCGAGCGAATCAAGGAAGGTTCGCATGGGTGTCTTGCCATAGCACCATCGTCCCTGATGTTCGCGCTCATTGTTGTACTGGTCAAGCCATGCATCCAGATCGGTCTGTAATGCCGGGATCGAGTCGTAGATCTTCCTACGGAAGGCGATGCGATAGAACTCGTTGAGCATGGTCTTGTGAAGCCGCTCGACAATGCCGTTGGTCTGCGGCGAACGGGCTTTGGTGCGGGTGTGATCGATGTTCTCGACGGCCAGATAGAGCTCGTATTCGTGGTGCTCGGGGTTGCCGCAGTATTCGGTGCCCCGATCGGTCAGCACGCGCGAGAGCGGAATGCCGTAGCTATCGAAGAACGGTACAACGCGATCGTTGAGCAAATCGGCTGCCGGCAGCGGCGTCTTGCGGTCGTAGAGTTTGGCGAACGCCACCTTCGAGTAGGTGTCGACGAAGGTCTGCTGGTAGACGCGGCCCACGCCCTTGAGCGTGCCGACATAGAAGGTGTCCTGGGCGCCGCAATAGCCGGGGCATTCCGATTCGAATTCACCGTGCGTTTCCTTTTCCAGTTTGGCACGTTCAAGCGCGGTGAGTTGCGATTCGGTCAGCACCAGTCCTTCCTGGGCGGACTTCGCCTCCAGCGCCTTCAGGCGCTTGTTCATGGTCTCGAGGTCGTGACGTAGCCAGATGCTGCGCACACCCTGCGGCGAGACGCTCAGGGCATGGCGCTTGAGTACCTCGTTGGCAATACGGATCTGGCCGTGGGCAGGCAGTTCCAGAGCCAGTTCTACCACCGCTGCCTCGACCTGCGGATCCACGCGGTTCTTCGGTAACGGACGATGGTGGGAGATTTCCTGCAGTGCGGCTTCGCCACCCTTATCGTACAGTTCCTTAAAACGGTAGAAGCTGTCGCGGGAATATCCCATTACGCGGCACGCCTGGCTGACATTGCCTAGCTGCCGGGCCAACTCGAGCATGCCGACCTTGGCGCGAATGACTTTCTGTTCCTGAGTCATGGTGGACTCCTTGCGGTTCGCCGCGCGCGTCACCGCTTCGGGCTACGCCCTCCGCGCCAACGCGCATCAGCACGAGAAACCGACCACTGTCAGATTTAGTCTAGTCCACTGCACATTATTCGACTTATCCCGCCGCAACGCGTCGCCTCACGCACTCTGCTGAACCCATTGACTCCGCCAACCCGGCGCCTCGAAAGGATCCGAAAAATACTGGGTCTCGTGAACAACCTTGCCGTTGCGGAACTCCATAATGCTTACCGTGTAAGCCGCTCGCCCCTGATAGTTGATGGAGTATTCCGTGACCCAGAGACTACCTTCTCCCTGAATTCGCCTGACCTCGAAGCCTGATGGCTTGCCTGGATGATGACCCCGAAGCGCCTGCAAATTAGCTCGCCCGAGGATTCGTTCGCCTGATTGCGGATACTCACAGATGGCGTCCTCATCGTAAATGTCGTGCTCCGCGTCGAGATCGCCGGTCGCTGACGCGCGCCAGTGGGCATTCAGTGCTTCACGTATCTGTTCCTCTTGCATGGCTTGCCTCCGGGTACTGTTCACGTCGATCTATTGCGTAATTCGCGGAATAAACCCCGGGCTACCCGTCTTGACGACTTCGTTGAACCTCTGCCTCGTCTCAATCCGGTTGATCTCATCGAACGCGTCTGCCGGAAGCGCGGAGATATCGAAATTCTCACGCGAGCGGGCCGCAGTTTTGGGGGTGGTAAGCAAAGCGCAGCCACGCTGGATCGCCCAGGCAAGCAGCACCTGTGCCGGCGTCTTTCCAATTCGCGCGGCGATCTGCGAGACGACGGGGTCCTCGAGTGGCCCCGGCCTGATTCCGTGACCCAATGGCGCAAAGGCCAAAAACACAATCTCTTTCGCTTTGCAGAATTCCAGAAGTTCCGTTTCTGGAAGATATGGATGTGCTTCGACCTGCACTACTGCCGGCTTGATTCGCGCCGATTCATAGAGAGGCTGTAGTTCGTTCAAGCCGATGTCAGACAGTCCGATGGCCCGGCATCTTCCATGGTCGACGAGATCTTCCATCGCCCTCCACGTGTCTTGCAACGTCACGCCTTGATCGTAAATGACGTTACCGTTTTCATCGCGCGGGTCCTGCTCATCCCCCGCCTGAAATGCAAAGGGAGTGTGTATCAGATAGAGATCAAGATAGTCGAGCCCCAGCCTTTCAAGACTTGCCTCGAAAGCCGGTTCAACACGCTCAGGCCGATGATTGGAGTTCCACAATTTTGTGGTCACGAAGATGTCTTCGCGTGCGATCCCTCCGGCAGCCAGCCCTATTCGCAGAGCCTCGCCGACCTCGCGCTCGTTTCGATATCGCTCGGCACAATCGAAGTGTCGATAGCCGGCCTCCAGCGCGTCTCTGGTGGCACTGGTCGTCGTAGCTGCGTCGGGAATCAGCGTGCCGAATCCGAGCGCGGGCATACGGCCGCCTCCGTGATTGAGCGCCAACTTTTTGCTTCTGAAATCGGAAGACTCAATCATGGCGACACCTCCGTGCTATTTCGTGCCCTAAGATGAAGGACCGACGCTCAGGCTTGCAATTGTGGTGCCAGGTGTATGAAGAGAAAATGTCAACGTACTCGAGTCGCTACTCGGCAGCCGTCATCAGGGTCAAACCGAGCACCAAACAGGTCTGCTCCTCGATCGAGTGTAGCAAACGAATCAGTGGGCGGCAGTGGAGGGCTTCTGAAAGGTTCAACCTAGCGCGGGGTCAATCTCTTTGCGTGTGATGCCGAATTTCGACATGCGAGTCCGGTGATCGGGAGAGCCCAGATACAAGCGAAGTTGCTCGTTCACGGCATTGAGCAATCGGCCGTTGTTCTTGTTAAACGAGAATGCCCCGGCCGGGGGGAGTTGCGTGCCATCCTTTTCGGTGTCGTGCTCAACGGCCTCGAATACCGCGCCACCGATTCGGTCAGCCAGTACGCGATTTCCCACTGCGGTGCTAGCGTAGGCGTCGATCGTTCCTGAGCGAAGCGCTTCGATTGCGTCGGATTGCTGTTCGAAGATGACGATCTGGTCCTCGCTCACGCCTGACGCTCTGGCTGACTCGCGTTGCACTTGTCCGGCAATGATGCCTAGCCGGGCATCGTGGCGTTCGGCAAGTAATGCGTAGCTATTGAGCCCTTTCGGATTTCCTGACCTGACCAGAAACCCATCGCCAATCGTCCACACGGGCAAACTGAAGGCAACCTGGCTAGCCCGTTCAGGCGTCACGAAGAGTGGAACGTTCATGTCCCAGCGGGCCGCCTCGACACCGGGCAGCAGTTCGCTGAACGTAGTCAAGCGATGCTCGATATGGGTGACGCCGATAGCCCGAAGGACGGCTTCCGCCAACTCAATGTCCGCCCCCGCCGCCTGATTTGATTCTGTCCAGCCAAATGGGGGTTCTTCGATGTACGCGATCACTACTTTCATTGCTTCGCCTCGCTTGCTAAAAGGGAACGGCCGGGATGCCGTTCTAACCGCTTGTTCGCCGATCCTAAGTGCGCTGGTGACTCGCCGGCGCCGAAAGTAGTTTTTGGCCTCGGTACAATCACGCGCAATATTGCATATCAAGGGCGATAGACTAATGGCAAATGCGGCAAACCATCCAGACGAAGGATTGACCACCGAACGCGTGATATTGCGAGCCGTCAGCGAGAATGATGCGAGCGCGTTGCAGGCGTACTACGCAGCCAATCGAATACATCTTCAGCCTTGGGAGCCTGCGCGGCAGGAAAGTTTTTTTGACCTGGATGCCATCACTGACAGGCTACGCGCAATGGCTCATCAAACCGCAACAGGAAACGCTCTTCATCTCGTGCTGTTCGAACGTGAAGGTGGTCAGTTGATCGGAGAGTGCAACTTCACCAATATCGTTAGAGGACCGTTCCAGGCGTGTCACCTTGGATTCTCTCTTGCGAAAGTGGTCGAAGGGAAAGGCCTGATGCGAGAGAGTCTCGCGGTAGCCATCCAGTATGTGTTCAGAAATATCGGCTTGCATCGCATCATGGCCAACTATCGACCGGAGAACGCTCGCAGCGAACACCTACTGGCTAGCCTTGGTTTCGAGAAGGAAGGCCTGGCCCGGTCGTACTTGAAGATCAATGGTGTCTGGGCCGATCACGTACTTACGTCGTTGGTCAATCCAGACGATCTTGCCGATCCCGTATCCAACTCCCGTATGCTGTGAATGGAACAATAACGCGGTCTTCAAAATGCGCGATCAGAAATCAACACGAGCAAGGCCCGTAACCTGTTTCGCCAACAGGCATTGGAAACAGCTGCGTAGATTCGCGGCTCCAATCTGCGTATTCGCCTGCACAGTCCTAACCGCTATTCCCGCGTATGCCGGCGAACTGCTGCAAGTGCCGGTACGAGGACCACAAACCGAAGCCATCTTCATCGAACAGCCCGCCAGCGCGCCGCCATGGGTCATCGTGTTATTTGCCGGAGATGACGGTGCGATCGCCCTCGGCGAAACCGGCCCGACGACAATGAGAGCAAATTTCCTCCTCCGGACCGCCGGATACTGGACTTCTGCGGGCGATGCGATTGCTATCGTCGATGCGCCATCCGATCAATCATCCGGCATGAATGACGCATTCCGTTTGAGCGAAACTCACGCTCAAGACCTGCACGTCATTGTCGCAGCGCTGAGGCAACGCTTTCCAGCTGCAAAAATCGCCCTCGTGGGCACCAGCCGGGGCACGATTTCGGTTGGCAATGTGCTCCAACGGGAACCACGGCTGGCCGACGCGTATGTACTAACTTCGCCCGTCACGATCGGCAGGCGTGGGGAGGCCGGGCTTTCGGGCATGCACTGGGACGTCAGCGCGACTCCGGTGCTGGTGGTGTCGAACGAAAATGACGGATGTCGGGTTTCACCGTTTAGCGCGGCACGCACGCTCGCCAAGGACAACCGGTTCCAGTTCCTGCCGGTATCAAGTAACGAACGCGGCGGGATTGGCGCCAATGAATGCGGGGCGAAGTCGCCACATGGCTTTCTTGGCATTGAGGCACAGGTGCTGTCCGCTGTCTCACGATGGCTGGAAGATCCGGGAACCGTGCCGCGCTAGCAGCTTGTCTCAATGCGGCTGTACGCGGCAGACAGAACCCGGCCCGATTGAGCCGCTCAGGCAACGGCAATCACCAGGCGCGGGTCCTGCGTTCTATCGGAACTGCAGCGGTATAAACAAGCTTATGCCAGGTGCCGACTCCGGAGCATAGACCACGGGTGGCGGCGCATACACATAGTCCTGGTTGCCGTAATAGTCGCCGCGACGATGGTCATCGCCGGGATGTTGATAGGCGTGCCGGTTGCCATGGTCCGACTGATGCCCCTGGTTATGCTGATAGTTGTTATTCGCGCCATGCTGCTCCTGGCCCTCGTGATTACCATTGCCGTTTCCGTTGCCGTTGCCGTTGCCTTCGCCAAAGGCAGGCGTCATGGACATGCCGCCAAAGGCCAATGCCAAACCAACTGCAATCGTGATTCCGGTATTCACCGAGCCCATGCACGCGGCTCTCACTCTTTGGATTTTCATGATGTACTCCTGTCTGCGATCCGGGACCTTACTGAGGTGCCAGTCCGCTTCCCGTTGCGGGTGTCTTGAGATCACCCTTTCTTTGCGGCGTGGTGGTGGTCAGTCTGGAAAATCAGATCAGCGTTCTTCTTCTGAACGTCGGACATGCTGTCGTAGAGTGCCTGAAACGCCGGAGTGAGCTTTCTGATGCCGTCCGCATGGGCATCGGCAATCTGGCTATAGGACTTGAGATCGTCGACAGCGGTCATGCTATTGGCTTGACTGGTTCGTGCCTGTCTGAGCGAGTCCATCGTTCCCGCATTGTCACGCATGACCTGAGCAACCTTTTGCCAAAGTTCTTCCTGCGCCGCGGTGATCTGCAGCCTCGTGTGAAGTCCGCTGATGCGCGTATCGATCTGGCTATGGGCGGCAACGTTCATCACGCTTGCACGTGGTTGAGTCTGGGTGGGGGAGGCAGCGCTCGCAGGATTGGCGAATGCCGTTATCGCGAGAAAAACCGCTATCGCGAACGCCGGCGCGGGTCGCGGTTGGAATGGGGTGGCAACGAGTCTCATGATCGGTCTCCAAAGGAGTTCGATGGACTCGCGAAGGGATTATCGTCAGTGCAGCGAATTCGATCGAACAGATCATTTGTGCGCCGACTCCCGACGGGCGTCTGTCCGGTGCCGTACCGACTCCTTCGTCCATTGAACTCATGCTGTCGCGATGGAAGCAGCGCTCAAGGAGCGAGGTGATGAACAAAGACCAGATGCAGGGATGGATAAGAGAGATCACGGGCAAGCTGCGTACCGGCCTGGGCAAGACCATCGGAAGCCGGAGGGTCGCGTGGAGGGGGCGCGTCGAGCAGGTCGTCGGCAAGACGCAGGCATCGTATGGCGATGCCAAGGCGCGCTTCAGGAAACGCTAGTAATCGGCCGATGCGCCGCATGTTGCAATACGTTAGCGCGCCATGACCCCGCTCCTCCGCTCCGCTTAAAGCCGAACGACGTCGACGATGGCATCGGCAAATGCCTTCGGCGCTTCCTGTGGCAGGTTATGTCCGATGCCGCCGTCGATGTTCCGGTGCTGATACTTGCCGGTGAATTTCTTCGCGTACGCTGCCGGCTCGGGATGCGGAGCACCGTTGGCGTCGCCCTCCATCGTGATGGTCGGAACCGAAATGGTCGGCCCCTTCGCCAGCCGCGCTTCGAGCTCGTCGTATTGCGGCTCGCCCTTAACCAGCCCCAGACGCCAGCGGTAGTTGTGAATCACCACCGCGACGTGATCGGGATTCTTGAAGGACTCAGCCGAGCGGTCGTACGTCGCATCGTCGAAATTCCATTTCGGCGACGCGAGACGCCAGATCAGCTTGTTGAAGTCGTGGCGGTTCGCTTCGTAACCTGCGTGGCCACGCTCCGTGGCGAAATAGAATTGATACCACCAGGCCAGCTCAGCCTTCGGCGGCAGCGGCGCCCGGTTGGCTTCCTGACTGCCGATCAGATAACCGCTGACCGACACCATCGCCTGGCATCGCTGCGGCCACAGCGCAGCGATAATATTCGCCGTACGCGCGCCCCAATCGAAAGCGCCAAAAATGGCTTTGTCGATCTTCAATGCATCCATCAACGCGATGATGTCGACGGCAACCACCGCTTGCTGACCGTTGCGCGGCGTATCCGCGGACAGGAACCGTGTCGAACCATAGCCCCGCAGATACGGCACGATGACGCGATAGCCAGCGGCTGCCAGTAACGGCGTGACTTCGGCGAAGCTGTAGATATCGTAGGGCCAACCGTGCAGCAGGATCACCACCGGTCCATTCTGCGGACCCGCTTCCGCATAGCCCACGTTGAGGGTTCCGGCATTGACCTGGCGAATGTTGTCGAACGAAACGACACGCGTTGCAGCGTTCGTGCCGGCCGACTGCGCCTTGGCGAGCCCGCTCAAACCCAACTCCATCAAGCTGATACCAGCAACTGTCGTCCCAAGCAGACGACGACGTCGGGTATTGATCTGATCCGGCATCGCGGATTCTCCTCAAAGGTTAGCTGCAGAAGCGCAGGACATGTCCGGCCTGCGAAGCCAGACGATCTGGCCTGGAATCATTAAAGCCCGTGGACGTATCTGGCGTATGTCTGCGAAAAGCGTCAGTGAAACCTTATGTATTTACCGAGGGTGCAGATACATTGGGATACAGAGACAGGGGTAGTTGACGTTCATCGACGAACAAGTACGGCATACAACGCCATCGGCGAGCGATCGGAATCTAGCCGGCGCCTTTCAGCACGAGTGTGGCTTCAAGACCGCCATCGGGCCGGTTCTGCAACGACAGTGTCGCGTCCATCGCCAAAGCGAGTTGCCGCGCAATTGCGAGGCCCAAGCCGGTACCGCCGGTTCCGCGATTGCGCGATCCTTCCAGCCGATAGAACGGCTCGAACACCGCTTCGAGCGACTCATCCGGAATTCCCGGCCCACGATCGAGCACGGAGACCCTCACGTGCCCGTTCTGCGAGGCAACCCTGATCTCGGCAGCACCGCCGAACTTCAGCGCGTTATCGACGAGATTGCCCACGATCCGGCGCAACGCCTGAGGACGCGTCACCAGTGCAGTGTCGATTCGACCGTGTAGCGAAACGTCCTTGCCGGCATCCATGTAGTCGAGCACCAGGCTGTCGAACAGCGCGTCCGGATCGATACGCAGAGGTGCCTCGCTGGCGCCGTGCATCGTGCGCGCGTACGTGACGCCTTCCTTGACCATCGTTTCCATTTCCTGCAGGTCCTGCTGCAGCTTGGTGCCCTCTGGGCTCTCGTCCATCACGTCGACGCGCAATCGCATGCGGGTAATCGGCGTTTGCAGGTCGTGCGAAATCGCCGCGAGGATCTGCAAGCGCTCGGTCATGTACAGCCTGATGCGGTCCTGCATGGCGTTGAACGCTTTCGCCGCCCGCGCCACTTCGTCCGGGCCGTCTTCCGGCAGGCGCTCCGCCTTAAGGTCGGGGCCCAGGGTATCCGCCGCTCGCGCCAAATGGCTCAACGGGCGCGTTGCCAACCGTACGGCGAGCCAGCAGCACGCGGCCAGCACCACCAGTTGCAGCACCAGCAACCACGACAACCACGGCGACAGCGGCGCGCCCGGCATAGGGCGATAGTCGATCGTCAGCGGCGTGCCGTCACTCAACTGCAGATGAACCTGCAGGCGGTCCGGATCGCCGGGGACGGCGTTGGCCGTGAGCGGATAGCGCTTGCCGATACCGTCCGCGATAGATTGCGCGACTCTCGCTGAGAGCTTCGCATCCGGAGGAGCGCCGGCGACCCCTGGCCCGAGATTGAAGGTATAGGTACGCCGCGCCAGCCTCGGCAGCCATTCAGCCCGTTCGTTAGCAGGCAAATGATCGAGCAGCGCGACGGAACTGGTGACCTCGCGTTCGATGTAACCCATCATCACGTTCGTCATGGTCTGGTCCCGCTCAGTCATGGTGAGCCAGACCGACAGCGTTTGCACCAGCGCAAGGCTGACAAAAAGAATCAGCGCAAGCCGCGCGAACAGCGTGCGCGGCCAACGCAGCAATGTATTCAGCTTCATGGCGTGCCTTCGATCATGGTCACCGCCGCCGAAAATACATATCCCTCGCTACGCAGCGTCTTGATGTACCGAGGCTCGCGTGCGGTGTCCTGCAAGCGCTGCCGCAAACGGCTGACCAGCAGATCGATCGAGCGGTCGAACGCATCGGCCTGGCGGCCCTGGGTCAGATTAAGCAACTGATCCCGTGTGAGCACGCGCTGCGGATGATCGAGGAACACGCGCAGCAAGCGGTACTCCGCGCCGCTCAAGGCCACCATGGTGCCCTCGGCGTCGAGCAGATGACGCGCCGTGGTGTCGAGACGCCAGTCGCCGAAGGCGATCATCGGCGCGGTTTCCGTCACCTGCATGCCGGGCGGCAACATCCTGGCGCGACGCAACACGGAGCGGATGCGCGCCAGCAGTTCACGCACCGCAAACGGCTTGGACAAGTAATCGTCCGCGCCCATTTCCAAGCCGACGATCCGATCCGTCTCCTCGCTGCGGGCGGTCAGCATCAGGACCGGCACCGCGCGAAACTTGCCGGCGCGCAATTCCCGGCACAGCACGAGACCGTCCTCGCCGGGCATCATCAGATCGAGCACGATCAGATCAGGCGCGCCCTGTTCGAGGACCGTGCGCATCTGCCGGCCGTTGGCGGCCAGCGAAACGCGCATGCCGTTCTTCTCGAGATAGGTGGCAAGCAATTCACGGATGCCGCGATCGTCGTCGACGATCAGGACGTGGTCGGTAGTTTCCATCAACGGATCAATCCTTTCGACGATTGACGCGCACCCGGTTCACGTTGATCAGCGAACAGTGCACGGGGTGTGCCAGTTCCGCCGCCAATCCGCCCGCGAGGAAGGCGAGAATTGTCATGAGCCGTCTCATGCATCCTCCACGACGGACAGGCTGGCGCCATTGGCTACGCTCGCCTCCAGCGTATACGGGTCGACACCCTCCAGGCAACCGATGTTGACCCGCCACAGTTGCGGATCTCTACGCGTCTGATGGAATGGATAAATACCGCAGTGCTTGCAGAAATAGTGCTTCGCCGTGCGCGTATTGAACTGATAGAGCGTCAGCGCTTCCTCACCCTTCAGGATTTTCAGTTCACCCGCGGCAAACGGCGGCGTCATCAGCGCACCCTTGCGCCGGCACAGGCTGCAATTGCAACGCCCAGCAGGCTGGACATCGGTACGGACTTCAAATTTCACGGTCCCGCAATGGCAGGATCCTTGCAGCAGTTCGGTACTCATGTGGCTTCTCCACGGTAGGAATGGCTGCTTTATAGCCTGGTACGCGCGACGCTTTGTATCCCAATGTATCTGGACCTTCCCCTGACACAAAACATTGCACCCACACCGCTCCGGCGACACAAGCCAGATACGAACGGGCGTTCAAATGCACCCATGCCAACCACTGGAATGCCTGAGGCGACGTACGGGCCCATGCCCGGATCGCCGCTCTGCTCTCCTATCTGAAAGGACGCTGACATGCTCTCCCGACTCAAAACCACCGCTACCGTCGCCCTGTTCGCCGCCACGGTGGCAGCCGGCGCCGCCGCAATCGCAACGCTCGTTGCAAGTCCCACGGCCAGCGCTGCTGCCGGTCCCGTCGCAAACCAGCTCGATAACAACACCACCGCGCCGGATTTCACCGGCATCGACAAATGGCTCAATAGCGATCCCCTGACTCTGCAGCAGTTGCGCGGCAAGGTCGTGCTGGTCGACTTCTGGACCTACACCTGCATCAACTGCATCCACGTGCTGCCCTACGTCAAGACCTGGAATCAGAAGTACAAGGACCAGGGCCTGGCGGTGGTCGGCGTCCACACACCCGAGTATCCGTTCGAGCGCAGCACGGACAACGTCAAGACGGCGATCAAGCGCTTCGGCATTACGTTCCCGGTCGCGCAGGACAACAACTACGCAACATGGCGCGCCTACGACAACCAATATTGGCCCGCGTTTTATCTGGTCGACAAGAAAGGGCACATTGCCTACACGCACTTCGGCGAAGGTGACTACGAACAGACCGAAGCGAAGATCAAGGCCTTGCTCGCGGAAAACCCGTGATTCGTATCGCAATGTGCCTGGGCTGATCAATCAGTCACGTCCGCCCGGCACGATCTCGCGGCTGAACGCATCCACCGCGCGAATCAAGCTCTGGGCGGCCAGCTTAACCAGCGCGCCGCCCTTCTCCTGAGATGCCTGAGCTGGATCGGAGCCCATCCGTCCGTCGGGATAACGCGCGCGGAACTCGAGCGCCTCGCGAATCGGCCCGGACGGCGCGATCTGCGGAGCGTAGCGGGCGGTCTTGATCGTCTCGGGAAGCGCCCACTGAGTGATGGCGATCTCGGAGGGCGTCGCATGCACGCCATGACCTTCGGGAAACTGCTCGCGCGCCAACTCGCCGACGCCTTCGAGATCCCACCAGTTGCATAGCTTCAGTGCGAACCCCAAGCGGCGCCGCGCGAAACTCGCCTCGGCATAGATCTCGGAGAAAGCGGCTTCAATCGACGCGATGTTGCCGCCGTGGCCGTTCAGAAACAGGATCTTCTCGAAGCCATGAACTGCAAGCGAGCGCGTCCAATCACCAATGGCTGCAATGAAGGTCGATGGCCGCAACGAGATGGTTCCTGGAAAGCCCAGGTGATGCTGCGCCATGCCGATGTTAAAAGTCGGCGCAATCAGGATGTCCGCACTCTTCTCGGCTTCGTGCGCGATGATTTCCGGACACAGCCAGTCGGTGCCCAGAAGACCGGTGGGGCCGTGCTGCTCGTTCGAGCCGATAGGAACGACGATCGAACGGCTTCGCTCCAGGTATTGCCCCACTTCGGCCCATGTCGACAGGTGTAAAAGCATTTGAAGTCCTTTGCTTCGCCGCGTCCCGCAGGAACGCGGCGCATTGGGTTGACTGCTGCTCCTCGACGACGCCTGCGGGTGACTGTCGAGGAGCGTCCTTATCCAGATCTGGGCGTGCCCAGATCGCTATTCTGACGGTAATCTGTTCGCGACGAGCAGCGCAGAGCCACATAACGCCAGGCCGGCAATTATCAGGAGTCCAAGGTGCAGGTTGCCGGTTGCAGTCTTGGCCCAGCCGATGATGGCAGGCCCCCAGAATCCGCCGGACAAACCGATCGTGTTGATCAAGGCGATACCGCCCGCTGCCGCATCGCCCTTGATGTATTCGGAGGGAATGGCCCAAAACACCGTGTACGCCATCCACAACATCGTCGTGGTAAGCGTCAACAGGACGAGCGTGGCGACGAGGTTACCGTCCATCAAAACCGACAGGGACAGCAACACCGCGGCGAGCAGCGCCGGCACCGAGCTGTGATAGCGCCGTTCACCACGTGTGTCCGATCTGCGGCCGATGAAATACATGCCGAAGGCGGCCCCAACATACGGAATCGCCGAATACCAGCCAAGCCGGATCGTATCGTTGACGCCTTGCGACTTCACGATGGTCGGCAGCCAGAAGCTCATGGCATAGATCGACGCGATGATGCAGAAGTACGCGCACGCCAGCAGATAGACCTTAGGGTTGCGCAAGACAGCCTTGAACGAGTGATCTCCAGCGGGGGACGCCACGAGCTCGGCCTCGAGCAGGCGCTTCTCGTCATCGCTCAGCCAACTGGCCTGCGCCGGCCGATCCGACAGGACAAACAGCGTCAGCACACCCAGCACAATGCACGGCAAGCCTTCGGCGAGAAACATCCACTGCCAGCCGGCGAGACCCGCTGTGCCGGCGAAGGTGGTCATCAGCCAGGCCGAGACGGGGCCACCTACAATGCCGCCGATCGGTCCGGCGAGAAAAACGATCGCGATGGCCCGAGCCATACGCGAGGGACCGTACCAGCGCGACAGGTAAAAGATCATGCCCGGCGCGAAACCCGCTTCGAAGATGCCGAGCAGAAAGCGCATTCCGTAGAACATATGCACGTTGCGCACAAACAGCATGCAAGCCGATGTGATGCCCCACAACACCAGGATGCGGCAAAAGGTTTTCCGTGCTCCGACTCTCGGCAACATGAGATTGCTCGGCAACTCGAACAGCACGTAGCCCAGAAAGAAGATCCCGGCGCCCACACCATAAGCGGCATCGGAAAAACCAAGATCGCTTTGCATCTGCAGCTTGGCGAAACCGACGTTGACTCGATCCAGATAAGCGAACAGATAACAGATCAGAAGAAACGGCAATAGCCGCCAGTTCAGCCTGTCATAGAGCGCGGAAACATCGTCCCCGTCGATTGTGGTTTGAATTGCTGCCATGCCTGTCTCCCTGTTCACCGTTCTGTTCGGCTCGCCTTCCGGATGAATAGTGGCGACGCCCAGCCGAACTAGCAACAGCAACTAAGTTCACGTATCGTTGCTCACAGGGCAACGGCAGCAACGAAAGGACAGCCGACATGCGAGAAATCAACCAGCAACGCCTCCGGTATTTCCATGAAGTGCTGACTCACGGCACGATTCGCGGCGCCGCGGATAGCCTCAACACGTCCCCCTCCGTGATTACGCGGCAGATCAAGCTACTGGAAGACGAACTCGGCGTGATGCTGTTCGAGCGCCAGGCCCGCGGCGTCAAGCCCACTGAGTCGGCGGCGCATTTGCTCGAATTCTGGAGAGGGTACCGGTCACAGCAGGAGAAACTGGAAGACCAGCTTCATGCCTTGCAGGGCCTCCAGCAAGGCCATGTTCAACTGGCCATCAGTGAAGGCTATGTCGATGCGCTGGTCGACGAAGTGCTCACCCCGTTCTGCGCGCGCTACCCCAAGCTGGACATCGGCGTGGAGATCCTGGCGGTCGACGACGTACTGAACGAAGTGGCCGAAAGCCGCGCGCATATCGGTCTTGCCTACAATCCGCCGCCGCATTCGCGCATCGAATATCGCGCAAGTTCGGCGCAACCCGTCGTTCTGCTGGTTCGCCCGGAGCATCCGCTGGCGGCGAGAGGCGGCCCGGCAAGCATCGAAGACGTGCTCGCCTACCCGCTTGCATTGATGCCGGCCACCTTCGGAATCGGCCACGCGGCAAAGATGTTGGCGTTCGCCGAAAACATCGAGATTCGTGCGACGCTCACCACGAATTCGCTAAGCGCGCTCAAGCGCTTCGTCGCGTCAGAAAACTTCGTGACGCTCGTTGGCGAATTTGCCGCGTATCGCGAGATCGCGGCGGGCGAATTGACCGTCGTGCCGATCGACCATCCCCTGTTCCGTGGTACCAAGGCGCGGCTGCTCGTCAAATCCGGCCGGCCGCTCGCGGCCGCCCCGCAGGAGATGCTCGAATGGATCCTGCGCCACATGACCATGTTCGCAAAAGCGGAAAACCCGTGATTCGTATCGCAATGTATCTGGGCAGCGAGGTGATACAGAACATTGCAATTGCCCCGGTTTCTCGACACAAGTCAGATACGTCCGGACGTTCTAATGCATCAACGCCGGATGCAAGACACCAGCAAATCGCAGATGACTGATCGAATTGCTGCCCTTGCTCCTGACATCGCGGCGCCTTCCTTTTAATTGATTGGTTCACGGAGAACGACATGAAAACCTCAATGATCGCTTTGGCATTCGCTGCATTCGCTACCGCTGGCTTCGCTCACGCCTCTGAAGCTCCTGCAACAACCGCGGCCCAATCGGCCGCCCCGCAAGTGCAGCAATGGAACCCGAGCCAAACCGGCGCAACGCAGAAGACCCGCGCAGAGGTCCGCCACGAACTGGTGCAAGCCCAGCGGGATGGACAGCTCGCCCAACTCAGCAGCTTGTATCGCGGCAGCTGATTATCTGAGTTCCGCCGGATTGAACTATGCTTCCAATACGGTAAGCAATCCTCTTGGTTCAAGATCCTTCGCGCGTTTCAATACTTCGACGCCGAGAGTTGCTCGGCGTCGAATATCTTTTGCATCAGTACCGAACGCTGCTCGCGGTAACCAGGGGCAACGCTTGCGTCGGCTGTCCGTCGACCGTGGCGCCGGCAAAGATAAAGCTCGGCGAAAGATGAGCGTTGATATCCGCAGGGAAGTTGAGCGCGGGCTTCGACACTTCGTCGAGCATCGTGATCTGCGCAGCGCTGAGCTCGAGGTCCAGCGCAGTCAAATTGGTTCGCAGTTGATCGATACGTCGCGCGCCGATGATCGTCGAGGTCACGCCGCGCCGTTGGTGAACCCATGCGAGCGCGACCGCAGCGGGGCTCACCTGAAGTTCGGCGGCGACCGCCACAAGCACGTCGATCACCGGAAACTCCTTGTCGCCCGGCACACCGACAAGCGCCGAGCGTTCTGATTTCACAGCTTGAGTGTTTTCGCGCGTGTATTTGCCCGACAACCAGCCGTTCTTCAACGGACTCCACGGCACGACACCTATGCCGAGTTCTTCGGCCATCGGTATCAATTCGCCTTCGGACGTCCGCTCCAGCAGCGAATACTCGACTTGCATTGCAATGATCCGGTTCCAGCCGCGAAACTGCGCCATGGTCTGCGCTTGCGCAACCTTCCAGGCTGGTGTGTCGGAAATTCCGATGTAACGAATCTTGCCGGAGGCGACCAGATCGTCGAGCGCGCGCATCGTCTCGTCGATCGGCGTGGTCCGGTCCCAGTTGTGAATCCAGTAGAGGTCGATGTAATCCGTCTGCAGACGGCGCAACGACGCTTCGCATTGTTCGACCATCGCCTTGCGTCCGGCGCCTCCACCGTTCGGGTCGCCCACGTGCAGGTTTCCGACAAACTTCGTCGCAATGACGCTGCGATGGCGACGGTCCTTGCGCGCCGCAAAGAAGTCTCCGATGATTTTTTCCGAGTGGCCCAGCGTATAGATGTTGGCCGTATCGATGAAATTCCCACCGCGCTCCAGGTACTCCGAAAGTATGGCTTCGGATTCGGCGGGGCTCGTGCCCCAACCCCAGTCTTCACCAAAGGTCATTGTCCCAAGACAAAAGGGACTCACGCGTAGACCAGAGGATCCGAGTGTGACGTATGAATCGAGCGACATAAAGTTTCCCCTGGAAAACGAGCCAACTGGCTAGCTCCAATGAGACCATCGCACGAGTGCGGCACGGTAGACCGAAACGCGCAAGCTCTTGCACAATCCTCTCAGATTGGATCGATTCGGGCAGATCCGCTTGCGCTTTCATCGCTCGCCAGGATACGTTTGAGTTATGGATACGCTCGCTGAACTTCGCACCCTGATTGGCCGCCATGCTGCCGACGACGTGACGGCAACGAGCCTACCCGGGGTCATCGTGTCGGTGTCGACCGCACAAACGCACTCGGTTCATCGCATCTACGAGCCAGTCTTCGCTCTGGTCGCCCAAGGCGCAAAGCGCGCGACCCTTGGCGATCAGATCCTCGAATATCACGCAGGACAATGTCTGGTCGTGACCGTCGATCTCCCGATGTCCGGACACGTGATCGAAGCGAGCGCGAAAAAGCCGTTTCTGGCAGTGGGCCTGAAGTTGAAACCCGCGACTATCGCTTCATTGTTGCTCGACACTGCTTCAGACGCACCTGTGGTGATGAACCCGTTCGCCGCGGCTGTCGGCGAAGCGACGCCCGAACTGCTTGACCCGTTTGTGCGGCTGCTACGGCTGCTCGAGCATCCGGAAGACGTGCCCGTTCTCGCGCCGATGATCGAGCGCGAAATCTTGTGGCGGATACTCACAGGAAGCCAGGGTGCGCTGCTGCGGCAGGTCGGCCTTGCCGACAGCCGCCTGTCGCACGTCGGGCGCGCGATTCGCTGGATCCGCATGCACTATGCGGAGATGCTGCGCACCGAAGAGCTCGCGGAGCTGGCGGCGATGAGCGTGTCCTCGTTCCATCGGCACTTTCGCGCCGTCACCGCCATGAGCCCGCTGCAGTATCAGAAGCAGATCAGGCTTCAGGAAGCTCGCACACAACTGCTGACCACCTCGAAGGACATCGCCAGCGTGGGGCTGAGCGTTGGCTATGACAGCGCCTCCCAATTCAGCCGTGAGTACAGCCGGCTGTTCGGAAGACCGCCGGGACGGGATGCGGAGCGGCTGCGATCGTCGGCCATGCAGGGAGGTGGTGCAACTGCGTGATCGTGAGTGACTTCAACGTCGATTTCTAATAATCATCACTTTTGGGTCGGTTAACCGCGAAAATTCAACATAAACGGCAAAAATTTGCCTGTTAACTAAGACTTGTCTTGCCGCACTGAACATCAACCGGTAAAATATCACCGTTTATCGGTGAATTTAAAGGATAACCGGCGAAATGTTGCTCTTTGATCTCGCTACCGCAGATGAAATTGCGCTTGAACTGGGTCACCGGCTACGCGCGCAGCGCCTCGCCCAGAATCTGCAGCAGAGTGAACTGGCCTCCCGAGCAGGGGTGTCGGAACGCGTGGTACGTAACCTCGAGCGTACCGGGAAGGCAACGCTTGAGAGTCTTCTCCGGGTAGCTATGGCGCTTGGGCTGACCGGCTCGCTGTCGCCTCTATTCGAACACAAACCGAACTCCATTCGCGCGATGGAGCAGGCGAGCGCCACGCGCGAACGAGCTTCCCGAAGGTGACGATGAAAAAACTGAGCGTCGTCTACGCCGGCTGGAGCGAGCGCTTCGAACTGGGCAAGCTCGGGGACGACGGAACAAACCTGATATTCGAGTACTCCTCCGAAGCGCTGCAACGCGGTCTCGAGCTTTCGCCCTTGCATCTGGCATTGCGTCAGCAGGCCTACGATAGTTTCCCGGACTACCAGTTCCGCTTGCCAGGGCTCGTTTCTGATGCCCTGCCCGACGGCTGGGGCATGCTACTAATGGACCGTCTCTTTCGGCAGCGGGGTTGGGAGCCTGCGCGGATGTCCCCGCTCGACCGTCTTGCGTTCATTGGCGAGAAGGCAATGGGTGCTCTTGTTTTTGAGCCGACTCAGGGAGACGATCTTCAACCTTCAGATGTGCAACTGATCGAGCTTGCCCGGGAGGTCCGCGAAGTGATGACGGACGGCAGTACCGAGTCGCTGCGTGAACTCGTCCTGATGGGCGGTTCACCTCACGGCGGCCGCCCTAAAGTGCTGGTCAACTTCGACCCGCACAGTGGCCGCATGTCGAATTCGGAGCAGAGTGCCGGCACGCCCTGGCTGGTCAAATTTCCTGCCCAGTACGACCACAAGGAAGTGTGCGCAGTCGAGGCGCTGTATGCCGTGCTTGCGCAAGCGTGTGAAATTCCGGTGCCGGCAACAAGGTACTTTGACCTCGGCCCCCGTCTTTCAGCATTCGGCATCGAGCGTTTCGACCGGTCTGGCGCTCAGCGCGTGCCAATGCACACCGCTGCCGGCGCGCTGAACGCCAACTTCCGATATCCATCGATTGACTATGGTTCGCTTCTGAAATTGACTCGCTTCATTACGCGGGACGAGCGTGAAGTCTTGCGGGCCTTTGAACGCTGTGTGTTTAATGTGGTGTTCAACAATCGGGACGACCACGCAAAAAACTTTTCATTCCGCCTGTCTGCGCAGGGGCAGTGGCAATTCTCACCGGCTTACGACTTGACCTTCAACGAAGGGCCGGGTGGCGAGCATCAAATGGACGTGTGCGGCGAGAGCCGTGAGCCGGCGCGTAAGCATCTATTGCAGCTTGCCAACCTGACGGGTGTACCGGCCCGTGCCGCGGAGGCGGTGATTGAACGCACTGCGGATGTGGCCAGCCGGTTTCGGGATCAAGCGAAGAGTTTTTCCATTCGGCGCGCAACGGTAAGCCTGATTGCAGGCAGGATAGAAACGAACCGCTCGCGCATGCTGTGAGGCGAGATCGATGATCAAGCACACTGACAGCACGCACACTCGCCGCACACATCGGACCCGACATGGAAATCAAGTGGATTGAGGACTTCATCGCGCTCTCGCAGTATCAGAGCTTCTCGCGAGCGGCGGAATTTCGGAATGTCACCCAGTCGGGGTTCAGCAGGCGCATTCAGTCGCTTGAGCAGTGGGTGGGCGCGGACCTCATTGACCGAAGCAGCTTCCCTCCCACGCTGACGCCTGCCGGACAACTGTTTCGGGAAGCAGCGGTAGACATTCTTGGAAAGCTATTCGATACGCGAGCCATCATTCGCATCGACCAACGCATGGCGGGCAAAGGCCTGCAGATTGCAGCAGGCCATACGATCGCGCTAAGTTTCCTGCCGGCCTGGTTAAAGGCGCTCACTGCCCGTTTCGGCGAGGTACGTGCCCGGGTGATACCCACCAATGTCCACGACTCCATCCTGATGCTCGTGAACGGCAACTGCGAATTGATGTTTGCCTATCATCATCCGGAACTGCCTCTCCATCTCGATCCAATCAGGTACGAACATCTCACCGTCGGCGTGGATGTACTGATGCCTGTCTGCCGGCCGAATCCGCGTGGTGCTCCCATCTTCCGGTTGCCGGGCACGACAGCGCGTCCATTGCCGTTGATTACCTACACGGAAACCAGCTATTTCGGCCGCTGCCTCGCACTCCTCCTGGGCCGCGTCGACGCAACCCCAGCTTTGCGGCCTCACTATGAGTCCGACATGGCCGAGGTCCTCAAGAAACTGGTTCTGGAAGGCGAAGGTGTGGCCTGGCTGCCAAAAAGCTCGATCGTCGCCGAGCTCGAAGCGGGCGAACTCGTCCCGGCCGGCCGGGATACGTGGCATCTCGAAGTCGAGCTTCGCGTCTACCGGGATGCCTCGAATCGCAGTGAGTTTCTGGACACGCTCTGGCGCCACCTTCGCGCCGAATCGCAGACTGTCGATTAAGGGTAATCCCGTGTTATGCGAGTTTCGCATATCCCCATGCAGGACCCGCATTGAGTCTTTTTTGATCATCTCTATCATCCGTCCATACACAGAAACGTCGCTTCTCTAGCGGCGTTTTTGCCTCCTGCCAGTGCACGGTGGTCACGTCGGACCCTTGTGCGCCTTCTCGGACTGATGGAAATGAAAAATCGCCTAACGTTCTATATTCTGGTCGGCATGGTGCTCGGCGTGATTGTCGGTTACGTGTGCCATCGGACCGTAGCCGATGCTGCAGAAGCCAAGACAATCGCCGGTTACTTCTCGATCATTACCGACATCTTCCTGCGTCTCGTGAAGATGATTATCGCGCCGCTTGTCTTCGCCACGCTCGTGTCCGGGCTCGCCGGAATGGAAGGGACGAGCGACGTGCGCAGAATCGGCTTCAGGTCGGTGGGATGGTTCGTGTGCGCCTCACTTTTCTCGCTCGCGCTTGGCCTCGTCCTTGCGAATGCGTTGCAGCCCGGCGCCGGCTTGCATATGACGCAGACCAGTTCCGATGTTGCCACCGGCCTAAACACCGCGGGTCTGAACTTCAAGGACTTCATCACGCATGCGTTCCCTTCCAGCATCATCGATGCGATGGCCCGCAATGACATTCTTCAAATCCTCGTCTTTTCCGTGCTGTTTGGCGTGGTGCTGAGTGCCATCAAGACGGACCCGCGCGTCACACCGTTGATCGCCGGCATCGATGCGCTCGTCCCCGCGATGCTGAAGCTGACCGACTATGTGATGCGACTCGCTCCGATTGGTGTCTTCGGTGCGCTTGCCTCGGCGATTACGGTGCATGGCCTGGACGTATTGACCACCTACGGCAAGCTCGTCGGAAGCTTCTACCTCGGCCTCGTCCTGCTGTGGGCCGTGCTCATCCTCGTCGGCCATGTCTTTCTGGGCAAATCGATCTGGAAGTTGCTAAAAGCGGTCCGCGAACCCGCGATGCTCGCCTTCTCTACAGCAAGCAGTGAAGCTGCTTATCCGCGCCTGACTGAGAAGCTTGAACAGTTCGGTATCGACAAGAAGGTGGTCGGCTTCACGTTGCCGCTCGGCTACGCGTTCAACCTGGACGGATCGATGATGTACCAGGCGTTTGCTGCGATCTTTATCGCGCAAGCCTTCGGCATCGACATGCCGCTCAGCGCTCAAATCATGATGTTGCTGATGCTTATGTTGAGCAGCAAGGGAATGGCCGGTGTCGCACGAGGTTCCGTGGTAGTGGTGGCGGCCGTTGCCCCGATGTTTCATTTGCCGCCGTCCGGCGTGGTGTTGATCCTCGCCATCGATCAGATTCTCGATATGGGGCGAACCGCCACGAACGTGATCGGTAACAGCATCGCAACGGCCGTGATTGCGAAGTGGGAGGCCAAACGGGTTGCCAGGCAGAACGACGCAGAGAACAGCATTGTCCTCGGCCAACTGCAAGGCGAAGCAAAATGATCAGCGCCAACGTGCTGAGCGGGAAGAGGTTCGGCGTGGTGGGCGGCCTGGGTCCACTGGCGAGCGCGGATGTCTTTTTCAAGCTCGTCAAATCGACGCCCGCCTCTAGCGATGCCGAACACGTCGATGTCATTTTCGAGCAGCATCCCTTCCGAAGCGCGGCCATAGGAAGCGAGGCGACGACGCAACGGAAACTGTACATTTTCGACATGATTAGCGGCTTCGAGAAGCGGGGGGTGACGACCGTCGTACTCCCCTGCTTTCTCAGCCACACGTTTATCGAAGAACTGAAGGCTAATTCACCCTTGCAGATTGTCGATATGGTGGAAGCGGTCCGCAGCCATGTCCGAAGAAAATTTCCGGCCGCACGGCGAATCGGCGTGCTGACCTCGGACTACACCCATCGAAAGGGGCTATTCGAAAAGTATTTCGCGGAGCCGGAATTTGAAGTCATTCATCCCCGGCCGCGCGACAGTGTCGATCTCATCACCGAAGCCGTCTACGGTGCGAACGGCATCAAGAGCGGAAATCTGTCTGGTCGGCCCGTCGCGCTTCTGCGCGAGGCGTGCGAGGACCTCATCGCGCAAGGTGCACAAATCATCGTGCCGGGTCTGACGGAGATTGCGCTCGTGGCGGAGGAAATGGGCTCGTTTCGAGTACCGCTGATCGATTCGAATCTCGCCTACGCGCAGTACGTGATCGCGGGCGAATACGGTTTGCCCGAATCCATTTTCAAAGTGGGCGTGGTCGGTGGAGTTGGGCCTGCAGCGACTGTGGACTTCATGCAGAAGATCGTGCGCAATACGCCGGCGAATCGGGATCAGGACCATATAAGGCTTCTGATCGAACAGAATCCGCAGATTCCCGATCGCACGGAAAATCTGATCGGCGACGGACCCGACCCGACTATTTCGCTTTACGCGACCTGCAAGAAGCTCGAGTCGGGCGACGCGGATCTCATCGCGATTCCGTGTAACACCGCTCACGCATTTGTCGAACGCATTCAACCGTATCTGGGCATACCGATCGTCAACATGCTGACGGTGACGGTCCGCCATCTGCGCGAAACGTTTCCGTTGCTGCGCTCCGTTGGCGTGCTGGCCACCTCCGGCACGATCGCAAGCGGCGTCTATGAAAAGGCCCTCGAGTCGCAGGGTTTGCACCAAATCGTTCCGGCTGCGGAATTGCAGGCCCGCGTGATGGAGGCGATCTACGGCAAGGAAGGGGTGAAAGCGGGATTCACTAGCGGGCAATGCCTCGATGACATTGCCGCTGCCATTGATGGGCTTATAGCGGAAGGCGTCGAGGTCATCGTCCTGGGATGTACCGAGTTGCCGCTTTTATTGCCACAGACGAGTTTCGTGGGCACGACTGGTGCACGCGTGAGTCTTGTCGATCCAACCGATGTCCTTGCACAGCAATGCGTAGCCCTGGCGACGGCCGGCAACCTCCAGCAGGCCTTTTCGGCCACCCTTTGACCGTGATACGGCAAGCTCTGATTAGCGACGTGCGCCGCTAATCAGGCAGCGCACGCCGCGTCGATGCCCCTCGACGTTGTCGCTGTCAATCGACCTATCCGACATGCAAATCACGAGTCGGCGCATGCGTGCGTTGCCGCGTCTCCCACCCTTCTGCCAAGCCCACATCGGCATCGGACGCGGGTAACATGGACACCGCGCGAACCAGGTCCGAAGCGCGTTCAGCGAGCATGATCGTCGGCGCGTTCAGATTGCCATTGGGTTCAGTCGGGAAAACAGATGAATCGATGACTCGCAAGCCTTCGATGCCGCGAACCCGTAACTCGGAATCGACCACAGCCATGTCATCCTCTCCCATGCGACATGAACCGCAAGGATGCATCGTACTTTCAAGGTTCGCCCTGACGAAGGCATCGATCTGCTCATCCGTTTGCACGTCCGGTCCAGGAGCGAGTTCAGCATCACGAAAGCGGTCCATCGCCGGCTGCCAGATGATCTCCCGGGTCAAGCGCACGCAGCGTCGAAAACCTTCCCGGTCCTCTTCCCGGTCCAGGTAGTTGAAGCGGATCTCCGGATGCGTATAGGGATCGGCCGACACCGCTCGCACGTGGCCCCGGCTCTTCGGCTTGTTCGGCCCGGTCAGCACCATGAATCCGTGTCCTTTGAACGGCTTGTCGCCGTCATAGCGCATGGCGGCCGGCAAGAAATGGAATTGAATGTCGGGCCAGCGCAACCCGGCTTCGGAGCGGATGAATCCGCCCGCCTCGAAATGGTTGCTGGCGCCCAGACCATCCTTGAAAAGAAGCCAGCGCAATCCAATCATGAATTTGCTAAACGGGTCCATTTTCGCGTTGAGCGTGACGGGCTCCTTGCACGCGTACTGGATATAGATTTCCGCGTGATCCTGAAGGTTTTCGCCGACTCCGGGCAGGTGGTGCCGAACCTCGATCCCCGCTTTCCGCAGTACGTCGGCCGGGCCGATTCCAGAACGTTGCAGCAAGTGCGGCGAACCGATAGGACCGGAGGCGATCAATACCTCAGAACGGCACCGCGCAACATGCGTGCGTCCGCCTTGATCGTATGCGACCCCGACGGCGCGCTTGCCCTCGAGAATCACGCGACGTGTCATCGCATTCGTCACTACGGTCAAATTCGGGCGCTTCATTGCAGGGCGCAAGTAGGCGTTCGCGGTCGACCAGCGCACACCATCCTTGACGGTCATGTGCATTGCCCCGAAACCCTCCTGCATATGGCCGTTGCAGTCTTCCGTCTTGATGTATCCGGCCTCTGCTCCTGCCTCGATCCACGCACCGTACAGCGGATTCTCCATGTTGTTGCCGTTGTTGGTGCTCAGTGGCCCCTCCGCGCCACGGTACTCATCCCCCCCGAACTTGTAGCTCTCGGCCCGGCGGAAATAGGGCAAACAGTTGCGATAACCCCAACCTCGCGCGCCCAGTTCCTCCCATTCGTCGAAGTCGCAAGCGTGGCCGCGAATATAGACGAGGCCATTGATCGACGACGATCCTCCCAGCACCTTGCCACGAGGACAATGCAACTGGCGGCCATTCAAATGAGCCTCGGGCGCGGTCTGATAACGCCAGTTGTACTTGGCCGTATTCATCGGCATCGAAAACGCGCTCGGCATCTGAATGATGATGCTGCGATCGCTGCCGCCGAATTCCAGCACCAGAACGCGGACCGCCGGGTCCTCCGTAAGCCGGTTGGCCAACACACATCCAGCCGATCCGGCGCCCACAATGATGTAATCGAATTGCTCGGTAACCATGATATTTGCCCTGATTTCCAGATCTTGACGGGGTTGTCCGTATTTCAGTAGCGACCCTTGTCGCCGGTGGTGTATTGCGGTGATGTCTTCTCGATATGGGCGATGACCGATTCCTCGTACTTCAGATCGAGCGAGCGCGACAACGCGTAGTAGGCGATGCCCGAGACGAACAGACCGACCAGCCATGCCAGATCGACGCTACCCATCGCACGGGCAAGCGGGCCCACATACACTTCGTTGGCGCCGTCGAGAACGCAGAAGAACGGAATCATCGCGACAAAGCCGATTGCGTACGCGATCAGACCTCGTGCGCCCCATGTCCCATACAGATTGTTGTGAGGCATGAAGAAGTGCGGAATGGCATAGCGACCCTTGCGGACGAAGAAGTAGTCCGTCAGATTGACCGCGGTCCAGGGCACGAGAAAATACAGCATGACGACGAGGTAAATATTCAGGACGGAGAGTCCCTTACCCGAGGTATAGATACTGAGCGCAACACCGAGCTGAAGGATCACCACAAAGAGAATCGCCAGAATGCGAGCCTTGGGAGTCGGCTGGACTTTGTGGAACGAATCGAGTGCCGTGATCGCCGTCAGTTTGGCGCTGTAGATGTTCATCGCGATCACCGGCAGGAACGCCAGAATCGTGACGCCGACCACAACACTTCCCATCCCCGGCGCCAGGTCGTTACCCACCTGACTCAATGCGACCAGCACATCGGTCGCGTGCAGATGGTCCGCGAGCCAGCCGCCAATCGCGATCATCCACGCGCCCGACAGCGATGCGCCGAGGAACACCGCCGCGATCAGCTTGCCGCTCGGCGTGTTTTTCGGCAGATAGCGCGAGTAGTCGGACACATACGGTGCGTAAGCGATGTTGTAGCTGGCGGCAGCCGCGAATTGCGCAATGAACGCAATCCAGTTGAAGCCTAGCGGTGGCGTCGGTGTCGCGCCCGGTGCGACGGCGGCGAGCGGCACGTCAGGCACCCAGTGCATAAGAACGGCCACCGTGACGAGTCCGTAAAGCGGCAGCGACAGATACAACGCCCATTTGAAACTGCGGTGCATCCAGTCGTGGCCGAGAATCGCCAGAACCGAAGCCGGCACGGTCACGGCCAACGCCACCTTGACAGGATCCCAATTGAACAAGGCTTTGAGACCTTGCATCATCAGCACCAGGTTGACGATGTTGAATCCCGCAAACACGAATAGCGTTGCCAACAGGACGACAATGACCCCGCGATAGCCGAATTGCGCTCTTGACTGGATCATCTGAGGCAAGCCGAGATGCGGCCCTTGCGAGCCGTGAAAGGCCATGAACAAGGTACCGAACATGATGCCAAGCGTGCCGGCTATCGTGGTCCACAGCGCGCTCAGACCAATGCTGGGACCAACAAAACCGATGGTCATCGTGAAGAATGTGAAATTACCCAGAAACCAGAATGGCCCCTGCCTGGATAATCTGTCGGTTCTTTCGCTATCCGGAATGAAATCGATCGAATGACCTTCGATCGCGCCGTGCTCGACCGCAACTACAGTGCTTTTAACTACTTCGTCTGTTGCTTGCATCATGTACCCCTGACAGCAAAGAGAGGTTGATGGAATAGATTTGACCCGGCATGCACGCTGACCGCCGCGCCGCGCTGGTCTGGAGACGCCATTGGCGCAGTGCCGGCTCAGTACAGCGTGATCCAGACCGCCTTGCTCTCCATCAGATGATCGAGCTGCTCGGGGCCGAGGTCTTTGCCAAAGCCGGATTCCTTGAATCCGCCGAACGGCATCGAAGGATCGATCGTGCTATGGGCATTGACGTAGACGGTACCCGCGCGCAGTTGCGGGATCAGTTTGTGAACGCGATTCAGGTCATTGGAGTAGATCGCGGCAGCAAGACCGTATGGCGAATCATTCGCTTGCGACAACGCATCGCCCAGATCGTCGAAGGGGGTGGTCACCAGCACAGGTCCGAAAATTTCTTCGCGAACGATCTTCATGTCGCTGCGGCAATGCGTAAAAATGGTCGGTTCGACGAAGTAGCCTGCCCGGTCCAACACGCGGCCACCATGCACGATTTCCGCGCCTTCGCGCCGCCCGGCTTCGATATAGGACGAGACGCGATCCTTCTGCAGCGCGGAAACGAGCGGGCTGATGAAGCAATCGCGATCGAGGCCCGGTGCGATCTTCAACTTACGCGTGTGCTCGACTAGCGCGCCAATGAATCTGTCGTGAATGCCGCGCTGGATGTAAACCCGCGTACCCGCGTCGCAGACCTGTCCAGAATTGAAGAAGACGCCGTTTGCTACGGCCTGGGCCGCCGCTTCGATGTCTGCGTCCTCGAGCACGAGTACCGGCGATTTGCCGCCCAGTTCGAGTGTCATACGTTTGATGCCGCCCACAGCCGCTCGCCCGACAGTTCGACCCACCTCGGTGGAACCGGTGAACGTGATCTTGTCTATGCCCGGATGAGCGGCCATAGCGGCACCAATTTCGCGCCCCCGCCCCGTTATGACATTCACGACGCCATCCGGAATTCCTGCCTCCTGCACCAACTCTGCGAAGCGAAGTGTGGACAGCGACGTGAGTTCGGCGGGTTTGATCACGGTCGTACAACCGGCAGCGAGCGCCGCCGCAACCTTCCACGCCATGGTTTGCAGCGGGAAATTCCACGGCACGATGACGCCCACCACGCCGATGGGCTCCTTGCGCGTGTAGGCAACGTATTCACCAGGCAGGGAGGGTTCAACCGTACGGCCGTGGAGCTTCGATGCCCAACCGGCGAAATAGCGGAAGGTGTCGATCGTGCCTTGTACGTCGACGTCACGCGCATTGGCAACAGACTTGCCTACGTCGATCGATTCGATCTCGGCCAACTCAGTTGCATTCGCTTCGATCAGATCGGCGAGGCGATGCAGCAGTCGTTCGCGCTCAAGGGGTTTGAGCTTTCTCCACGGTCCACCGTTGAACTGCTTGCGGGCAGCGTCGACCGCACGATCCAGATCGGTGGTCGTACCCAGGGGAATGTGCGTGATCACGCCCGCGGTAGACGGTTCGAGCACTGTGCAGGATTCGCGATCGCCTTGCGGCACCCAGGCACCGCCAATTAACATCTTCTGCGGCCGGGTGAGAAAGCGTTGCGTCTCTTCCCGGATGCCGAACGTCTCCAGGTAATTCTGTACGACCTTGTCCATCGTTGTCTCCTGTCTTACGGATTGACTGCTATTCGGCCTCTCATGGGCCGGTTTCGTGCAGAGCGGTTCGCCTGTTTCCGCCACGTTTGTTCGTGGATCCCGCGTTGTAGCCGACAGGTCCGGTCGATCAAAAGCGACCGGGGTCCATCGATATAAACGCGGCTTGTGGCAGCGCGGTGTTTTGAGAGACTATGGACGACAAGGTCGCGGGTAAAAATCACGTGAATCAGATGTTCATATCGGGAATACCGAAGCAAGTCGCGCAAGGAGAGCAACGACCGTGATCCAGTTGCAGGACGTGGACCTCAAGCTACTGAGGGTTTTCATGACGGTGGTACGGTGCGGCGGATTTTCCGCTGCCCAGGCGACCCTGAACGTCAGCCAGTCGACAATCAGCGAGCAAATGACAACGCTCGAAACGCGCCTCGGCCTCAAGCTTTGCGAGCGGGGGCGCAGCGGATTTCGCCTCACTGAACACGGTGTGGCCACTTTCGAGGCAGCGCAACGGCTGCAGGTGGCGGTAGAAAGCTTCTGTGTGGATACCGACGCGCTGAAGAAACACGTCTCGGGAAAGCTGTACCTCGGCATCATTGACAACACAGTGACCGACTCAGCCTCGCCGCTGCCGCAGGCGCTGCAAGCGTTCGTGTCGAGGGGGCACGACGTGCATCTGGACGTCTACGTCGGCACGCCCGCCGAACTGGAAGAACGTGTGCTGGACGGCCGGCTGCATATCGCAGTCGGGCATTTTCCGCTTCACGTGCCGGGGCTGACCTACACCGACCTGTATTGCGAACCGGACGGTCTGTATTGCGGGAAGGCTCACGCACTCGCAGGCCGATTGCCTGGCGACGCCGCGCTCGACGAGGCCATCGCATCCAGCCGTGTAGTAGCGCGAGGGTATCTTCAGCAGCACGACCTGCGAATGCTGAAAGTGAGCAAAGCCGCAGCAACCGTCGACAATATCGAGGCGCAGGCCATCCTTATCTTATCGGGCGCCTACATCGGATTTCTGCCGATTCACTACGCGGCTCGTTGGGTTGTGCGCGGCGAGATGCATCAGATCTGTCCGGAGCAACTCGGCTCGCATTGGCCATTTTGCGCGATCACGCGGCGGGCCGCCGCGCCGCCAACCATCCTGCAGGTCTTCATGATCGACCTGATGGAAAGCTACCGTATGGTTCAGCGGGCGGCACCCATGGCGTAGGGCCGCCGCAGTGTCATGCGGCGCCGCGACCCTTCGCCATGCTTGGGCGACATGAACCTACGGCTGTGTGGACGCCAGCGGTGTAGGCTCACCATTTCGATAGGTATAAATCGTGATCGGCGAGTCCGTCAGGTCGCGGTTCCTGTCGAACTGGTAGTGCCCGGAAACACCATGAGAATCGATGCCGGCGAGCGCGGCACGATATTGAGCCGGTTCGATCGAATTGGCTTTCTGCATTGCCTGCGCCACGATATTCACGCCATCGTACAAGGCCGCGCTGTAGGTCAACGGGTCGGTATGAAAGCGTTGCTTGTAGTCCGCCTTGAACTGGCGGCCCTGGGGTGTCTGATCGAGCACCGGTCCGCCTTGCGGGCAATACACGCGTGTATCGACCGCATCGCCGCCGAGTTTCGCCAGTTCGGCGTTGCACATGGCATCGCCGCCAAGGAGATAGCCGTTCATCGCAAGG
This sequence comes from Paraburkholderia nemoris, assembly GCF_905221015.1. Lineage (NCBI taxonomy): Bacteria > Pseudomonadati > Pseudomonadota > Betaproteobacteria > Burkholderiales > Burkholderiaceae > Paraburkholderia > Paraburkholderia nemoris. The sequence continues at coordinate 211,505 of NZ_CAJNBO010000006.1, read as the reverse complement.
CGCTTCATCTGTTTGCGCAGCGCACCGGCTTGCGCGTAATAACCGCCGTAGAAAATCCCTTCCGCGTTCGCGCCCTTGACGTGTGTGAGGATCGAGACGAAGTCGGTCGCCTTGTCGGTCGTATATTCCCGATCGACAATCTCGATGCCGTTGGCTTTAGCGGCATTGACGAATTCATCGGCGAGGCCCTGCCCATATGCGGTGCGATCGTCAATCACCGCAATGCGCTTGATCTTCAGTTCCTTTGCCGCAAATTCACCCATCCGGCTGCCCAGTTGCGTATCGCTGGCGGAGATGCGAAACACGAACGGATAGCCGTGTTGCGTGATCGACGGATTCGACGCGACGGTCGCCATCACGATTCCGGACACGTTCACCAGGTTTGAAATCGGAATCGCGACCCCCGAATTGAACGGCCCGAAGATGACCTTCACGTTGGCGTCGACCAGGCTTTGCGCAACCGTCATGCCGGTACGCGGATCGGCGGCGTCATCCTGCGAGACCAGTTCGAAACGGGTTTTCTGGCCGCCGATCACCAGCCCCTGGGCATTCAGACGCTCGATCGCCATCCTCACGCCGTTTTCGTCGTCCTTGCCGATGGCGGCCTGCGGACCGGTCAAGGGTCCGGTCAAACCGATTTTGACCACCTGCTCCGCCGCCGTCACACCCACCGACACCATGCTCAAAGCGACTGCTGCCAACCAGCTTGCACCTGCGTACGACTTTTTCATCGCGCTCTCCTCACATCATGACGTGCCTGCTCGCCTCGCCGCCGGAAGTGGCGAACGCGTGGCGCTTCGGCACAGAAAACATCGCTTTGGGGCCGCACTGTCCGCATGCCCTCGCCGAACGTTGGGCAGTGGGGTTGACAGCAATTCTGTGTAGCCAAATTCCCCAATAAAATGCACCATTGATGAAACACATTTCGGAAATTCCCGAAGTAATCAAGGGGCGGCACGATGCAAGTTCAGGACACGGATCTTAAGCTGTTGCGGATCTTCGAAACCATCGTGCGATGCGGCGGTTTCGCCGCGGCGCAACCGATTCTCAACATTGGTGCATCGAGCATCAGCGAATACATGTCGCAACTGGAGACCCGGCTCGGACTGCGGTTATGTGAACGCGGACGTGCGGGTTTTCGCCTCACGGAAGAAGGCGCGGAGTTGCATGCCGCCGCGCAACGTCTGCTCGGTGCCGTCGACACGTTTCATATGGAAGCCGGCGCGTTGCGCAATCAGCTCTCTGGCGTGCTGCGCTTCGGCATGATCGAAGCGACCTTGACCGATAAATACTCGCCGCTGCCGGCTGCGATTCGCGAGTTCGGCCAGATGGCGCCAGAAGTCCGCCTGCATGTGCAGATCGACACACCGGGCAGCATGGAGCAGCACGTGCTGGACGGTCGCCTCCATCTCGCCGTGGGGCCGTTTCCCGCGCGTATTCCCGGGCTCGACTACGTGCCGCTCTATCGCGAGGAGCAGGGGCTCTATTGCGCGTCGACCCATCCGCTGTATGAGCGGGCAAGCGGACGCGTGCCCGTTGCGGTGCTCAGCAAACAGCGGCTCGCTGCCCGCGCATATCTTGGCAACCAGGAGCTCAAGCTGTTGCGCATGCCGCAGGCCGCCGCCTCGGTCGACAACGTCGAAGGCCGCGCCATGCTGATCCTGTCGGGCAACTACATCGGCTTTCTACCGCCCCACTACGCGCAGCCTTGGGTAGACGGCGGTCTGTTGAGCCGCATCGATCCCGAGCACTATGTGACACATTTGGACTTTCAGATCATCACGCGCAAGGGCGGCGAATCGGCGCGGGTAGTGCTGGCCTTTTGCAACCAGTTGCAGGTTGCGGCCAAACAGGTGAGCCGCGCCACGCGAAACAGCAAATAGCGCGCGCCGCGTTATGCGATTGCGGTCCACGATAAGCGTGGCCGGCAATCGCGTTCGCGTGGCGTAAGAGAATCCCGTTTAGCGGGTGAGGTTTCGCTTGACCTTGCGTTGATGCATCACGCGGCCGATCGTGTTCAGCAGCAATTGCGCCGCCAGAATCGAAGTCGAACCGGAATGGTCGTAGTCCGGCGCGACTTCCACGAGATCGATGCCGATCACGTCACCCTGCTCAGCGAGTCCTGCAAACAACTCGAGTCCTTCGTAATAGAGCAGGCCACCGTGGCTCGGCGTGCCCGTGCCCGGCGCGATCGACGGATCGAAACCGTCGATATCGATCGTCAGGTAATAACGCACGCCCTTGGGAATACGGTCCAGAACGCCCTGGATGCCGAGGCGCCGCAGGTCGCGCACCGAGATGATGTCCGAGCCCATCTCGCGCGCCTGTGCGTATCCTTCGCGTGCGGTGGACGACACGTTGCGGATGCCGATCTGCGTCATGCCCGACACCACGCTTTTCTCAGCTGCACGACGCAACGGATTGCCATGGCCGTGACGCACGCCGTGACGCTCGTCGACGAAATCGAGGTGGGCGTCGATATGGACGATATGAAACGGCTCCTGACCTTCGAACGCATTGATGCAGGGAATGTTGATCGAATGATCGCCGCCCATCACCACCGGCAACGCGGCCGCCGCCAGGATCTTGCGCACGCCGTACTCAATATTTGCGTGACTCTTCTCCGTGTTGGTGTGCACCATGTCCGCGTCGCCGATATCGACGATCCGAACTTCGTTGTTCGGCAAATAGACGACATCGTCTTCGAAATCGTATGCCCCGCCGTGGCCAAACGAAAACAGGGTCGACGCATCGCGAATCGAACGCGGACCGAACCTGGCGCCTGCCCGCCATTGCGTACCGCAGTCGAAGGGAGCGCCCATCACCGCGACATCCGCGTCGATCTTGTCCCAGTCAAGACACAACGGAGACTTCGCGAACGTGCAGATTCCAACAAACGGCAAATTGAGCCGCCCTGTTTCGTAGCTGTTTTCAGACATGCTTATCTCCGTCCTGTTATGGGTTCGGCCAGGTGCGGCGCACGCGCTGCTGCCGTCTTCACTGCAGCAACGCCCGTCGTGACGGGCCAGCGGTTTATCTGGAACAGAGTCTAGGCAAACAAATTCAACGGAAAAATGCCAAACATGAGAAATGCACTTCGGGAGATTCCGAAGCAATGTTACAGCGCGGCAGACACTCCGCCACGTCGTTACGTACGAGTGGCCCGGTGCGGTCATCGAGATGTTGAAGACTATCGATCCGCTAACCAATCCCACGGCCTATGGCGCGAGCGCTGCGTCCACCGCAGGCAGATAGCTGTTGAAGCCGGCTTCCACGAGGGCTGCACGCACACGCTCGAGTTCGCGCTGTGTTTCCTCACCGGAATAGTCTTGCAGCACGCGAGCGAGGACCCGGCCGCGCGCTACAAACAGGTCCGCCCACGGCAGCGGCTCGGTTTGTGTATAGCCTTCGAGGGCTGCGACATAGCGCAGTGCGCCAGCCGCGTCGCCGGCGGATATCATCGCTTCGATGGCGTCGCGATAGAACCACAGATGATTGTGACCCACCGCGCCGCGGTCCAACATGTCGGCACCTTCGGCGAGCAGACGCGCGCGTTCGCCGTCGTCCTCGACAGCACGGCTCAATGCACCCACCGCCTTGGGCGCGCTGAACTGCGTGCCCACCTCACGGCACAGCGCCAGCGCTTCACGCAACAACGCCGTGGCCTCACGCCGATGGTCGGTCGCGAGCAGCACGCGTGCCCGCATCTCCATATTTTGTGCCTCGAAGCGGCGAGCACCCAGTTGACGGATGATCAGCGTCTCGCGCTCGAGATGGGCGAGCGTAGCCTGCATGTCGCCCAGTTCGTAGCTGGCAAAGACACCCAGCGTTTCGCACAGCATCTGCGCACGTGGCTGGCCGACCAGCGCCGCGGCGCGTGCAGCGGCGCTAACGTCCTCGTGCGCCAGACGTGCCTCGTTGAGATAGATCCTGCTGAAGCCCGCCATCGAACGATTCGCGACCTCGATGCGGCCAAAGCCGTGTTCGCGGCTTAGCGCAACGCACCGGCTGAAGTGCTCGAAAGCAGTGCGCATGCGCCCTTGCGCGTAGGCCGCATCCGCAAGGCCGCCAAGCGCACGCGCCTCCGCTTCCGGCGCGCCGAGACGCCGCGCATAGCCAAGCCCGCGCTCATGTTCGGTGCAACAATCGTCGATCTTGCCAAGCGGAAAGAGGATGTTGCCGCGCAGATGATGCAGGCGCGCAAGTTCGGGCACCTGATCCAGACGTTGCGCCACGTGCTGGGCTGCGTCGAGCAGCGCGAGGGCTTCGACGAGGCCTTCGCTCACTCGCAAACCTTCGGCGAGGCCAAGCTGGGACTGGCAGAGGCTCGCTTCGTCTGGCGCGGCGGGCACCGCCGCACGGTACGTCTCGATCGATGCGGCGATGTCGCCGAGATCTCGTTGGAGCTCTCCCCTGAAACAGATCAGCGCGTGGCGATCCTTATCCGTTTGTGCGATTTGCCGACCTCGCTCGACGAGCCGCAATGCCGCGTCGGCAAAGTAGGCAGCGCGTTGTGCGAGCGCGGCGTCGAGGTAGGCCCGCGGTGCACGCTCGTCCTCAGCACGGTCGAGATGCTGGGCGCGCAGTACGGGGTCCGTCGCCGCAAACCAGTCGGCGGCGAGGCGATGCAACTCGCGCCGACGTGCCCGCAGCAGTGTCGAGTAGGCGCTCTCCTGGATGAGCGCGTGGGCAAACAGAAAATCCTCGCCCTCCGGTAAGACGAGTGCGTTGGCGACAAGCCCGTGACAGACGTACTCCGGCGCATCGATCAGCCGCCGCAGCAACGCGAGGCCAAAGCGCTGTCCGATGACCGCGGCAGCCTGGAAGGCCTCGCGGTCGCGCGCAGTCAACCGGTCCATGCGCGCCAGCACGAGACTCTGGATCGTCGCGGGGACCGCCTCCTCACTCCCTTCTTCGGCGTTATGCAGAAGCTGTTCGAGGAACAGCGGATTGCCGCCGGCCCGCTCGATGCAGGCACGCGCGATACGTTCGCTCGCATCGATAAAGCTGCCGGCAAGATTCAGCGCCTCGTCGCGGCGCAATGGACCAAGGTCGATCGTGGCGAAGGGCGTGCCGCGGCAACCTGCCCGCCATGCCGCATCGAGCGGATCGCCGTCCACGCGCGAAGTCATCACCAGCAGGCCCGGGCCGTTCGCGATCGCTACGGCGAACGCGGCCAGATAACTGAGCACCTGTGGGTCGGCCCAATGAAGGTCTTCCACGACAATCATGGTGGGCCCGCGCCGGCATGCATCCTGCGCGATCGCCGCGGCAACCGTGCGCTTGCCGCGCGTCCGGGCGGTGTTGTCCATCGCGTTGTACAGCGTGCGCCATTCGCCGGTTTGCGCAAGGTCGAGGAGGTCGTGGAGAAACATCAACTGATCGGGCCCGACAGCACCGGACGCGGCAAACCGCTCGGCGGCCGCGCGCCGCTCGTCGGAGCCGGCTGCGGGCGGCAAGCCCAGCAGACTGCCGACAATGGTGCGAATCGGGTCCTGGCCTTTGCCCACGCCGAAATCCAGCACGAGGCCGCGGTGGCCGCCAAAGCCGAGCGTTTCGACGAAACGGCGCATTTCGTCGACGAGCCGCGTCTTGCCGATGCCCGCCTCCCCGCGAACATAAACAACGTGGCCGGCTCGCTGCTCGAGACATGTACGGGCGACGCCCTTGAACTGCTCGAGTTCAGCCTTGCGGCCGACAAACACGCTGCGGCTCGCCATGACGGGTTCAAAGGGGAGACCGCGCAGACGCCACACCTGCACCGGCGAGTCGATCCCCTTGAAACGCATTGCGCCGACGGCGTCGCTCATCACGCCATCGCCCAGCGCGCGATGCACGCTATCGGAGAGCAGCGTTTCGCCGGGGCCGGCGGCAGCAACCAGCCGCGCGGCGAGGTTCACGGAGTCGCCGAGCACCGTGTAGTCCTGAACATCCGCGCGCTCGAGCGGCCCCGCGACCACCTCGCCGCTGGCGATGCCCACATGCGCCCTCAGCGGAGGCGCGCCCTGCTCGCCCAGTGCGTTAAGTGCCTCATGAATCTCCAGCGCGGCACGCGCCGCGCGCAGCGGATCGGTATCGTGTGCGCGCGGCGCACCGAAGATTGCCATCACGGCATCGCCGATGTGCTTGTCGATCGTGCCGCCGTAACCGAGGACGATCCCATCGACGAGCGCGGTGTAACGGCCTGTCAACTCGCGCAACTCTTCAGGATCGAGCGTCTGCGATAGCGCGGTGAAACCACACAGATCGGCGAAGAGAATGGTGACTTGCCGGCGCTCGCTGGCAGGGGCATTCACAGCGGGCGCCGCCGCGCACACTGCCGCGTCGCGCTGCTCGGCAATCGCCGCCAGCAGGCGCTTGCGGTGGCCGAGCGAGAGGACACCGAGCTCTTTCAGGTCCGCGTCGTCGAGCTGTGCCAGCATCGAGAGATCGATGTCGTTCCCGGCAAATGCGGGTGCGTATTGCTCAAGCCCCAATGCATGTAGCCACTGATCGATATCCATCGCCGCCGCCCAATCCGGTGCGTGTACGAACACGCATGCTGCGTCGCAACTCGTCGCCGCGCGGGTCGTCGAAGCGTATGCCGGAACCAGGCCGCGTCGCGCGAACAATCATACGAATCGGCGCACCGCCTGGTGCCGCGCTGCGACTGGCGCAACGTACTCCGTGTTCAAGTCCTTCCCGCCTAAAATACAGTGTACGTCCAGCGTGAAGGAAACGGCTACCGGGCGAGATTCCATCCGCCCTCACCGGGAAGCACCGTGAAACCAGCGACCACAGGTTCCTCGCCCGTTGTCCGCTCCGGGCTACGCATTACGGGCCTGGTCGGAGACCTGTCGGCGGGAATGGTGTCGACCTTGGTCATGCTCTGCTACGCAATGAGCCTGGGCACCCTGATCTTCAGCGCCGACCTCGCCCGTTACGCCGAGCTTGGCGTACCCACCGCCTTCATCAGTTGCGTGGTGACGGCGCTGGTGATCGCCTTGACGAGTTCGATGCGCATGAACATCGCCGGACCCGACGGCAACGCGACGGCGTTTCTTGCCGGTGTGGCGGCCGGCGTTGCGAGCAGCGTGCGCGCTAACGGCGGTACGCCGCAGACAATTCTGCTGACGGTGCTGATCGCCATCGCGCTGTGTTCCGTGGTGACAGGCATCATTCTGTATGCGGTCGGTTCGTCGAAGCGCAGCCGTTCCCTGCAATTCCTGCCTTATCCGGTCGTAGGCGGATTCCTTGCAGGCACGGGCTACCTCCTGCTAGCCGGCGCGTTTCGGGTCGTGACCGGCGAATCCTTGAACTGGCACACATTGGCGCTGGTGACACACCTGAACTGGCTAGCGTGGGCGCCCGCCGTGCTGGTGTGCGCGTTAGCCACGCTCCTGTCGCGCACATGGAAACACGCTGCGGCGCTGCCGATCACGCTTGCATTCGGCGTCGCGCTGTTTTACCTGCTTCTGCTTGCTGCAGGCTTGTCGATCGACGACGCCCGCAACTCGGGACTGTTGCTTCCGCGCGTGGCGCTGCATGCGATGCGGATTCCAGAACTGCATCTGCCGGCATCGCTCGCGCACGGAAGCGTCGACTGGTCGGCCATCGCTGCGCACTTGCCGGAGACACTCATGGTCACGTCGATTTCGGCAATCACGATCCTGATGAATTCGACGGCGATTGGCGCGGCCACGGGCGAAGACATCGATCTGAACCGTGAAATGCGAGCGGCCGGCATCGCCAACATCGCGAGCGGGATGTTAGGCGGAATGGTCGGCTATCAGTCGTACAACCGATCGATGCTCAACGCACGCGCGGGTGCGACAAGCCGTATGGCAGGCGTATTCGCCTCCCTCGCGTGTCTGTTCGTGCTGGCCGTTTCGCCGGACCTGGTGGCGCTATTTCCGGTGCCGGTGCTGGTCGGGCTGCAGCTCTTCATGGGACTGCGCCTGTTGATCCAGTGGCTAGTGGGCGCATATCGCCAGCTCAACTGGTATGAGTATCTGCTTGTGCCGCTGATTCTGGGCGCTATTGCGTTCTACGGCGTCGTCCCGGGCGTGGTGGCCGGCGTCATCGCCGCCTGTGTGATGTTCGCCCTGCTGTACGGCCGTATCAGTTGCGTCCGGATGGAGTTCGATGGCAGTACGCGCACATCGAATGTCGAGCGCAGCATCGAGGCAACCGGACGGCTTCACGAACTAGGGGCACAGGTCTGCGGAACGTGTTTGCAGGGCTTCCTCTTCTTCGGCACCGCCAATTCGATCCTGCAGCGCGTGCGCGAACGGCTAGCCCGGCACGGGCCGATACCCGTTCGCTTTGTGGTGCTCGACTTCGCTTCGACCAACGGCCTGGACGCGTCGGTATCGATCAGCTTCGTCAAGCTAAGGCAACTGTGCGCGACGCTCGATGCGGACCTGGTGTTGACGGGGCTGCCGGCACGCTCGCGTAACCTGCTCCTGAAGACCGGCACGCTGAACCTGCGGATCCACGAGTTCGCTACGCTGGACGCGGGGCTGGAGTGGATCGAAGATTCGCTTCTCGCGTCGGACCCACGCGCGCTGCCGCGCGGCGAAGAAGATTTTCAGGCGATGCTCGCGCCGCATTTCACGCCGTGCGCGCTTGAAAGGCTGCTGGCCCTTCTGGAAGTGCGCGAGCTTGACGCGGGGCAGCCGGTGTTCCGTCACGGCGAACCGGGCGACGCCATGTACTTTGTCGAGCGCGGCCGTGTCACGGTCTTACTGCGGCTGGCGGACGGCAGATCCCTCAGGTTGCGCTCGTTCGGGCCGGGTACGATCGTCGGCGAAATGGCGGTCTACACGCAGCAGGTGCGTAGCGCGGATGTGCTTGCAGAGGGCCCCGCGCGCGTCCGGCGTTTGGCGCTCGAGTCGTTGCGCGCGCTCGAGCACGACGATCCCGAAACCGCGCAGCAGGTTCATCGCTTTGTCGTCAAGGTCATGGCGTCACGGCTAGCTGTCGCGGACGAGGCATTGCGCGCGGCGCATTGACAGGCTCGTTCAATTGTCGCGCGCTGACGCGAGATGCCCCGATGTCTTCGATCTGCCAATACAAACCAAACCCTACAACGTGGCCGTCACGCCGCCATCCACGTAAAGGATATGGCCGTTCACGAAGTTCGAGGCGTCGCTCGCCAGAAACACCGCAGCGCCGACGAGATCTTCCACATCGCCCCAGCGTCGCGATGGCGTGCGTCCAATCAGCCAGTTGCTGAACGTTTCATCCTTGACGAGCGCCTCGGTCAGCTCCGTCTTGAAGTAGCCCGGCCCAAGTCCATTGACCTGGATGCCATGTTGCCCCCAGTCGATTGCCATGCCTTTCGTCAGCATCTTCACCGCGCCTTTGCTCGCGGTGTAGGCCGCGATGTTGGGACGACCCAGTTCGCTTTGCACCGAACAGATGTTGACGATCTTGCCGCGCTTGCGAGCAATCATGTGTCGCGCTACCGCCTGGCCGACCAGGAACACGCTGTCGACATTAGTCTTCATCAGTTCTTCCCATTGCGCATGGGAGAACTGTTCCAGTGGCGCACGGCGTTGCATGCCGGCATTGTTGACGAGAATGTCGATCGCACCGATTTCGCGTTCGATATCGGCGATCGCCGCGTCGACCTCAGTGGCCGACGTCACGTCGAAACTCGCGGCATGAACGGTCGCGCCTTCATCGCGCAACCGGCCGACAGCTTCCTCCAACCTGGTCGCGTTGCGGCCATTCAGAATCACTTCAGCGCCGGCACCTGCCAAGCCCTTGGCCAGCGCATAACCGATACCCGTACTCGACCCGGTAACCAGAGCACGACGCCCCGACAGATCAAACATCTTCAGATTGTTGTTCAACTCAACTCCTCTTCGACTCTAATTCGTCCGACTTCCATGCAGTACTATCCAGCGCGCCCAGCCATTGAATGATCTCTCTCAGACTGCACGCCCTGTGCAGCGAAGCGGAAAGGTGGAGCACACCCTCTTCACCCACAGGTGATTCGAGCGTTGCGAATTGATTCGCCACCAATGTCGCTGGAAACTCATGATCCAGGCGCCTGGAAACCCGTGCAACCGCTGCGGCCAAGGTGATGTCGAGAAACACGAATCTCAGCCCGGCGACGCGCGCGCGCATGCGCTCCCGATAGCAACGTCTCAACGCGGAACAGGACAGCACGGCCGCTCCCTGCGTATCATCCACCAGCTCGGCGAGGCGGTCCAGCCATGGCTCGCGGTCGCTATCGCTCAACGCGATTCCGCGACACATCTTGTCGCGGCTTTCCGCCGAGTGATGCTCGTCTCCTTCGATGAAAACGCCCTCCAGCGCCACGGCCAACTCACGCGCAAGTGTCGACTTACCCGAGCCCGACACACCCATCACCACTATTTTATGTGTCACGTTGCACAATCCAGCTACGTTGTCCCGACGCGAGATCTACGGAACCGCGCCGGCCATTCAAGCGACAGCGGTGCGCGAATGAAAGCGCACCGCTGCATCACACGCTTTCCGGCTCAGGACACCGGCGTGAACTTGAGCTGGTCGATCGGCGTGACCTTGTCGGTTCGGGTCAGGCCGTAGGGCGTCTTCGGTCCAAGCCACTTGTTGAAGATGCCGCTCATCTCGCCGCTCTGCTCCATCGAAGCCAAGGCCTTGTTGACCGCGCTCAGCATAGCCGGCTCGTTCTGGCGCAAGCCCACCGCGATCGGCTCGATTAGCATCGGCTCCGACGCAATCGCCACCGCGCCGTCCGTGCCGTCCACCTGCTTTGCGATCTTCGTGGCCGTCATCTGGTTGGTCACGAAGCCTTTGACCTTGTTCTGCTCGAGTGCGAGAAACGCCGAGCTGGTATCGTGAAACGTCACCGCCTGGCCATCCTTGATCGAAATTGGAATCGACTGAGCAGACGTCGAACCGTCGGCAGCGCTGATTTTCTGACCCGCGAAATCGGTCAGCTTCTTGCTCGCGTCGGCCTTCTTCACGACAAGGACTTCCTTGGTGGAGTAGTACGAATCGCTAAAAGCGATCTGCGTGGCGCGGGTTTTGGTGTAGGCCAGGTTGGCGACCACAATGTCGACACGCCCCAGCTTCAATTGCGGAATGCGCGCCTCGACAGCCAACGGTTCGAGCTTCGCCTTCACGCCCAACTGTTTCGCCACCGCGTTGCACAGGTCCACGTCCATGCCTTCGAGCTGGCGCGTCTGCGCGTTGGGATACGAGAACGGCTCGACGTTCGAATACACACCGCAGCTCAACTCGCCGCGGCCCTTGATATCGGCCAATTGATCAGCATGTGCCGGGGCAATCGATGCAACCGCGCCGCCAACGACCAACATCCCCGCGAAAATCTTCTTTACCTGCATCGTGATGCTCCTGAAGTTTATGTGTAAAGCAATCGACTGCTGATCAACGGTGGTCAAACCGAATCTGAATCTGAACCTGTATCTGTGCCGCGAAAGCCATACCGCCTTGCTTGCTTCAATGCCTTCCTCAATGCGAGCGAAGGTCGGACAGGAATCGCTGCGCCCGCTCGTGTTTCGGGCGCAAGAAGAATTCCTCCGGCTCAGCCGTTTCGAGAATCTTCCCTGCGTCCATAAACCAGACGCGATCGGCAACCTCACGTGCAAACCCCATCTCATGCGTGACGCACATCATCGTCATGCCTTCCTGCGCGAGGCTCTTCATTACGTTCAACACTTCGCCGACCATCTCCGGATCGAGCGCACTGGTGGGCTCGTCGAACAACATTGCTGGCGGGTCCATCGCCAATGCTCTCGCAATCGCGACACGCTGCTGCTGACCACCGGACAATTGCGGCGGAAACGCACTGGCCTTGTTCGACAGACCGACGCGCGCGAGCAAATCCGCTGCTTTACGTTCCGCATCCGCGCGCTTGAGGCCGTGCACGCGCATCGGCGAAAGCGTGATGTTGTCCAGCACCGACAAGTGCGGAAACAGGTTGAATTGCTGAAACACGAAGCCGACACGGCTGCGGTAAGCATTCAGACCCAGCTTCTTGTCGTGAATGTTCTGACCGTCGAAGAAGATCTGCCCACGATTGATCTCCTCGAGCCGGTTGACGGTGCGAATCAGTGTCGACTTACCCGATCCGGATGGTCCGCAGACCACCACGACTTCGCCTTTGCGAACTTCGGCGTTCACGTCCACGAGAGCGTGATATTCGCCGTACCATTTGTTGACGCTGGAAAACTTGATCATGCGAAATACCTCGAAGTGATTGAGCGCCTAGTTTTCGGTGGGCAGCGGATCGGTCAACGCGACGTTGGCCGCCTTCTGGGTCCGCGATGCGACACCGGCCCGCTTGCGCGTCACGCGCCGCTCCAGATACTGCGCAAGCTGTGTGAGCGCGTAACACAGCGCGAAATAACTCAAGGCGAGAATCAGGTACACGGGAAAGGGCTTCGTCAGCAGCCGGTTGTTGATCTGATCCGCCGCGAAAGAGATTTCCTGGACGTTGATGATGTAGCCCAGCGAGGTCTCCTTGATCGTCGATACGAACTGCGTGACCATGCTCGGCACCACGTTGTAAAGCGCCTGCGGCAGGATGACTGCACGCATGGTTTTCATGTAGCTCATGCCGAGCGCTCTCGAGGCTTCGGTCTGCCCTTTCGGCAGACCCTCGATGCCCGCGCGGATGATTTCCCCGAGATAGGCCGAGTCATAAATAACGAGCGCGCACAGCATCGTGACAAACCCCGTGACCGGATAGCCGGTCAGAACAGGCACGAGAAAGTAGACCCAGAAAATCACCATCAGGAGCGGGATGCCCCGCACCATGTAGACAAGACCTGTGGCCGGCGCCCGCAAAAATCGGAAGGGGCTGATGCGGGCCAGGGCGACCAGGATACCCAGGGGGAATGCGATGACGAGCGCTGAAAGCGACAGCAGGATCGTCAGTACGATGCCGCCTAACGGGCCATGCGGATACTGCCCGATGAGCAGCAGTGTCCAGTTATCGCGCAGGATATCGAGCATGTCACTTCACTCCCGGAATGCGGTAGTGCATCGCGATTTTGGCGCCGCACAGCATGATGACGAGGGAGAGCCCGAGATACACGGCCGTGGCGATGAAATACGATTCGAACGACAGGAAGGTTTCGTTCTCGATCTGCCGGGTGACATAGGTCAGTTCCGCCGCGCCGATCGCCATTGCGAGACTCGTGTTCTTGAACAGCAATACTGCGTGATTGACCATCGGCGGAATTGCATTGCGCAGCGCTTGCGGGAGCACGACGAAACGCATGACGTTCAGGAAGTTCAGACCCAGTGCTCGCGACGCTTCGTACTGACCGTAGGGAATCGCACGCAGTCCGCTGCGGATATCTTCGGAGAGATAGGCCGCGCTGCACAGGCCGATCGCCACGACCGCAAAGATGAACTGACCGTTGTAGTGGTTCAGCACGGTCTGCACCGATTCCGGCAGGATGTTCGAAATGCCGAAGTACCAGAACAGGATCTGGACCAACATCGGCACGTTGCGATGATAGGCCACGAATGACGCGACAAACGCCGTCGCGAGGCGATTGTTGGTCAGGCGGATCAGCGTGAGAAGAATGCCCACCACCAGCGAGAGTATCCACGCCAGCGCGGCCATCGCGAGGGTGAGCTCGATCCCATGGAGAAACAGCGCCCCATAGTCGCCTCGCAGCACCGTCGCCAGGTCAAAATGAAGTTTCATGTTGCACGTCCCAATGATTCGGATCGAAGCGATGATCCCGGTCTGACTCGAAGCCGCGGCACCATCGTCATTCCCCCGGAAGCCGTCATTAACTTCCGTGTTGAATTGATACTAGCTCGCGAAAAAAGGCTGTTGCAGAGGCCTTTCTTCTGGTGCAATAAGTTTCGGGAATGATGAATCGGAACGACGTCCGGCAGTGCGACAGGCGTGGTTGTGCATGGTGTTTGTCTCCAGTATGCGGCGCCTCTTCGGGCACCTCATCATCAGTGGCGCACTCCTCTATCGGAGCGCTCACGCTTGAGAAACAACGGCGGTACTACACCGGCGCAGCATGCTGCGCCGGTCATCGTTCAGGCTGTGGCTGTCGGGCGCGTCAGCACCTGCGGGTTCACCGGTGTCGGCGGCTTGCCGGCCGCTGCGCCGTACCCTAGCGCGGCGATCAAATTGTCTGCGCAAAGCGCGGCCATCGCGCGCCGTGTGCTGACAGACGCGCTGCCGATATGCGGCGTGAGCACCACATTTTTTTGCGCAAGAAGCGCCGGGCAGATAACCGGTTCACCTTCGAATACATCCAGACCGGCCGCTGCGATGCTGCCTTCGTTCAGCGCCACCGCCAAAGCGGCATCGTCCACTACGCCGCCGCGTGCGATATTGGTCAGCGTGGCCGACGATTTCATCTGCTTGAGCTCCGCGGCGCCAATCGCGTGATGCGAGCTGGCCGAGTAAGGCACCACGATGATCAGGTGATCCGACTCGCGCAACAGCGTTTCCTTGTCGACATAGCGTGCCTTGCAGCTTTCCTCGACATCGGGCTCCAGTTGCGAGCGATTGTGATAGATCACGCGCATGCCGAAGCCGAATGCGCCACGTCGCGCAATCGCCTGGCCGATACGTCCCATGCCAAGAATGCCGAGCGTCGAACCATGCACGTCGTTGCCGACGAACATGTCGAAGCGTCCGGTTTTGGTCCATTCGCCGGCATGCAGGAAATGTTCCGACTCGGTGATGCGCCGCGCCGTTGCCATCATCAGCGCGAAGCCGAAGTCGGCGGTGGTATCCGTCAGAACGTCCGGCGTATTGGTCACCAGCACGCCGCGCGCGGTACAGGCTTCCACGTCGACGTTGTTGTAGCCCACGCCGATATTGCATACCGCCTTCAACTGCGGGCAAGCGTCGAGCAAGGTCGCGTCGATGCGGTCGCTGCCGGCCGTCATGGCCCCCACCTTGCCTTGCAGCCTGGCAATCAGCTCTGGTTGTGTCCAGATCGTGTCGTCAGGGTTGTCGGTCACGTCGAAGTTCGCGCGCAGGCGATCGACGATATCCGGAAATGACGCACGGGTAACCAGTACCGATGCACGCATGGAAAACCTCCTAGTTGAACTCTGGATTGCACTTACTCGTTGTGATCAGCGGGATCGCGTTTGATCGTCGTCAGGCCGCCCGGCACCTGCAGCGTGGGCAGAATTTCCATGTTGCTGATGTTGACCGCGAGCGGCGCGGCGATCGCAAAGGCGATGGCGTCGGCAATATCGGACGGCAGCGGCAGCTCGAAGCCGTCGATGAACTGCTTGCGCGCCGCCTCGATGTCGCCATGCACGTGGCCAAAAATATCGGTGGCGACACGGCCCGGACAAATTTCCGTCACGCGTACGCGTCTGCCGGTCGCATCCACTCGCAACTGGCGCGACAACGCATGGATGCCGGCCTTCGTCGCTGAGTAAATGGAGTTGCCGTTGAAGTTGTAGATCCCTGCGATCGAGCTGATGTTGACGATATGACCGCGATCGCGGGCAACCATACCCGGCATGGTGAGCCGCACGATGTGCAGAACGGCTTGCAGGTTGACTTCCACCTGAAGGTCGATGTCTGCGGCGGCGGCATCCAGAATCGAGCCTTTGGTCGATATGCCGGCGTTATTCACGACAATGTCGAACTGCACGTCCTGCGTCAGCTTGGTGACGGCCGGCAGATCGCACACGTCGATCGCGTGCGGGATGCAACCGGTTCGCTCCGCCAGCTCATTCAGACGTTCCGCGTTGCGAGCGAGCGCATGCACTTCGAGTCCTTCACGGCAGAAGCGCTCGACGATCGCAGCGCCCATTCCGGTCGAAGCGCCCGTCACCAGCGCGGTCTTATAGTCTGAAAACGGCATGAATGACCTCTATCTGTAGTTCTGAACTGTCGCCCTTTGAGGCGTGCGATAAGCCTGTTACCAATGTATACGCCGTGAAAACGCGGGGCAAAGACGGATTGGCTTTGTGGCGATAAGACTGGCTTATGGTTGGTCAATTCGGGTTGACCGATGCAGGTTGGCCTGCTCGTGCCTAGCGTACGAGCTTCGACACCGGCACGACACGCCCGCCCGCCGATTCGATCACGCCGCGCACCGTGCGCGCCAGTTCGACGGCACCCGGCGTATCGCCATGCAGCAGGATCGATTGGACGGCGATCCTGAGCTTGTTGCCCGTGATCGTCGTGATCGTGCCGTCTTCGAGCAGTTCCTTGACGCGTGCCAGGACGGCCGCGCGGTCTTTAATGACCGCGCCTTCCAGCTTGCGCGACACGAGCGCGCCCTGATCGTCGTAGGCACGGTCGGCGAGAAACGTGTTGGCCGTGCGCATCCCGATGTGATCGGCGGCCCGTTCGATTTCCGTGTTCGTCGAAACGCTGATGATCAGATCGCGATCGAATTCGGCGAGCGCCCGCACCAACGGTTCAGCCAGTTCATACGATGCCGCAGCCATGTTGCCCAACGCGCCGTGAAAGCTCATGTGCGTGACGCGATGTCCGGCCCGCTTCGCGATGCCCGCCAGCGCGCCCATCTGATACACGACGTAATTCGCCAGTTCAAGCGGGTCCGCCTGAATCTGCCGCCGGCCGAAGCCCATCATGTCGGGAAAGCCAACATGCGCGCCGACGTCAATCTGGCGCGCGAGAGCCATCCGCACCGTCTTGTCCATGATGACGGGGTCACCCGCGTGATAACCGCACGCAATGTTGGCGGACGAGACGATATCGAGCATCGCTTCGTCTTCGCCCATTTGATAGGGTCCAAAGCCTTCGCCCAGGTCCGCGTTCAGGTCGATTTCCACTATCCACTCTCCATTCTTTAAGCGGTCTGTGCCGGGCTATCCGCAGCGGACCACACCGGCTCAGTGTCTATCTATCGATATGTGTCTATGCCGACGACGAGAGTTCGAGCAAGGGCGTTCCGTAACCGACCGTTGCGCCATGCGCGACGCACAAGCGCATAACCATGCCATCCGCTGACGCGACCACAGGCACGCACAATTGCGCGATCTGCAGCAGGCCGACAATGTCGCCCGGTTTGACGTGATCGCCCGCGCTAACCAATGGCGTGGAACGCGCAGGATGCGTCGACAGAAAGATGCCGGCCGACTTCGCGGTGATGCTGACGGCCTGCGTCTGCGCCGTGTCCGCTGCGCGCGCGAGTCCGCCAGGAACCACAGTCGAAACCGCCTGCGCCGACGCCGGCGCATCCGCACCGATCGAGCCAGGCGCCTGCTCCATCGTCAATCGAACCGTCGCCCCGGGCTTGCTGATTTCGATGAACTCGATATCGACTTCTGCAAGCCACGACGTGATCTGCCGAAGCTCGCCGATATCCACTTCGATTTTTTGTGTCATGTGTCAGTGTCGGGAAGGGCAAAACAGTGCAACGAGATTGCGCACCCTGACGAGATAACTGTCCAGTTCTTCCAGCGCCGTAACGGCTTGCGCGTACGTCGTCTGAGCAAAGCGAATCTTCGTACCAATACGCGCCTGCGCGAGCCGCCACAAATCGGCTTCTATCACGGTGCCGATCTTCGGATAGCCACCTGACGGCTGCGCATCCCGCAACTGAATGATCGGCTGGCCGCTATGCGGCACCTGGATCACGCCCGGCACGATGCCGTGCGAGCGCTTTTCGATCGCATGCGTCGCGACCAGGGTGGGACCTGCGAGGCGATATCCGTAGCGATCGCTCTGCGGCGTCACTTTCCACCCATCGCGCCAGAACGCTTCGAGCGATTCCGGCTCGTAGCACTCGTATTCCGCGGCCGGCAGCACGCGCACCACGGTTTCGCCTGCATCGGCTGCGGGCAGGGCTAACGGCGCCGGCAACGAGTACTCAGGCGGCACCGTGCCGAAACCCGCGGCGAGCACAGCATCTTGCGGCACGACGCGCTCGGCGAGACCCACTGCCTTCACCACATCACCCTTCTGCAACTGACGACCGTTGAAGCCGCCGAACTGGCCACGCAACTGCGTACTGCGCGAGCCAAGCACCACCGGTACGTCCACGCCACCCGCGAGCGACAGGTAACAGCGCGTGCCACTGGTCGGCACGCCGATCGTCAGCACGTCGCCCTGTTTCGCATGCACGGTCCACCACGGCAGCACCGGCCGGTCGCCTAAGCGCGCCGAACAATCGGCACCGGTGATGGCGAACGAAAGATCCTCAAGGAAGCGGATGCGGAAGGGAAACATCGGAATTTCGATGCCGGCCGCATCGTCCGGATTGCCGAGCAACAGATTGCCGACCGCGAGCGCCAGCCGGTCCATCGCGCCGGCCGTGCCGACGCCGTAGCGCAAATAGCCTTCACGCCCCTGGTCCTGCACCGTCGCGAGCGCGGACGAAGACAAGATTTCGATCATGGAACAATCCTCTCGACGCGAAACCGGATCATGTCGCCAGGTGCGAGCGTGGCCGGGTTATCGCGCGTGGGGTCGAAGAACGACATCGACGTATGACCGATCGTGTTCCAGCCGCTCGGTCCCGTCGATGCCGAGACCCCGGTCTGCACGCCACCGATCGACACCGCGCCGCCAGGCAAGCCCAGCACCGGCACCTTGCGCCGCGGCGTGGCGATACGCGGGTCCATGCCGCCCAGATAGCAGTACCCCGGATGGCTGCCGAGCGCATAGACCGTGTAGAGCGGCGCGCAGTGCAATTGCACGACCTCATCGATAGAGAGTCCTGTGTGATTCACCACGTCTTGCAGATGCGGCCCGAACTCGCCGCCGTATTCCACCGGCAAGTCCACCACCCGCCCTTCGATCTGCAACTCGCCCGCCGCGGCCCACGCGTCGCGCAACGCGGCGCCGAGCGAGTCCGGATCTGCAGGCGGCGTGGAAAACGTCAGCATCAGATTGGTCACGCCGGGCACCGCTTCACGCACGCCCGGCCATGATTCGACTTCGCGGGCTAGCGTCCAGATGCGGCGCTGCGCATGCAGATCGAGCGCGCCCGGCGCTTCGAACAGCATGGCCGTCGTACCCAGCATGCTGATGCAAAGCGCCTGCTCCGATTCATCCTGTTTCATTGCAAGGACAGTCCTCTGTGAATCCGGACGCAGCCGTTCGACTACATCCCCGTGCGCAATCGACGCATGCTCAACAGTCAGCGTCATGTCTGTTTCCTCTTTGCGAGCCAACGCTCCAGATGATGAATATCGACGCCGCCCTCCGCGAACCCTTCGTCCTCGAGCATGGCCTGATGCAGTGGCACGTTGGTGCGAATGCCTTCAATGCGCATCTCCGAGAGCGCGATGCGCATGCGCGCCAGCGCCTCTTCACGGGTTGCGCCGTGGGTGATGATCTTGGCGATCAGCGAGTCGTAATACGGCGGCACGACCGCGCCGCCACTCATATGCGAGTCCACCCGCACGCCGTTGCCACCCGGCAGTTCCCACACGGAAATCTTCCCCGGACACGGGGCGAAGGTGAACGGGTCCTCAGCGTTGATCCGGCATTCCAGCGAATGGCCGAGCGTACGAATGTCCGACTGACGAATCGTCAACGCGTGCCCTTGGGCGATCCGGATCTGTTCGCGCACGATGTCGACACCCGACGTCATTTCCGTCACGGGATGCTCGACCTGCAGCCGCGTATTCATTTCGATGAAGTAGAACTGACCGTTCTCGAACAGGAATTCGAAGGTGCCCGCGCCGCGATAATTCGTCTGCCGGCAGGCCTCGACGCAGCGCTCGCCCACTTGCCGGATCAATTCCGGGTCGATGCCGGGTGCGGGCGCCTCTTCCAGTACCTTCTGATGGCGCCGTTGCAGCGAACAGTCGCGCGAACCGAGCCACAGGGCATTGCCGTGCGTATCGCACAAGACCTGAATTTCGACGTGACGCGGATGCTCGAGAAACTTCTCGACATAGAGTTCGGGCTTGCCGAAGGCGCGGCGTGCTTCCTCACGCGTCACCGACACGGCTTCGAGCAACTGCTCGGGGCCCGGCACGACGCGCATGCCTCGCCCGCCGCCACCGCCCGCCGCCTTGACGATCACCGGATAGCCGATTTCTTGCGCGACCCGCAGAATCTCCGTAGGGTCGTCCGGCAGACCGCCGTCCGGGCCCGGCACACAGGGTACGCCGGCCGCACGCATGGCCCGTTTGGCGGCGACCTTGTCGCCCATGGTTCGAATGGAATCGGGCTCGGGGCCGATGAAGGCCATACCAGCGGCCTCGACCTGAGCCGCAAAATCCGCGTTTTCCGACAGGAAGCCGTAGCCGGGATGAATCGCCTGCGCGCCGCTCACGTGCGCTGCGAACAGGATCGCGGCCCGGTTCAGATAGCTCTGTCCTGGCGCGGCAGGACCAATGCACAGCGCCTCGTCGGCGAGCCGCACATAGCGCGCGTCGGCATCGGCCTCGGAATGGACGGCGACGGTTTTCAGACCGAGTTCACGGCAGGCGCGCTGGATTCGAAGCGCGATCTCGCCGCGGTTGGCAATCAGTACTTTGTTGAACATGGTCGATCAGCCGATCCGGAACAGCGGCTGCCCGGATTCCACTTCGCTGCCCGGAGCCACAAGAATCTCCAGAACGACGCCGCTGAGTTCGGACTCGATCGCGTTGAACATCTTCATCGCCTCGATCGTGCAGAGCACCTGCCCTTCCTTGATCGTGTCGCCGGTATTCACGAAGGGCGCCTCGCCAGGCGCCGGCGTCAGATGCACGACGCCGAACATGGGCGCACGAACGAGTTGCGGCTCACTGGTGGTTGCGGGGGCTGCCTGGGGGGCGTCGACGGATTGCGCAGGCTCGGCGAGCGGTGATTGAGCCCCTTGGCTCCCCTGGGTCCCTTGTGTGCCCGGGGTAGACGCCACGGCTACACGTTCATCGCCCGAAGGCGCCTCAGCCCGCTTGCCGCGCCGTTTCGCCTTCACAAGCTTGACCCGTTCCTCGCCCTCGATGACTTCGAGCTTGGCCAGCGGAGAGTCCGCCAACAGGTCGATAAGCGCCTTAATCTTCTGGAGATCCATCTTTGAGTCCGTAGCCGGTTGGACGCGCGCCGGTCGATTGGCGTGCGCGAAGCACCGCTGGGGCTGTACGGCAACCCGATTCAATCTTCGGTTGCCCCGCCCGCGTGACGGCTAGCCTCGTCGCGCCGGCTCACTGCGAGCCGAGGCGATCGACGATGGACTCAATGTATCCGGCGCATAAAAAATGCGCCAAGAGGGTTTGGCTTTGTAGCGATAAGGCGCGCTTATGTATCGGCGCCGGACTCGAAACGCACGTCGAGCGCAAGGTCGCCGGCCAGTTCCAGCAAGATATCCTTGACGGCCGCGGCGGGCTCGGAAAGCGGCAAATGGTCGGACAGACAGACCGAAAGCGGAATCTTGATGACGGGTGAAACGATCCGGCATTGCACGACGTCGCCCGCCGCGGCCACGACCCGTGCCGTGGAATCGGGCAGGATGGTCGCACCGATCCCGGCGCTCACGGCGGCCGACAACGTCGACGCGGATTCGATTTCGGCCACGACCTTGGGGATCATCTGCACGCGCGCGAAACCCTCGTCGACGTACTTGCGCAGATAGTTGTATGGACGCGGCAGCAGCAAAGGCACGTCGCGCAACGCCGTCACGGCGATCTGCTCCTGCGTGATCCCCATGCTGCGCGGCGCCACGAGGAACAATTCCTCGTTCATCAGAAGCTGGAACGACAGGCCGTGGACGGGCTTATCGCCATACAGCACGGCCATGTCCATACGCCCGTTCATGATCAGCTCGCTGAGCGTCGTGCCGAAATTCTCGTTGATGTAGAGCAGGATGTCCGGATGCCGGGCGCGTACGGTCCGCAACAGCGGCAGCGACAGCGCCGACGCGCCGGTGCCGGGCGCAAGCCCTACCGAAACCTGGCCTGACAGCGTCTGGCCGGCGCTCTTCACGTCGGCCTGAGCCTGTTCGTACTGGCGCAGGATCAACTGGGCGTGCCGATACAGCGTGGCGCCCGCCTCAGTGGCCGTGACGCCCCGTTTGGTGCGCACGAGCAGCTGTTGCTGGAATTCGTCTTCGAGCGTGATCAGCTGCTGGCTCAGCGCCGGCTGGGCGATATGAAGCACTTCGGCGGCCTGCGTCAGGCTGCCGATATCGACGATCTTCACGAAGTACTTCAAACGCCGCAGGTTCACGGTAGTCGCGTCTCAACGTTAAGTGATGGCAACAATGATAGGGCAAGCGCCGCCCCGCGCACAGTGCTTAAAAAAACCTCACTCCCGCTCCTGCAACGCTAAAAGCGTGGCCTGTCAGCGTATTCCCGCATGGACCCTGATGGGTAAATGCCGGACGCGCACACGTACCGTCACGTCATAAGTGGATGTTATTGCGCCAGCGGAAAGACGTCTTGGCTTGAACTTTTTCGCGCGCTTAAGGTGAAGCCTCATCAAATGCCGTTGAGGAGTCAAGTGTGAGTGCATCGCGAATTGCCGCCCGCGTCCAACGAATCAAACCTTCGCCGAGCAGCGCCGCGGCGGACCGGGCCGCGGAACTGCGGCGGCAGGGGAAAACCATCGTCAACCTCGTTGTTGGCGAACCCGATTTCGACACGCCCGCGCACATTCGCCAGGCCGCTTTCGACGCGATGGAACGCGGCGAAACACGCTATACGCAAACCGCGGGCACGCCGGCGCTGCGCGCCGCCATCGCGGCGAAACTGCAACGCGAGAACGGCCTTTCGTACGATCCCAAACACATCATCGTGACGTGCGGCGCCAAACACGCGATCTTCAACGCGCTTGCCATCACCGTTGAAGCAGGCGATGAAGTCCTGATTCCCGCCCCTTACTGGGTGTCCTATCCGGACATGGTGCTCGCCTGTGACGGCGTGCCGGTCGTCGTGCCCTGCACCGAAGCAGACAGCTTCAAGCTCACCCCTGCCACCCTCGAAGCGGCGATCACGCCCAGGACGCGCTGGCTGATCATCAATTCGCCGACCAATCCCACGGGCGCAACGTATAGCGCCGCAGAACTGCGCGCATTGGCGGATGTGCTGTTGCGTCACCCGCAGGTGCTGGTGATGATGGACGACATCTACGAACACATCCGGTTCGAAGGCGAGGCATCACAACACCTTTTGTCGATTGAACCCGAACTCAGCTCGCGCACCCTGGTCGTCAACGGCGTGTCCAAGACCTACGCGATGACCGGCTGGCGCATCGGCTACGCCGCCGGCCCCGCCGACCTGATCGCGGCCATGGACACGCTCCAGTCCCAATCCACCAGCAACGCCAGTTCGATCAGCCAGGCCGCGGCACTCGCGGCGCTGAACGGCGACCAGACATTCGTGCGGCAATCGGTGCGGACTTATAAAGAACGCCGCGACCACGCACTCGAAGCGCTTAACGCGATTCCCGGCATCAGCTGCAAAACGCCGGGCGGCGCTTTCTATCTGTATGTCAATTGCGGCGGCATGATCGGCCGCACCACGCCGCAAGGCAAGCGCATCGAGGGCGACGTGGATGTCGTTCTGTATCTGCTCGAGCACGCCGGCGTCGCGCTGGTTGCCGGATCGGCCTATGGCGTTTCCCCTTTCTTCCGGATGTCGATCGCAACGAGCATCGACATCATCGATGAGGGCTGCAGGAAGATTGCCGCCGCGGTCGCCGCACTGAACTGAGAGTACGGCGACGACGTGAATACGTCGCGTCGTCGCTTTGTAAAAAAGACATGCCGCGCCGAGAGGACGTGGCAGTCGGTTTGGAGTTTTCCATTTTTCGTCAATCTGCAAGGGGATCTACTCGTGAAAAAGCATACATTAGGCATACTAACTGGATTAGGACTGGCAGTTTCTGGGATCGCGCACGCGCAGTCGAGCGTCACCCTGTACGGCATCATCGACGAAGCGGTGCGCTACGACACCCACCAGAACAAATCCGGCGGGAAGCTTTTCACGATGGGTAGCGGCGGCGAGATTCAGGGTAGCCGCTGGGGTCTGCAGGGAACCGAAGATCTGGGTGGCGGCTTGTCCGCGATCTTCCAGCTCGAAGGCGGCTTTACACCGAACACCGGCGTGACACAGCAATCCACGCCTTCCGGCACCGCCCGCCTGTTCGGCCGCACCGCGCTGGTGGGCCTGAGCAGCACGTCCTACGGCACGTTGACGATGGGCCGGCAATACACGCTGGTGCATGAAATGGGCTGGACGCACGATATCTATGCGTTCGCCAACTACACCGGCACGGTCGGCTTCCAGGGCGCCGGTCTGACTGGCGGCGGCCGCCTGGACAATTCCGTGCGATATACCTCGCCGACGCTGGCCGGTTTTACCCTCAAGAGCTCGTATACGTTTGGCGGTGTAGCGGGAAATACTCACCAGAACTCGTCGCCGGCCGTCAGCCTTTCTTACGACCACGGCCCCTTGAGCGTTGGCGCGGCCTATCAGATCGTCAACGACATTGGCGGCCTGACGCCTGCAACCAGCACCTATGGCAGCACGTACTTCGGCGTGACGATCCCGGACAGCTCGCAAAAGATCTTCACCGCGGGCGCAACGTATAAGTTCGGCGCGGCGAAGGTGTTCGGCTCGTATATCTACAGCCACGTCTATCCGGCCGACTATCGCAACGACTCCTTCTCCACCGCGGTCCAGTACTTCATCACGCCGGGACTCGTGCTCGATCTGCCGTTCTACATCGACTTCGTCCATCACGCAGGCCAGAGCGGCACGCGTATCACGACCGGTCCGACGTTCGACTATTTCCTCAGCAAGCGCACCGACGTCTACGTCGGCGTGGACTACAACCACCTGACCGGCGCATGGACGACTCTCGCCGCCGCCTCCGGCTCGAACCAGCCGTTCTATGGCTTCAACTCGCTGTTCGAAGCCACGATCGGTCTGCGTCACAAGTTCTAAGGTTTGCAGTGTGGCACGTCTGTTCGGTGTCGCCCGACACCGGCAGACCTCTCCAACGGCCGAACGACATCGGGACGCGCAGTCTTGTCCCGATCGTCAACAATGTGATCGAGAACATGCCCAAGGCGCTCGAATAAGCATCCATAAGCGTCGACTATCGGCCCAGACAACTTTGATCTTTGTCGACTGAGCCTTGAGACGCTACCGTATAGCGTGCTGATCCCGCATTCACCGTTATAGGCCCTCACCATGCATGCACTTGTCATTCACGCCCCACTCGATCTGCGCATCGAGGACGTTCCCACGCCTGAACCGGAAGCCAACCAGTTGCTCGTACGGGTTCGGGCCGGCGGTATCTGCGGTTCGGATCTTCACTACTTCAACCACGGCGGTTTCGGCACGATTCGCATCAAGGAGCCCATGGTGCTCGGTCATGAAGTCTCGGGTGCCGTCGCGCGCGTGGGATCTGGCGTGACGGATATGCCGGTCGGTACGCGGATCTCCATCAGCCCGAGCCGGCCGTGTGGCCTGTGCCAATACTGCCAGCAAGGGCTGCAGAACCACTGCCTGGATATGCGTTACTACGGCAGCGCGATGCGCACGCCGCACGTGCAGGGCGCATTCCGGCAGGAGATCGTGATCGACCGTTCACAGGCGCACGTTGTGACGGACTCGTTGAGCGATGCCGAAGCCGCGATGGCCGAGCCGCTTTCGGTCGCCCTTCACGCCGTTCGGCGCGCGGGTCCGTTGCTCGGCAAGCGGGTGCTCGTCACAGGATGTGGACCGATCGGCGCGTTGATCGTGGCGGCTGCGCGCAGAGCCGGTGCAGCGATGATCGTGGCAACTGATGTGAATACGCTGCCGCTCGACAGCGCGAAAAAGGTCGGCGCCGACCTCGCGTTCAACATCGCGGAGACGCCGGACGCGCTCCAGCCGTTCGCGGTCGACAAAGGTACCTTCGACGTTCTGTTCGAAGCGAGCGGCAACGCAGCGGCATTACGCGGGGCGTTCGACGTGCTCAAACCGCGCGGCGTGATCGTCCAGGTCGGCCTCGGTGGCGACATCTCGTTGCCGATCAATGTGATCGTCGCCAAGGAGTTCGATCTGCGCGGAGCGTTCCGCTTTCACGAAGAGTTCGCCGTTGCCGTCGAACTGCTGAACAAGGGATTGATCGACGTGAAGCCTTTGATCTCGGGTATTTTCCCGTATCAGGATTCGGTCAAGGCGTTCCAGACAGCGGGTGATCGCTCAAAATCGATGAAGGTGCTGGTGAGCTTCGATTGATTGATCTCGCATGTATGGCGACGATGGCGCGGCAAGCTGCGTTCTCGTCGCCATACATAAAGCGCCCACAAAAAAGCCGACGTCGCAATACAGACGTCGGCTTTTTCCTTCCCGTTGCGCGATGCTCAGTTATTGCATCGTGCTTCGAGCGCATCGATAAACGCGCGGTTCCAGCGGCCTTCCTTCATTGCTCGCATCGTCTCAGCTTCTGCTTCCAGAACGGCCAGCGCTTTTTCGATGACAAACTCGGCATCCTCCTGTGGAATGGCCAGCAAGCCATCCTGATCGCCGACAACGATATCCCCCGGATTGACCACCATTCCGCCGACCGATATCGGCACATTGATTTCACCCGGACCGTCTTTATACGGCCCCCGGTGCGTGACCCCACGGGCGTAAACCGGAAAATCCCGATCGCGGATTTCCGCGACATCACGGATCGCACCGTCGATGACCAAGCCGACAACGCCTATGTTTGCTGCGTAGAACGACAAAATGCCGCCGACCACAGCGTTGTTGAGATCGCCACCCGCGTCCACGACCAGGACATCGCCTGGACGGCAAAACTCCAGGGCGCGCAGGTAAGTCAGGTTATCCCCGCCACGCGAGCGCACGGTGACCGCGGTGCCGGCCATCGTCTTCTTGCCAGGCCGCTGATACGGGTGCAGACCCACGCTACCGATGTTGCGATGCATGTTGTCGCTGAGCGCTGAGACGGGAATATCGCGCAATGCGCTAAGGATGGTATCGGCAGCCTGAGCCGCCGACGGGTTCTTCCTGATGGCTTTGTACATGGTCGATCTTCGCTTCCGGATGTAAGGGGGAGCGGCTCATGCAGATCAGGAACGAGTAGGCACGACACCGCTGCAACACGGATATAACGGTATATCGCCCCCACAAATCGCGCCAAGACGGGTTCGTTCTTGCGCGATAGGAAACGCTTATGAACCGCAATTGCCGGGCGGCGCGGCGCTGAGATACGTGGAGGTCGGCTCTCGACGATCAGCTATAGGCAGCGAAAGCAGACATTGGTTAACATCGCTCATCGCCCCCTGGATTTCACACCGATGCCCTCTTCCATCCGTAACTCGCTCGTCTGGATCTTCGACGCATTCGAGCGCGACGCCACCTATATTCGCAAACGGATGTTCGGCAGCGATGCCGCCTATATCGACGGCCTGCTGTGTCTGATTGCCGCCGATCGCGACAAGCCGTGGAATGGCTTGCTGGTGTGCACCTCGCAGGACCGCCACGCCGCGCTCATTGAAGAAGTCCCCGCTTTGCGGCCGCATCCGGTGCTTGGGAAATGGCTTTATGTGCCGCAAGACGATCCGGCATTTGAAACCACGGTCGAGACGATGACCGCGCTCGTGCTCGCACGCGACCCGCGCATAGGTGTCGAACCGAAGCCGCGCAAACGGAGCGGCAAATCCACGTTGCCGAAGACGTAAAGCATCGCTGTCAGCCGCCTCGCCGACTCATCGAACCCGACACGCTCAACACTCAACGCGCCGCACGAAGCTCAGACGGCTCGAGATAGAAATTCCTGTTCCCCGCGAGGCGCTCGACCATAAAGTCGATGAACGCTCTCACGCGCAGCGGTTGCTCGGTTCGATGGCGATAGTAGACGTAGATGGCCTCACGCTGCGTGACATGCCTGACGAGCAGCGGAACAAGTTCGCCACGTTTGATAGGCAAGGTTGCCGAAAAGCCGCCGAGTTGCCCGATGGCGAGTCCCGCCAGCACGGCTTGGGTCTCCGCCTCCGTGTCATTGACGCACAAGCTGGCGGCGACGTCGCGATAGACGATCTCGTCGTCGATCAGAAATTCCCACGGAGACTGCTTGCCGGTATTCGCCCGCCGATAGCCAGTGCAACGGTGCTCGTCGAGTTCGTCGATGGTCCGCGGCGCGCCGTGACGCTCTATATAGGCAGGCGACGCACAGACAATCAACTGGATCGGCAACAGCCGTCTCGCGATCGTGCCGCCCGACGGCGGAGAACCACCGCGAAAGCCCACGTCGGCGCGATCGCTGACGAGGTCGGTAAAGTGATCGTCGAACTGCACGTCCAGTTGCACATTCGGGTGCAATTCGGCGAATTCGAGGAAATACGGCCATAGCACGGTGCGCGAGAACGCGCTTGGCGCGCTCACCCGCAGCGGCCCGGCGATTGCGTCTTTCGATCGCCGCGCGTCGTCGAGCGCCGACGAGAGTATCGCCAACGCAGGTCTCACGCTGTCGAGGAGCCCCTGCCCCTCCTCGGTCAAGCTCAACTTGCGTGTGGTTCGGTGGAAAAGCCGAACCCCAAGCTCCTTTTCCAGTTGCATGACCGCGTGGCTCGCGGCCTGCGGCGAGATGCCCTGATCCACGGCGGCCTTGCGCAGGCTTCCCAGCGCCGCGGCCCTGACGAATATCGTGATCGCGCGTACTTCGTTCATGGCCGCCCGGATTAGCAAATAAAAATTGATTATCAGTCTACCAACCGGCGTCTAGTTTGTGCCAATCGACACTCCTATTATTCGTTCACTTCCACCCGAATCGCAGGAGAAACATCATGGCTAACAACACGAACAACGGCTTCAAGCGCGTCTGGTTCATCACCGGCGCGACGCGCGGCCTGGGCGCCCTGATCGCCGAGGCAGCTCTCGCCGACGGCAATGCGGTCGTTGCCACTGGCCGTAATATCGCAGCGATCACCGAGCGTTTCGGTCACTCGGCGGCCCTCCTTCCCGTCGCGCTGGACGTGACCGACGAAGCCCAGGCGAAGGCCGCGGTTCAAGCCGCAGTTGAACGGTTCGGCCGGATCGACGTTCTGGTCAACAACGCAGGCTTCGGTTTGCTTGGCGCCATCGAGGAGTCGAGCGATGCCGATGTGCGCCGCATGTACGACACGAACGTATTCGGCTTGCTGAACATCACACGCGCCGTTCTGCCGGTGATGCGCGCGCAGCGAGCCGGTCACGTCATCAATATGTCGTCGATCGGCGGTTATCGGGCAGCCGCCGGGTTCGGCGCCTATTCTTCGACCAAGTTCGCCGTTGAAGGCTTGACTGAAGCATTGCGCGCCGAGCTGAAGCCGCTCGGTATTCACGCAACGGTCGTGGAGCCTGGTTACTTCCGTACGGACTTCCTCGACGCGACATCGCTCGTGGTTGCCGGGAACGTGATTGCCGACTATGACGAGACCTCAGGAGAAGTTCGCCGGCGCGCTACCCACATGAATCACAACCAGCCGGGCAACCCGGAGAAGCTCGCGGCCGCCATGGTCGAATTGGTCGACGCAGAAACGGCTCCGCTGCGGCTGCCGCTCGGCACCGATACGCTGAAGGCCATCGCTGAAAAGAATGCGTACGTCACGCAGGAAACCGAAACGTGGCAGGCGTTGTCGGCATCGACTGACTTTTCTGAATAAATGCTGACACCATCCGCTTCCCGTTTGCATTGTGTAATGGGAAGCGGATAGGCCGATACGCAATGGGGGTTTGCACCGAAGCCGCCGCCACTAATCCTTCATCATGCGTTGATACGGTAACCGGGTTGTACGTGCTAGTTCGTCTGAAAAAGAACTTCTACTTCCCCACCCGGAACCAACAGATGAAAACGACTCCCGTCTGCAACGCGACACGCCGCCTGTCATTTCCCCGACCGGCTTCCACAGTAGCAATGGTGCTGTGCGCCGCCGCTCTCAACGCACATGCCGAACAGTCCGATTTCCGCGGTGAAAATCGCTTTGAGCCAGGCTTACTGGTTGTAAGTCGAAGCGTGTACGACAACCAGTCGAGCAACGTTCAGGTTGGCGCGATCCTACCGCCGAATTGCGGAGCCACTCAGGACGGCTGTAGCGCGGCCACTGGCGCGCCGAACGACGGTACCTATCCATTTGTATGGAACAACGATGGTTACGACGCCAGCTTCGGCATCACGTCGCGGATCTTTCTCGATCAGCTCACGCCGTCAGGCGAGTGGGTCAGCTCGCTCGAAGTGCCCAACAGTTTGCAGAAAACGCCGCGGCGCGACCAACTCGTCACCAGCTTCAGTTCCAAATCGGAACTCGGCCTGCACCTTTCGCTCGACGGCCAGTACCTGACCTTTATGGGTTATGTGGCGCCGGTCAATACGGTGGACGTCTCCAATTCGAACACGCCAGGCGCAGTCGATCCCACTAATCCGGTGGGGCAGAATTTCTATCGGGCAGTCGCTCGCGTCGACCGTGATGGGCACTTCCGCATCACCGAGACGAATGCATATAGCGGCAACAACGGCCGTTCGGCGATTCTGAATAACCGCAATGGCGAAGATTTTTTCTACACGGCCGGCAACGCGGGTAACGGTGCCAACCCGCAACCGGCGGGAGTGGTCATCGGCGCCGGCGCACAATTCATCGACGCCACGAAAAAGCATGAGGCGCAGCAGGACCCGGGCGCACCGACGCCGGTCGCCAGCTTCTCGGTCACTGAACTTGGCAAGCCGGCGGACAAGATCGGCAAGGACGACAACTTCCGTGGCATGACCGTATTCAACAACGTCCTCTACTTTACGAAGGGTAGCGGCAGCAACGGCGTGAACACGGTGTACTTTGTGGATACCACTGGAAACGCCTGCCCGTCTGGCACGGGTGTGCCGGCTGCCAATGCGGCATTGCCCAGCAAGGCGCTTGCTTACGACGCCGCCACGGTCCAAACCAACGGACTGCCAAACAATATGTGCGTGCTGGCCGGTTTCCCGTCGACGCCCAACAAGACCGCGACCACGCTCTCCTATCCGTTTGGCCTCTGGTTCGCCAACGCAACGACGCTCTATGTCGCGGACGAGGGCGATGGCTACACGGGCGGCCCCGATCTGTACACGCATGCGGCCGCGCAGACTGGCGCGGGTTTGCAGAAGTGGGTGTATAACGCCGGGGCGAAAAAATGGACGCTCGCCTACACCCTGCAGGCGGGTCTGAACCTCGGCCAGCAATACACGGTCTCCGGATATCCGACCGGCTCCAATACGGCAACTGGACTGCCGTGGGCACCGGCGACGGATGGGCTGCGCAACCTGACCGGCCGCGTCGAAAATGACGGCACAGTCACGCTCTGGGCAATGACGTCGACCATCAGCGGCAACGGCGATGTGGGCGCCGATCCGAACAAGCTGGTCGCCATTCGCGACCTGCTCGCGAATACGACTGCGACCGGTGCAGCTCGCGAGAAATTCGTCGCGCTGCGAAGCGCGGGTTTTGGTGAGGTATTGCGCGGCGTCTCGTTCACGCCGGGTACTGATCCGGACCACCGTTTCTGACGCGCTGACAACAGGGTGAGCCACGCCGCGGCGCATTCAACCGTGCGTGGCTCACCCGGTTTGCACGACCCGTCAACGCATCAGGCCGTGTGGCCCTTACTTCCCTGCTCGCTGTCGAGATGCGCCATCTGCGCCGCGGCGTAACGTTCACCTGCGGCGGCCCCGTGCGGTACTGCCTGCGCGATCGCGGCCAGATCCTCGGCGCCGAGCGTCACGTCAACCGCACCGAGTGCTTCGGCAAGACGATCGCGCCGACGCGCACCAATCAGCGGCACGATATCGCTGCCCTGGGCCGCAACCCACGCAATCGCGATCTGCGCAACAGAGACGCCCTTGGCATCGGCCACCTTGCGCAACGCATCCACCAGCGCGAGATTGTGGTCGACGTTGTCACCCTGAAAACGCGGACTCATGGCGCGAAAATCGCCTTTCCCCGCAGAGTCCTTGCTCCAGTGGCCGCTGATCAAACCGCGCGATAGCACGCCGTACGCCGTCACGCCGATTCCGAGTTCGCGGCACGTCGGCAGGATCTCGTCTTCAATGCCGCGTGAAATCAGCGAATACTCGATCTGCAGGTCGCTCACCGGGTGTACCGCTGCCGCACGGCGAATGGTCGTCGCGCCCACTTCGGACAAGCCGACGTAGCGCACATAGCCGGCCTTGATCATGTCGGCAATTGCCCCGACCGTGTCTTCGATAGGGACGTTGGGATCGAGCCGGGCAGGGCGGTAGATGTCGATGTGATCGACGCCCAGGCGCTGCAGCGAATAGGCGAGAAAGTTTTTGACCGCCGCGGGACGTGCATCGTAGAGCGACCAGCCACCTGCGGGGTTGCGCATGGCGCCGAATTTCACGCTGATGATCGCCGCGTCGCGGCGTGACGGCGGCGCACTTTTCAGGGCCTCGCCGATCAGGATTTCGTTGTGACCGGAGCCGTAGAAATCGCCGGTATCGAGCAGCGTGATGCCGGCCTCGAGCGCGGCATGGATCGTTGCGATGCTTTCAGCGCGGTCGGACGGACCGTACATGCCCGACATCCCCATGCAGCCAAGACCGATGGCGGAGCTTTGCGGACCCGTCTTACCCAGTTGAAGTTGCTTCATGATGTCCTCAGTAGGTGCGCCGCAAGAAAGGCGCTTGCGTTGAAGTATCGGTCGATTTCCAGCGTGCGATAATCCACCTCAATCCGGATGACCCGTGCGGGAAAGCGAACAATGCAGGAACCCGACCTGTCCGATTTGAAAGCATTCGTCGCCGTCACACGGGCACGCGGGTTCCGTCATGCCGCACTGACGGGCGGCGTGTCAGCCTCATCGCTTAGCGAAGCGGTTCGACGGCTGGAACAGCAGCTTGGCGTCAGGCTGCTCAACCGCACGACGCGCAGCGTCACGCCAACGGAAGCCGGGCAGCGTCTTTTTGAACGGCTCGCGCCGGCCTTCGGCGAAATCAGCATCGCGCTGGATGCGGTGAACCTCTTTCGCGAGAGTCCCACTGGAACACTGAGATTAAACGTTCCGTCGATCGCGGCAAGAGAAATTCTGCCTGCTCTCCTTTCCCGCTTCCTCGCCGCCCATCCGGGTATCACGGTGGACGTCGGCACCAACGACACGTTCATCGATATCCTCGCGGCGGGCTTCGATGCCGGCATCCGCTACGACGAACGCCTCGAACGCGACATGATCGCCGTGCCGATCGGCCCACGCGTTCAGCACTTCGTCGCGGCGGCCTCGCCGTCCTACCTCGCGGCCTGCGGCACACCGCAACATCCGGGCGAACTGTTGAACCACGCGTGTATCGGACACCGCTTCGACAGCGGCGTGCTCGCGACATGGGAATTCAAGCGAGGCGACGAGGTCGTGCGGATCGAGCCAAACGGACCGATGATCGCCTCCGTGATCGAACTGCAACGAGGCGCGGCCATCGCGGGACTGGGAATCGTCTACTCGTTCGATGAATTTCTGCGGCCGGCAATTGAGCAAGGCGCGCTCGTGCCTGTGCTCAGTGAGTGGTGTCAATCCTTCACTGGACCGTTTCTGTACTACCCGAGCCGGACGCATATGCCGGCTCCGCTCCGGGCGTTCGTTGACTTTATTCTTGCCGGTGACGATTCAGGTAGTCATCCGTAGGCAGGGCGCCACGGTGAACCGATATGGGTTACGGCGCGGACCGGTGTCACACGATCCACGCCGCGCCGTGCAACAGCAGCGCGCTCAGCCCGCAGCGACGACGTTGATGCGCAACGCTTCCCCACCGGCCACGATCGCGAGCAGATGGTCGACGTTCGGGTGCGCGCCCGGACGGTTGCGCGCATCGGCCGTATGCTCGGCGAACACCGCGAGGCCGTGTTCGGCCGCCTTGGCGTCCAACGTGCCGAAGGCCTGCTGCAGATAGTTGTACACCGCGAGCGACCCCTGCTTACCAGGCTTGTTCTCGATGCTGGCCACCACGGCGCCCTTGCCGTCGAGCAGATCGATACGTTCGATACCGTCGATGGCCGGCAGCTGGGCGAGGTTGTCCTTGAACACGTTGCTCGGTTGAATCACTGAAAACACTCCTTGTATTCGGAAAATTGCGGCGAGCCGTATCTTATCCGATAGGGTGTTCTGCATCGTGCTGAACGATCAGGCTTCGCACAGTCCGCCGCGGAAGCTTCGGTTTTTCCGAACCTTAGCTCCCGGATTAGCAGATTTATCCGTTCCCCAACCTGACGCAGACTGAGGCTCATCACCACTGCGGACATTGTCCGCGCCAGGAGCCCGAACATGCGAACCTATCCGCGCAACAGTCCCCAAGCCGCCGCACGTATCGTCGCGCTGGCCCTCACGTCCGACGGACATGTCAGCAGCTCGGAAGAGCTCGCCCTCGAAGGCCTGGATATAGCGGGCCAACTCGGTCTCGCACCAGAGCAATTCGCGCAGATCGTGCAGACGCTGTGCGAGGACCAGTCGGTCGCGAACACGCCGTTCGCGCCGCCGGTCGGCCAGCTCGGCGCGGCCCTGCTCACCACGTTGTTAGACGAGATCGACGACCCCGCGTTGCGTCGCAAGGTGATGCGCCTGTGTATCGCCGTCGCGATCGCGGACAACTATCTGGCGGATGGCGAAATTGCCTTGCTGGCTGCTGTGTTCAACGCATGGGGACCTAAACCAAACCAGATGGCAAGCCGGCACATCCCGTTGCCGGATGCGCCGTACACTCACGCCCGCCCGGCAGCGACCACCTGAGAAGCGAGCGCATGATGTTGCCCGCGCCGCGAGCGGATTGCGTGGATCTCTTCGACCACGCCTTCCGCCCGACCGAGCCAACGCAGTCCGCGCAGCAGCGCCACGTCGCCCGCGCCCAACTCCGCGAGCGGAAACACGCCGAGGCCACGCGCGGCGAACACCGCCATCAGCGCGCTGTCTTCGAACTCCCCAACGATCCGCGGCCGGATTCCTTCGGTTTCGAACCACCGGTCGAGCCGCGCCCGCAACGCGCCGTGCCCGGTGGGCAGGAGCACGGGCAGTTCGGCCAGGCATTGCGGAAAGCCGGTGCGGGCGGACTTGCGAATGATCTCCGCGGGGCCATACCAGTCGACCGGCGAACCGACGAGGCGCTGGCTCACGACGCGTAGATCCGCATTGTGCGGCGCAGGCTGGCACGCCAGCACGAGATCGAGCCGATGGAGCGCGAGCTCCGACAGCAACTGCGCATGTTCGCCCTCGTGGCAGAGCAGCCTGAGCGACGGCGTTTCGAGCACCGGCGCGAGCAGCGCGTGCGCAGCCAGCTTTGAGATGCCGTCGGAAAGACCCACTGCAAGCCGGGCAACACGTTCACCGCCCGCCTCGCGCATCTCGTCGAGTAACGCCTCGCCGATCTGAAAAATCTGTTCCGCGCGATTGAAGGCCGTCTCGCCGGCTTCAGTCATCGTGACGCCGCGACCTGCCGGTTTCAGCAACTGGCGCCCGATCGATTTTTCCAGTTCGCGCACCTGCGCGCTGATCGTCTGAACCGCCATGTCGAGACGCTCGGCCGCGCGCGCGAAGCCGCCCTCTTTCACGACGATCCAGAAATAGTAGAGATGGCGATAGTTGAGCATGTTGTCGATACTTCGAAAAAATCGATATATCACTCAGATTATCACTGATTTATCCGAACCATGAAGACGGCGATGATAACGGCATACCGACGTTGCCTGCCACCCTTTGCCTACGGACCCCATGGACTCTTTACTCACACTCGCTGCCGACCCCGCCGCATGGGCTGCGCTTCTCACGCTCGTCGTGATGGAAATCGTGCTCGGCATCGACAACCTGATCTTCATCTCGATCCTCAGCAACAAGCTGCCGGAAGCACAGCGCGCACGCGTTCAGCGCATGGGCATCATGCTTGCACTCGTGCTGCGGCTCGCTCTGCTCGGCACCGTCGCGTGGATTGCGCAACTGACCGCGCCTGCCGTGACGCTGTTCGGCCACGCGTTTTCATGGCGCGATCTGATCCTGCTCGGCGGCGGCCTGTTCCTGGTCTGGAAGGCGACGAGCGAAATTCGCCACCACGTCGTTCATGCGGAAGAAGTGCGCGACAAGGCGAGCTCAACCGTGCAGTTGACCGCGATGGCGGCGATTGGACAGATCCTGGTGCTCGATATCGTGTTTTCGGTCGACAGCATCATCACTGCAGTCGGGATGACCGAGCACATGCCGATCATGTTCGTTGCCGTGATTGCCGCAGTCACCGTGATGCTGTTCGCCGCCAACCCGCTGTCGCGCTTCATTGATCGTAATCCGACCATCGTCATGCTCGCGCTCGGTTTCCTGCTCGTGATCGGCATGACGCTCATCGCAGAAGGTTTTGGTTCACACGTGCCGAAGGCTTACATCTACGCGGCTATGGCGTTCTCCGCCTTTGTCGAGGCACTGAACATGCTCGTGCGCCGGGCGAATTCGAAGCGGATGGTTAGCGCGGAGTAATGAGCGCTAGATGAATTTTTTACTCTCAAGGAGCATTGAAATGAAATGTCCCGTTTGCAAGACCACTGACTTGCTGATGACCGAGCGACGCTCGATCGAAATCGACTACTGCCCGGTCTGCCGGGGCGTCTGGCTCGATCGCGGCGAACTCGACAAGTTGATTGCGCAGGACGCCGGGAGCGATGACGTGCAGGCTAACGCTACCGCACGCACGAGCCGCGACAGCTATCCGGATCGAGATCGAGATCGGGAACGGCATCGCGACCATGCGTACGACAACAACCGCACGTATGACAATCACCGGACGGATTATCGGGGACACAAGAAGAAGCGCTCGCTTTTCGACATGTTCGATTTCGATTGAAGGTGTCCGCGAGTACGAGAACCAGGCAGCAGTTATCAAACCAAAGGCGCGCGCTGTTATCAGCCGCGCCTTTTTCATTTTCCCCTCCGACGTTGCCTCAGCCGGCGTCGAACCCTTCATACAAATAACAACGTGCCGCGTGTCATCGACAGAGCGAAGTGGCGCGTTAAGCCGTTAACCGTTTGACTGCGGGTTTGAGCGCGCGGCCCAAGCACGATCCACGCGCTGAATCCCCTGCACCCGCCACCATGATGTTCCCCCAAATTGTTTTCCTGCCCGTCTATCGTTCAGATGCCACTTTCTATCGTTTCGATTACAAAGACCTGCGCGCTTGCCGCGCTAACGTATTGCACGCTAACCATGGCGATGCCGGCGCAGGCAGCCGACAACGTGATCGTGCTCGACTCCGGCGAAGCCCAACTGACGCTGATCGATCCTGCTACGCATAAGGTGATCGGCACGGAGCCGACCGGTAAGGAACCGCACCATCTGATGATTACGCCCGACGGTCACTCGCTGATCGTCGCGGATTCGATCTCGAACGATCTGATGTTTCTCGATCCGCACACCGGCAAGGTGCAGCGCAAGGTCGACGATATTGAAGATCCCTATCAGCTCGGTTTCTCGCCGGATCACAAATGGTTCGTGACGGCAGGTCTGCGGCTGGATCGTGTCGACGTGTACCACTACGACGGCCAGAACATGACGCTCGCCAAACGCGTCCCGCTCTCGAAGACGCCGAGCCACATGACGTTCTCGTCCGACAGCAAGACGGTATTCGTCACGCTGCAAGACACCGGCGAAGTGGCCGCGATCGATCTGGCGACGCAGACGGTGCTGTGGAAACTGCATGTGGGCAATACACCCGCCGGACTCTGGATGACGCCGGGCGACCGCTATCTGTTGATCGGCATGACGGGCGAAGACGATGTGGCCGTGGTCGACTGGCATAAACAGCAAGTCGTGAAAAGAATCCAGACCGGGCGCGGCGCGCACAACTTCCGCAATCTCGACGACGGCCAGCACGTAGCGCTCACGAACCGCGTGGAAAGCACGATCAGCATTCTCGATTACAACACGCTGACGAAGACCGCCGACATCACCGGACTCATGCCCGGCCCTGACGACATGGAACTGTCTGCGGATCACCGCTACCTGTGGGTCACATTCCGTTTTTCGCGGCATGTCGGCATCATTGATCTGACAACGCATAAACTTATCGACTCGATCGCGGTCGGACGTTCACCGCATGGTTTGTATTTCGCCAACCGTGCGCCCGTGTATGCACCCAATCCAGACTGAACAGGCTTTCGTTCTGATGACAGCACCCGCAATTTCACGAGGTTTCCGATGATCCACGAAATCCTCGCGCTACTCGACAACGGCATCTCGACGTTGCAGACGCTCCTGTACGTCGACGTGGTGCAGCCGTTTTTCTATCGCTTCGGCCTGATGGGATACGACGAGGACACTTACGATGCACTCTATTGGGTGATTGTCGGCGTGCTGGAAATCCTGGTCACGTATATCGCCTTGCGGCCGCTGGAAGCGCTGCGCCCCGTCGAGGCGTGGTCCGATCGAAAAGCGCTGCGCGCCGATGTGATCTACACGTGGATCGCCAAGCTTGGCATCATCAATATCGCGTTCTTCTTCATGCTGCAGCCGGTGTTCAATCACTGGCAGAGCTTGATGGCGATCTACAACGTGCCGAACATCGACATCGACGGACTGTGGCCGGGCGTCACCGATCAGCCGGTTGTGTCGTTCCTCATCTACCTGATCGTGCTCGATTTCTTCGGCTACTGGTATCACCGCTGGCAGCATCGCTTCGGCGTGTGGTGGGAATTGCACGCGGTGCACCATAGCCAGCAGCAAATGTCGTTGTGGGCCGACGATCGCAATCACTTTCTCGACGACATCATTCAGGCCGCGTTCTTTGCCGCGATTTCGCTGTTCATCGGTGTGCAGCCGACGCAGTTCGTCGTGCTGGTTGCGGTCGGCAACTTCATGCAGAGCGTGCAGCATGTGAACGCGCGCTTGCCGTACGGATGGCTGCTCGAACGCACGATCGTGAGCCCGATTTTTCATCGGCGTCATCACGCAATTGGCTACGGCCATGAAGGCACGCGCTACGGCTGTAACTTCGGCGTGCTGTTTCCGTGGTGGGACATGATGTTCAAAACGGCATCGTGGGACCGGACCGTCGAGCCGACCGGCATCCGTGACCAGTTGCCCGTGCCGCACGGCGCGGCGCGTTCCTATGGCGACGGGTTGATCGCACAGCAATGGCGCGCGTTTGGCCGCATCGCGATGCGGCTGCGCGGACAACGCAATTACGGCGGCGTGACGGACTGATTGTCATTGCGATGGAGCGGGTGACTTAACCCAAGCCCACGGCTCGCACGATCAGCAACACGCCCGCGCCGACGATACCAACTCCAATCACGCGCGCCACCCGCTCACCCCGCGGTGCAAGACGTTCAACGGTGATAGCTGCCGTCACGGCAGCCATCACACGCAAATCCATGACCCCGGCAACGAGCAGGACCGTCGTCAGGCTGGCGCAGCAGTAGCTGCAGTGGAGGCCCAAGCGCAGGCCGTGATGCCATGCCGTGACGGCGTCGGCGGGCAATGCGGGCAACATGAGGCAGCGAGCAGGTGTTGCGCGGCAGCAGGCAAGGCGCCGGGCCTTCCACGCCGTGAACTGCAGCGCCCCGGCGATCAGCACAATCACACCCATTGCGAACGGAACGGCGCGCGCCAGCGTCGGCTGTTGCATCTCGAGCGCCGCCAGCGCAGCGCCGAGCGGAAATGCGGCGATGCCGAACGCGGTCCACACAAAGAAGTAACCCACGCCCACCACCAGCGTCAGCCAGCCCAAGCCTGTCACGCCCGTCCGGCTGACGGCTTCGCGATAGCGCCACAGCATGGGGATGAGAGATGGCAGCATCATCGCAACCATCATCACCACCCACATGCCGAGGAACGACGCCGCGAGACCTGGCCACGTTTGTCCGCACATCGGCATCCATGTCGCCGACATCGTCCAGCCGCCGGGCATCGGCATCTCACCCATCGCCGACATGGACGCGGCGCCGGCGATCGTCACCGCCGTGCTGACGGCGAAGAGTAACGCCGAGACGCCGAAGAAAGCCCGCTGGGAAACTCGCGCTTCGATCGTACGTCCTGACATTTCGCCACCCACGGTTGCGCTAACGTGTTCCATCGCCAGGCTCAGCGCGTCGTCTCGTACTCGTCGTGACGCTTCCACCAGACGCCCGTCTCGTTACGCCCCTTGGGCGCACGGTCCAGCCACTGATACATGCCCCAGATGCCGTCCACGCCGCGCGCATAGGTGGAATACGTGTGATAGACGACACCGTCCTCGAGTACGAATGCACTCAAGCCCGGCCTGTCGCGCGTGTACGTCGCCGCGTCGGTTCCGCATGTAGCCGCGAACTGGGCGACGGGCTCCGGGACGACCTGTGTCTCGTCCATCGCGTGGCCGCCGCGCTCGTAGTTGTATTCGATGCTTCCTTCGCGTTGCTGCGCCTCGGTGAACGCGATGTTGAAGTCGAAGTTGAAGTCGCTGCCAGCGGATGACGCCCAGGGGAACGTCCAGCCCATCCGGCGCTGATACGTCTGCAGCTTCTCGAGCGGCGCCCGCGACACCGCCGTCAGCGTGACGTCGTGATTCGCCAGATGAACGGCGATGCCATCGAACCCATCCGCAATCGACGAGCACGACGGGCAGCCCGCCTTGTAGTCCGGCCCGAACATGAAGTGGTACACGAGAAGCTGCGAGCGTCCTTTGAAGAGGTCCGCCAACGAGGCGCGTCCCGCAGCGGTTTCGAATGTGTACGCCTTGTCGATTCGCACCCAGGGCAGTGCCTGCCGTTGCTGCACCAGCGCGTCGCTCTGCCGCGTGAGCGCCTTCTCCGCCTTGAGCAGTTCGATCCGCGCTGCCAGCCACTCGTCACGCGTCCCGGTTTGATGTGTCGTGGTCATGCTTCCCTCCTTGGGAGTCCTTCGTCGTTCGTTCAGTTGTCGATACGACGAACTGGTTGGTGGTCGTGCTAGATTAGCCAAGGGCACCCGAACGGTGGGAGTGACAAGTGTGGCGGGATTCGAATAGACCATGGACTCACTAGTAACGGCTGCGGCGCGTGCGCTCGCGGCGGGCGACCCGCTCGGCGCGCTGAACCGGGTCGCCTTGCGTGACGATGCAGCCGCGCTCGCGCTGCGAGGCATTGCGATGGCGCAGCTCGGCGATCTCGTTCGGGCAAAAGCGCTGGTGCGAAGCGCAGCGCGCGCCTTCGGCCCGAAAGCGCCGGTGGCCCGTGCGCGGTGCGTCGTAGCCGAGGCCGAAATCGCGCTCGCCTCGCGCGATCTGGGCTGGCCCGCGAAGGCGCTCGACGCCGCGCGCGCAACGCTCGAAGCCCACGGCGACCGGCTGAACGCCGCGCATGCGCGGTATCTCGAAGTCCGGCGCCTCCTCCTGATCGGGCGCCTCGACGAGGCCGAGCGCCTGCTCGCCCACCTCGATCCCACGCCCTTCCCGCCCGCGCTGCGCGCCGCCCACGAGCTAGTCGTCGCGGGAATCGCGATGCGCCGTCTGCAGACGAAAACAGCGCGCGCTGCGCTCGCGAAAGCCGAGCAGGCCGCACGTCACGCAGGTATCCCGTCGCTGTCGGCGGAAGTCGAAAGCGCACGCCTTCTGCTGGACACGCCCGCGGCTCGTCTGATTGCACACGGCGAAGAACGGCTGCTCGTGCTCGAGGAAGTTGAGGCGTTACTCGCATCGAAGGCACTCGTGGTGGACGCGTGCCGTTATGTCGTACGTGAAGCAAACATCGTGGTCCCGCTCGCGAGACGTCCGGTGTTGTTCGCGCTAGCACGCGCGCTGGCCGAAGCGTGGCCCGAAGACGTATCGAGGGACACACTCATCGCGCGCGCATTCCGGACGAAACATGCCGACGAGTCGCATCGGGCACGGCTGCGCGTCGAAGTGGGGCGGCTGCGCGCGTTGCTTGGGCCGCTGGCCGGCGTGAACGCAACGAAGCGCGGTTTTGCGCTGGTGCCGCACGGCGCGCGCGAGGTCGTCGTGCTAGCGCGGCCGGTTGAAGAACCCCATGCGATGGTGCTCGCCTTCCTCGCCGACGGTGAGTCGTGGTCGAGCTCGGCGCTCGCGATTGCGCTGGATGCCAGCCAGCGCACCATGCAGCGTGCACTCGATTCGCTGGCGGCAGCCGGCAAAGTGCAATCGTTCGGCCGCGGACGCGCGCGACGCTGGATGACGCCACCCATGCCCGGATTCACGACGACTTTGTTACTCCCCGCTCCCCCTACCGAGTGATTAGGATGAAAACATGAACAAATCAGCCGCCAAAATCGTTCGGGAATATGGGCCCTTTCCGGGCGTCAACCAGGTGGGAGGCGTCACCTATGACGGTCAGCGTGTCTGGATTGCCGCCGGAGACAAGCTGAATGCCTTCGATCCGGTAAGCGGGGAAACGCTGCGCTCGTTCGACGTCGCCGCACAGGCTGGCACGGCCTTCGACGGCCAGCACCTGTTCCAGATCGCCGACGATCGCATCCAGAAGATCGATCCGGATACCGGCCGCGTGCTCGCCACGATTCCTGCACCCGGCGGCGGTGGCAACTCGGGGCTCGCGTGGGCCGAAGGCACGCTCTGGGTGGGGCGGTATCAGGACCGGAAGATCCACCAGCTCGATCCCCAAACCGGCGCGATTCTGCGCACGATCGAGTCCAACCGCTTCGTCACCGGCGTCACCTGGAGCAACGGAGAGCTCTGGCACGGCACGTGGGAAGACGACGCGAGCGAGTTGCGGCGAGTCGATCCCGGTACCGGAGAAGTGCTGGAAAGCCTGGAGATGCCGCCCGGCCTCACCGTGTCGGGGCTGGAAGCCGACGGCGGCGATCTGTTCTTCTGCGGCGGCGGAAACAGCGGCAAGGTGCGAGCCGTACGCCGCCCCGCGCGAAACGCCGAGGTCCCCGTCGAGTCTGCTAGCGAGTAATTTACCGCTTGCTTACCCAGTCGCGCACCGCTTGCGCGAACAATCTCAGTGCGATCGGCGGATGGCGGTTCGCGGGGTAATAGAGGCACAAACCGGGGAAAGTCGGACTCCATTCAGGCAGCAAATGGATGAGGCGCCCCGACGCCAGATGCTCCGACACATGATATTCCGGAACCCAGGCAATGCCGATACCTGCGAGGGCGGCCTCGATCACCAGATTGAGATTGCCGAGCGTCATCGGCCCAGCAACATCGATATTCGCGCTTTTACCCCGATGTTCGAGATCCCACCGGGGAAGCACGCCGCTATCAAAGCGGAAGCGGATGCACCGGTGCTGCATCAGGTCGTGCGGCGCTTTCGGCGGTACGTGATGCGCAAGATAGTCCGGCGAGGCCACCGCGGCGAAACGCATGTCGCCCCCGAAGCGGACGGCGATCATATCGCGCGGCACGTCGTCATAGACGCGTATGCCGGCGTCGAAGCCATCGGCCACGATATCCACAAGCCGTGTGTCCACGACGAACTCGACGTGAATGTCGGGATATGCCGCGAGGAAGTCAGGAAGAACATGCCGGATCAGCGGTCTCACTGACGCCTCCGACGCACTGATCCGGATCGAGCCCGACGGCCGGTCGTGTTCCGACGCGACCTGATTCACCGCCTCTTCCAGATCCGCGATGGCGGGCCGCACCCGCCGCAGGAGCTGCTCACCCGCCTCGGTGAGCGCAACGGATCGTGTCGTGCGGTTAAGCAGCCGCACCGCCAACCGAGCCTCCAGACCCCGCATTGAATGACTCAGCGCCGAGGGCGAGACCCCCAGCGTACGCGCCGCCGCGCGAAAGCTTCGCTGGTCGGCGATGGCGACGAATGCAGTTAATTCGGACAGACCGGCGCGCGCCATAGATGAATTTTCCTCAATACCC
Source organism: Paraburkholderia nemoris (assembly GCF_905221015.1). Classification (NCBI taxonomy): domain Bacteria; kingdom Pseudomonadati; phylum Pseudomonadota; class Betaproteobacteria; order Burkholderiales; family Burkholderiaceae; genus Paraburkholderia; species Paraburkholderia nemoris. The sequence goes on along the minus strand of NZ_CAJNBO010000006.1, from coordinate 167,838 downwards.
TGTGCAATTCTAGCCAGATTGTTGAGTCAATCACAACAGCATAAGATCGTTGGCGTCAACCGACATCGCACGAAAGGAGCAAGAACATGCAACATCGCAAGCTTGGAAACAGCGGTCTCGACGTATCGGCGCTTGGCCTGGGTTGCATGGGTTTGAGCTATGGCTATGGCCCCGCGACCGAAAAGTCCGAAGGCATCAAACTGATCCGGTCTGCTTTCGAACAGGGTGTGACGTTTTTCGATACCGCCGAAGCCTATGGGCCGTTTTTTAACGAGGAACTCGTCGGCGAGGCGCTAGCGCCGTTTCGCGATCAGGTCGTCATCGCCACCAAGTTCGGTTTCAAGGACGGCGACGTGAGCCAAGGCCTGGACAGTCGGCCCGAGCGCATTTGTGCGGTCGTCGAGGCGTCCTTGAAGCGCCTGAATACCGATCGCATCGATCTTTTCTACCAGCATCGCGTCGACCCGAACGTGCCGATCGAAGACGTCGCCGGCGCTGTCAAGGAATTGATCCAGCAGGGCAAGGTGAAGCACTTCGGTCTCTCCGAAGCCGGAGCGAATTCGATTCGTCGTGCCCATGCCGTACAACCCGTGGCGGCACTGCAAAGCGAGTACTCGATGTGGTGGCGCGAGCCGGAAGAAACGGTGCTCCCCACGCTGGAGGAACTGGGCATCGGCTTCGTGCCGTTCAGCCCACTCGGCAAGGGTTTCCTCACCGGCGCCATCGACGCGAACACCGCGTTCGACAAAACCGATTTCCGCAGTATCGTGCCGCGCTTCTCGGAGGAGAACCGCAAGGCCAATGCGGGCCTCGTCGAAGTGCTGGGCCGGATCGCGGACGGCAAAGGTGCTACCCGCGCCCAGATCGCTCTCGCCTGGTTGCTGGCGCAGAAGCCGTGGATCGTGCCGATTCCGGGTACGACGAAGCTGCATCGACTGACAGAGAACATCGGCGCGGCCGCAGTCGAACTGTCGGCTGACGATCTGTCGGCCATCGAAGCGGCCCTGCATGAGGTCAAGGTGGTCGGCGACCGGTACCCGGCCCATCTGCAGCAACGCGTGGATCGCTAATGCGCCTGGCGCGCCTCGCGCGCCTGAACTCTGCCTGACGGCTGATTTGATACAACGCCCGGATCGACACGGCAAGCCATAAACAACAAATGTTGTTGACTCAGGGTTTCCATCAACACAAATAGCTGTTGCCAAATTTTTTGTTGTCGTAGTATCCGCCTTGACAACACATGTTGCCACACAGGCGGGTTGTGCATCGCATGTTGCGACGCCGCCCGGTGTCCGTCAGCCGTCCCTTGACTCTGTCAGGGGCATTGCCTACCACCGCGGAGAAATTATGGGACGTCGCTCCTTCCTCATGTCTATGGTTGCTGTCGCCATGTTCGGCACAACCCTTGCTCACGCCGACACCAAAGAACTCATCGTCGGAACCGACACGTCGTTCATGCCCTTCGAATTCAAGCAGGGCGACAGGTACGTTGGCTTCGACCTCGATCTGTGGGCGGAAATCGCGAAAGATCAAGGTTGGAAATACAAGATTCAACCGATGGATTTCAGCGGATTGATCCCGGCCCTGCAGACGCAGAACATCGACGTCGCGCTCTCAGGCATGACGATCAAGGAAGAACGCAAGAAGGCCATCGACTTCTCCGACCCGTACTACGACAGCGGGCTCGCCGCAATGGTGCAAACCGGGAACACCAGCATCAAGTCCATCGACGACCTGAACGGCAAAGTCATCGCGGCCAAAACCGGCACGGCCACCATCGACTGGATCAAGGCGCATCTGAAGCCCAAGGAAATCCGCCAGTTCCCGAATATCGACCAGGCTTATCTCGCGCTGGAGGCAGGCCGCGTGGACGCCGCCATGCACGACACGCCGAACGTGCTGTATTTCGTCAGCACCGCCGGCAAAGACAAGGTGAAGGTTGCCGGCACGCCGGTCAGCGGCGACAAATACGGCATCGGCTTCCCGAAGGGCAGTCCACTGGTCACGAAGGTCAACGAAGAGCTGGTCAAGATGAAGGCCGACGGCCGCTACGCGATGCTGTACAAGAAGTGGTTCGGTTCGGAGCCGCCCAAGTCGTAATCGTCATCCGCAGGACGCGCAGCGAGGTCCGCTGCGCGAGAGACGACTCAACCAGGAGCGGTGTGTGGAATTCGATTGGTCAGTTATCTGGACTGCGCTTCCAGACTTGATGGCCGGCGTGAAATTAACGGTGTTCATTGCGTTCGTGGGACTGGTCGGCGGATTCGTCGTCGGCGTCATAGCCGGCATGTTCCGCGCGTACGGCCCCCTCGCACTGAACGTCATTGCGCAGGTCTACATTGAACTCATTCGCGGCACGCCGATTGTGGTTCAGGTGATGTTCCTTTATTTCGCGCTGCCACTGCTCGCGCACATCAGGATCGACGGGCTCACTGCCGCCATCATCGCGATCACGGTGAACTCGGGCGCCTACCTTGCCGAGGTCGTGCGCGGTGCATTGCTGTCCATTCCGAAGGGTTTGATGGAAGCCGGCCTCGCAATGGGATTGTCGATGCCGCGCGTGCTGCTGAAAATCGTCGGGCCGCTGGCGTTCCGGCGACTGATTCCGCCACTGGGCAATCAGTGCATCGTGAGTCTGAAGGATACGTCGCTGTTCATCGTCATCGGGGTGGGAGAACTGACGCGCCAGGGCCAGGAAATTATTGCCGGGAATTTTCGTGCGGTTGAAATCTGGTCTGCCGTCGCGGTGATTTATCTGGTCCTTACCGGTGTGATGACACTGTCGTTGCGTCTCGTTGAAAGAAGGATGCGCATACTATGAGCATGGTCGAATTCCAAAGCGTCTCGAAGAGCTTCGGCCACGTGCCCGTGCTCAAGGACATCGATCTTCGTATCGAGAATGGCGAGGTAGTGGTGATCGTCGGGCCCTCGGGATCGGGCAAATCCACCCTGCTCCGTTGCATCAATGCGCTCGAAAAAATCAGCGGCGGCGAATTGCTTGTCGACGGCCTGAGCGTCAAAGGCAATACGTCGGACATCCGCAGCATTCGCCTCGAAGCCGGCATGGTGTTTCAGCAGTTCAACCTGTTTCCGCAGATGACGGCGCTCGAAAACGTCATGTTCGGCCCCATCGAGGTACGTGGCGCAACGCGCGCCGAAGCGCGTGATCAGGCGATGGCGCTGCTCGACAAAGTCGGTCTCGAATCGCGGGCCAATCACTATCCGTCGGAGTTGTCCGGCGGACAACAGCAGCGTGTGGCCATCGCCCGTGCGTTGGCCATCAAACCGAAGCTGATGCTGTTCGACGAACCGACGTCCGCGCTCGATCCCGAGCTTCGTCACGAAGTTCTCAAGGTCATGCAGGACCTCGCGATGGAAGGCATGACGATGATCGTCGTGACGCACGAGATTGGCTTCGCCAAACGGGTGGGGACACGCCTGCTGTTTATGGACAACGGCGGAATTGCGGAAGATGGCGAACCGGCGATGCTGATCGACAATCCGCCGACGCAGCGCCTGAAAGACTTTTTGAAGCATGTGGCGTAGGCGGCGCATCATCTGGATGCCGGAATCAGGCCGGTAGGGGTATGCACGGTACCCCTGCCGCGCCCGCGATGCTACGCTTAAAGTTCTTTGCGCACGACACTAATTAAACGCAGACTTCAGCCAAACTTCGGACAACTCGTCGAGCCGCCACGGGATACATGACGAGTGTCTTTGGCGCTCCATCAAGTCGATAGCGGACTGAAAAAACGGCGCAAGCAACCGAATATCCGTTCAGGAGACTTCGATGAAGACAGCGGCTTCCACCCCTCTACCGCCGGATCAGGCGAAGAAGCAGGCCTTCTGGCCCCAAGGATGGTGGAGGCTGATGGAAATTCGCATCGGCATCATTCCGCTGCCGATCTATGTGATTGCCGGCGCGCTCATCGCAATTCTTGTCTATATCGACAAGCTGCCGAACGAAATCTCGCTCGTGATCGTGATGTTTGCGTTCTTCGGTTTCACGCTGGCCGAAATCGGCAAGCGCATTCCGGGCATTCGCGCCATCGGCGCCGCTGCCATCTTTGCGACCTTTATCCCGTCCGCGCTGGTGTACTACAAGTTGCTGCCTCCGCAGATCGTGAAGGTCACCATCGAGTTCACCAAGACCACCAATTTTCTTTACCTGTTCATTGCGTCCATTATTGTGGGCAGCATCTTGAGCATGGACCGTCAGGTCCTGATCAAGGGCTTCCTCAAGATCTTTGTGCCGCTCGGCATCGGAACGATCGCGGCCGGCGCCGTCGGCACGGCCGTCGGCACCGCGCTGGGACTCGGCGCCTATCACACGTTCTTTTTTATCGTCGTACCGATCATGGCGGGTGGCGTCGGTGAAGGGGCCATTCCGCTGACCGTCGGATATGCCGGGATCCTGCATCAGGACCCAGGTGTCCTGTTTGCAACCGTTCTGCCTCCCGTCATGCTCGGCAGCCTGTCCGCGATCATTCTCGCTGGCACGTTGAACTTCGCCGGCAAGCGATACCCGCGTTTCACGGGCGAAGGGCGCCTGCAGCCTGGTGAACAAGACGAGATGAACCCTGCCCAGCAAGAAATCTCGGGACATATGGATGTGACCCATATCGCCGCGGCGGGTATCACCGCGCTGACGCTCTATGTCGTCGGCATCTTGTGCCAGCGACTGTTCGGCCTGCCGGCGCCGGTCGCGATGCTTTTCATCGCCGTGGTCCTGAAACTGACGCAGGCAGTGTCTCCGCAGTTGCAGGAGGGTGCTTACGTTGTGTACAAGTTTTTCTCCACTGCCGTTACCTACCCTTTGCTGTTCGCCATTGGCGTGTCGCTGACGCCATGGGACAAGCTGATGGCATCCTTCACCCTGCCGACCCTCGTCACCATCGTGTCAACCGTCGCAACCCTGATGACGATCGGTGCTCTGGTGGGGTACTGGATGAAGATGTATCCAATTGACACGGCCATCGTAACCGCCTGCCACAGTGGCCAGGGTGGCACGGGCGACGTCGCCATCCTGACGGCGGCAAATCGCATGACGCTGATGCCGTTCGCCCAGATTGCGACGCGGATCGGCGGTGCGATTACCGTGACGACCGTGCTAATTGTGCTGTCGCGGGTTACCTAGGCAGCATCTCTCCACTGCGAGTGGCACCATGCAAGTCACAGGTGCCGCGGTCGCAACATGGGCACACGCGCGCCGCGTCTAGACACCCGCGAGCGCCGGCAGCTCCATCTCGTACGACACGCGCTCGCGCCAGCTGCTCATCTGCGGCTGATGTACCACGCGGGTCGGATGCGGCGCGCTTTCGACGCGCATCGATACGCGCGCCGGATAGCGCGCCTTTTTCCGCTCGAGAATGGCCCGGCTCAGAAACTCGACGCTATACGCCTTCAGCAAGTGCGGGTGATGGGCTTCGATGTACGCGGCAATTTGCGCCTCCTCGTCGTCGATCGTGGCTAGCAACGCCAGCGTGCGCGCATCCCAACGGAAGCGCAGGCCGAGTTCTTCGAAAGCACTGTTATAGGCGCACAGTTGCGCCTCTACTTCAGCATCGTGCGCGTTGTCGCGGGCGTCGAACTGGGACGGGTTCATGGTCGTCTCCTTCAGGCAGGTTGGCATGACGAAGAATAGGAGCGCGCATAGATAAACAATAGTTAAAGTTATTTAGAAACACTATAACATTTTGTTTATATATCCGTTCCCCTGACGACGACCTCCACGAAGTCAGGATGCCTCGACAGTCACCCTCAATGCGCTTTCCGGTCAGCTGCGCGACAGCTTCGTGTAGAAGAAGCTGACCCCGGCAATCCGCCGAACCCTCGTTGATCGAAAACTCCCCGAACGCAAGCACGGCCGGAAGCAGGCGCTTCTTGCAGTGCACCGCATGCCGGCTCGCTCCATGCAAGGTCGCGTTGCCCATGACGTGTAGTCAGAATCGACACATCGATCCATTCAGTATGCCTAATGCTAACCATAAAATGTTTTAACTTTTACTTATCGCTGTTCGCGCGCAGCATCCTTCAGACGCGCTCCACGCGAAACGCCTTCAACCCAGTTGTTGTGAGATCGACGGGCAAGGGTTTTCGTCAGTGCAATTCCCTCTGGCCGACCACTGGCGCTTGATTGCCAACAGACAAACCGGCGATGAAGCGATTCGATCACGTAGGTCCAACGTGCCGCTCGAGCGCGACGGAATATACAGGAGACGAAGGACATGGGACATACCAACGTATCCGGGACAGGCAGTACGCCTTTCCGGCAAAACCGCTGGGTGCAGCTAGCGATCGGCATCGTATGCATGGGGCTGGTCGCGAATCTTCAATACGCCTGGACGCTGTTCGTCGTGCCGATGGACAACGCCCACCACTGGGGCCAGGCAGCCATTCAGACCGCCTTCACGGTCTTCATCGTCACTGAAACCTGGCTCGTGCCTATCGAAGGCTGGCTCGTCGACAAGTTCGGGCCACGCCCGGTTGTGATCGGCGGTTCGGTGTGCGCGGCGCTCGGCTGGATCATCGACGCGCATGCAAGCAGCCTCGTCGAGCTCTACATCGCGGCCGTGATCGCCGGTATCGGCGCGGGGTGCGTGTATGGCACCTGCGTCGGCACGGCGCTCAAATGGTTTCCGGACAAACGCGGTCTCGCGGCCGGCCTGACCGCGGCAGGTTTCGGCGCCGGCGCGGCCGTCACTGTGATTCCCATCGCCAACATGATCCAGCGCTCGGGTTACGAGCACACGTTCATGTTCTTCGGCATTTTCCAGGGCGTCTGCATTCTGCTGCTCGCCACCATGCTGGTACGGCCGAAACCTCCCGCATTCGCGGTCGCGGCCAAACGCGTGGTCGCCAGCAAGATCGACTACACGCCTGGCGAGATGATCCGTTCGCCGCTCTTCTGGGTGCTGTATCTGATGTTCGTGTTCGTCGCGGCCGGCGGCATTATTGCCACCGCCCAGCTTGGGCCGATCGCGAAGGAATTCGGCTTTGCCAAGCTGCCGGTGAACCTGATGGGCATCACGCTGCCGCTGCTCACGATGACGCTGTCTATCGACAATCTGTGCAACGGCTTTACGCGTCCGTTGTGCGGTTTTCTGTCGGACCGCATCGGCCGCGAAAACACGATGTTCATGATCTTTCTCGGCGAAGGCGTCGCGCTGCTCGGGCTCATGCAGTTCGGCCACAACCCGTACGCCTTCATGTTCTTCGCCGCCGCCGTGTTCCTGTGCTGGGGCGAAATCTTCTCGATCTTCCCGGCGACCTGCGCGGACACGTTCGGCAGCAAATACGCCGCGGCCAATGCCGGCACGCTTTATACCGCGAAGGGCACCGCCTCGATGCTGGTGCCGCTCGCCTCGGTGCTGTCGGCCAACGGCGGCTGGAGCACGGTGTTCATCTCGGCGGCGGTGGTGTCGATTGCGGCAGCCGTATCCGCGAAATTCATCCTCGCCCCCATGAGAAAGCGCTGGATCGAAAACTCAGGCGCGCCGGCTGGCGTAGTGATCGCTGAAGCGCGCCTGCAGCCGTCGCCAGGCGGCTCACCTGAATGAACAACAACGTGAGCTCGCCACTCATGACAAACCCATAACGTCCCGCGACCAAGGAGCAGCATCATGGCAGAAGCCGACCGGCAATCAGTAGAAGAGACTTCGACACAACAAGCGGCCGAGACGACCGACGGGTTTCATCTCGTCATCGACGCGCTGAAACTGAACGACATCAGCACCATCTTTGGTCTTGTCGGCATCCCGATCACCGACCTTGCGCGGCTCGCGCAAGCGGAAGGGATGCGTTTCATCGGTTTTCGTCACGAGCAGCACGCGGGCAATGCAGCGGCGATTAGCGGTTTCATGACGCAAAAGCCGGGTATCTGCCTGACCGTGTCGGCGCCCGGCTTTCTGAACGGCCTGACCGCGCTTGCCAACGCGACCACCAATTGCTTCCCGATGATCCTGATCAGCGGTTCGAGCGAGCGTGAAATCGTCGATCTGCAGCAAGGCGATTACGAAGAAATGGATCAACTGAATGCAGCCAAGCCGTATGCGAAGGCCGCGTATCGCGTGCTGCATGCGGAAGACATCGGCATCGGCGTGGCGCGTGCGATTCGCGCAGCGGTGTCGGGGCGTCCGGGCGGCGTGTATCTGGACTTGCCGGCCAAGCTGCTCGCGCAAACATTGGACGCCGTGAAGGCGCAGCAATCGCTGGTCAAAGTGGTCGATGCCGCGCCGCGTCAGTTGCCGGCGCCGGAATCGGTCAAGCGTGCAATCGATGTGCTGAAGAGCGCCAAGCGTCCGCTGATCCTGCTCGGCAAGGGGGCGGCATACGCGCAGGCTGACGCGGAGATCCGCGCGTTCGTCGAGCAAAGCGGCATTCCCTATCTGCCGATGTCGATGGCCAAGGGCCTGTTGCCCGATACGCACGAGCAATCGGCGTCGGCGGCACGCTCGTTCGTGCTGCAGGAGGCCGACGTGGTCGTGCTGATCGGCGCGCGTCTGAACTGGCTGCTCTCGCATGGCAAGGGCAAGACGTGGGGCGCGGAGCCGAAGAAGTTCGTCCAGGTCGATATTTCGCCGACCGAGATCGACAGCAACGTCGCGATCGCCGCGCCGGTGATCGGCGATATCGGCTCGTGCGTGGCGGCATTGCGTGCCGGCCTCGATGCGGGATTCGCGAAGCCGAGCGCTGAGTGGACCGGCGCGATCGCCGAGCGCAAGAGCAAGAACCTCGCAAAGATGGCCGCCACGCTCGACAAGAACCCGTCGCCGATGAATTTCCACAGCGCATTGCGTGCGATCCGCGATGTGCTGAAGACGCGCCCAGATATCAACGTCGTCAACGAAGGCGCGAACACGCTCGACTACGCGCGCAGCATCATCGACATGTACGAGCCGCGCAAACGCTTCGATTCCGGCACGTGGGGAATCATGGGCATCGGCATGGGCTTCGCGATCGGCGCAGCGGTGACGAGCGGCAAACCGGTTGTCGCGATCGAAGGTGACAGCGCGTTCGGCTTCAGCGGCATGGAACTCGAAACCATCTGCCGCTACGACCTGCCGGTTTGCACGATCGTCTTCAACAACAACGGCGTGTATCGCGGCACCGACGTGAACCCGACGGGCGGCAAGGATGTCGCGCCGACCGTGTTCGTGAAGGGCGCGCGCTACGACAAGATGATCGAGGCATTTGGCGGCGTCGGCTACAACGCGACCACCCCGGAAGAACTGACGAAGGCGCTGCTCGAAGCGATTGCGTCAGGCAAACCGGCCTTGATCAATGCCGTCATCGACGAAGCGGCGGGCACCGAAAGCGGCCGCCTGACCAATCTGAATCCGCAAAGCGCGGCAATGAAAAAGTGATCCAGCGTAACCACGGAGATAGCAAAGTGAGCAAACCACTCGAAGGCATCAAGATCATCGACTTCACCCACGTTCAGGCCGGTCCTGCGTGCACCCAGTTGCTCGCCTGGTTCGGCGCCGATGTGATCAAGGTTGAAAGACCGGGTTCGGGCGACGTGACGCGCAACCAGTTGCGCGACATCCCTGACGCCGACGCGCTCTACTTCACGATGCTCAACAGCAACAAGAAGTCGCTCACGTTGGACACGAAAAAACCGGAAGGCAAGGAAGTACTGGAAAAGCTGATTCGCGAATCCGACGTGCTGGTCGAAAATTTTGGACCGGGCGCGCTGGACCGGATGGGCTTTTCATGGGAACGCCTGAACGAACTCAATCCGAAGATGATCGTCGCTTCGGTGAAGGGCTTCAGCGACGGCCATCACTACGACGACCTGAAGGTCTACGAAAACGTCGCGCAATGCGCGGGCGGCGCGGCCTCCACCACCGGCTTCTGGGACGGCCCGCCGACCATCAGCGCCGCGGCGCTCGGCGACAGCAACACCGGCATGCATCTGGCGATCGGCATTCTGACCGCACTGATTGGACGCGACAAAACCGGCAAAGGCCAGAAGGTCGCCGTGTCGATGCAGGACAGCGTGCTGAACCTGTGCCGCGTGAAGCTGCGCGACCAGCAGCGCCTGGAGCGCGTGGGCTATCTCGAGGAATATCCGCAGTATCCGCACGGCGAATTCAGCGACGTGGTGCCGCGCGGCGGCAATGCGGGCGGCGGTGGTCAGCCGGGCTGGGTGCTCAAATGCAAGGGCTGGGAAACGGATCCGAACGCGTACATCTACTTCACGATTCAGGGTCATGCATGGGAGCCGATCTGCAAGGCGCTCGGCAAACCGGAGTGGATCGACGATCCCGCCTACAAAACCGCTGAAGCACGTCAACCGCATATCTTCGAGATCTTCGGCACCATCGAAGCATGGCTTGCCGACAAGACCAAATTCGAAGCGGTCGACATCTTGCGCAAATTCGACATTCCGTGCGCGCCGGTGCTGACAATGAAGGAGCTGGCCAACGATCCGTCCTTGCGCGCAAGCGGCACGATCGTCGAAGTGCCGCACAAGAAACGCGGCTCGTATCTGACGGTCGGTAGTCCGATCAAGTTCTCAGACATGAAGCCGGAAGTGACCGCCTCGCCGCTGCTCGGTGAACACACGGATGAAGTGCTGGCGGGCCTCGGCTACAGCCGGCAGGACATCTTCAACCTGCACGAAATCAAAGCGGTTTAATGATGTCACTTACACTGCGAGCCTGTGCGTAGGCTCGCGCCTGTGGATACGGCGCCCCTCAGCGGGCGCCGTATCCAATTCAAGGATTTGCGGTTTTACTTCCGGGGAGCACCATGCCAAGCGCTATCGACTTCGAGCAACTCGTCAACGTAATCGGCGACGCGATCATCATTTCCGATGCCGCCGGCAGCATCACATTATGGAACCCCGGCGCTGAGCGCATGTTCGGCTTTACGCAGGACGAGGCACTGGGAAAGTCGCTCGACCTGATCATTCCGGAACGTCTGCGCGGCCGCCATTGGGACGGTTATCACAAGACCATGGCAACGGGCGAAACCCGTTATGGCAACGACGTGCTGCGTGTTCCTGCCGTCCATAAGGATGGGCGGTCATTGTCGATTGCCTTTACGGTCGCTTTGCTGCATTCGCCGCAGAACGAGCTCACCGGCATCGTCGCCGTGATCCGCGACGAAACAAGCCGCTTCCAGGAGGATCGTCAACTGCGCAAGCGTCTCGCGGAACTGGAAGCGTCCGCAGGCGCGTGAGCGTCAGGCATAGCGCGCGAGAAACATATCGGCCGCAGATTCCGCGACGTGCCTTTGTTCATCCCCGCTGAGGGGTGGCTGGCCCATCGTCACCTGCGGCCAGAACGCGAACGCTTTCACGAGAGCCTGCAACTGCTGTGAGGCGAACATCGGGTCCGACGTCTTGAGGCGACCATCAGCAGCGGCCGCCCGAATCCACACCGTCAGGTCCTCTTCACGCTCGCCCATGCGAGCCACCATATCGCGCGCGCGTTCCTGCGAATGAATGCCCGCCGCGATCGCAACGCGCGCCAGCGACAGAAACGCCTCGTTATTCAGAAGGGCCAGCTTTTTAAACAGAAGCTGGAGCAACTGCGCACGCAACGGATGCGCGGCCGAATAAGCCGTCACCTCCCCCGTATCGCTCGACTCCCACAACTGCCCCAGGATCGCCGCAAACAGCGCTTCCTTGCTCGGAAAATGGTTGTAGACCGTCCGCTTCGAGACGCCCGCGCGTGCCGCGATACGGTCCATGCTGGTCGCGTCGAAGCCGGCCGCGAGAAATTCTTCGATTGCCGCCCCAATGACGGCGGCGCGCTTGCGGTCGGTCAGGCGGAGGGTGGGTTCACTGGTGCTCATCATTAAATTTTACACCGGGCAGTTTACTTTTCTCGAAAATAAACTACACTGAGCAGTCTACTTTCCGCTTCGAGGCTGCCCGCATGACATCGTTTACCGGTTCTATTCGCCGCGCCTTGGGGCTGACGGCTGCGCAACGCGGGCGTGAATCGTTCGATATGTCGGCTCAGCACGACGGCGAGCGCTTTCGTAACGTCAAACCGCGTCCTGTCGAAGGACTCGGCAAGACCTTGAGCATCGTCTGGAATATTTTGCTCAACAAGCCGGCCGGCACGACGCCGGCGGGTGCCCTGCCCGTCGATGCGCTGTCGCCTGAACAACTCCAGGCCGCGCCGGACCGGAGCCTGTATCGCCTCGGGCATTCCACCATGCTGATCAAGCTGCGGGGGCAGTTCTGGCTGACCGACCCGGTCTTCGCCGAACGGGCATCGCCGTTCCGGCGCTTCGGTCCAAAGCGCTTTCACGCGCCGCCCATTGCGCTCGAAGACTTGCCGCCGTTGCGCGGCGTGATTCTGTCGCACGACCACTATGACCATCTGGACCGCGAGACCGTGCTGGCACTCGCTGCGAAGACGGGCGTATTCCTGACGCCGCTGGGCGTCGGCGACCGTCTGATCGAGTGGGGTATCGAGGCGTCGAAGGTTCGCCAGTTCGACTGGTGGCAGGGCGTCGAAATCGACGGGCTGGCGTTCACGGCAACTCCGGCGCAGCATTTCTCCGGCCGCAGTCTGTTCGACGGCAACAGCACCTTGTGGGCTTCGTGGGTCATCGTCGATGACGCGCTGCGCGTGTTCTTCAGCGGCGACACAGGCTACTTCGACGGATTCAAGGCCATCGGCGAGCGGCTGGGTCCGTTCGACGTGACACTGCTCGAAACAGGAGCCTACGACGCTCAATGGCCGTACGTCCACATGCAGCCCGACGAGACCGTCCAGGCCCACGTCGATCTGCGTGGCCGCTGGCTGGTGCCGGTTCACAACGGCACGTTCGATCTGGCGATGCATCGCTGGCAGGAACCGTACGAGCGCGTGATCGGGCTCACCGCCGCGCGCGGCATTCCGCTGTCGACGCCCCGCATGGGCGAGCGGCTGGACCTGGCCTCGCCGCACCGCGGCGAGAAGTGGTGGCGCGAAGTCGCCGAGACCGAGACTGCGCGAGCGTCCGCGACACCGCGGCGCCGGTTCTTCTGCCGCCAGACCCGGCAAGCGAATTCGTGAGGTCGACGACCTCACGCAGCGTCGTCTCAGCCGATTTGATCAGATACCCGCGCGCAGCGTTTTAGCTGCCGCAACCATGTTCTTCAATGCAGGAATGACTTCTTCCCACGCACGGGTCTTCAGGCCGCAATCGGGGTTCACCCACAAGCGCTCAGCCGGAATCCGCTCGGCCGCCTTGCGCATCAGATTCACGATGTGCTCCTGGCTGGGGATATTCGGCGAGTGGATGTCGTAGACGCCCGGCCCGATTTCGTTCGGATAATTGAAGTTGTCGAAGGCGTCCAGCAATTCCATGTCCGAGCGCGACGTTTCGATCGTGATGACGTCAGCGTCCATATCGGCGATCGAAGCGATGATGTCGTTGAACTCCGAGTAGCACATGTGCGTGTGGATCTGCGTCTCGTCCTGCACGCCATTTGCCGTGATGCGGAAGGATTCCACCGCCCATTGCAAATAGTCGTTCCACTGCGACTTGCGCAACGGCAGGCCTTCACGCAGCGCCGCTTCGTCAATCTGGATCACGCGTACACCCGCCTTCTCCAGGTCCAGCACTTCCTCGCGGATCGCCAGCGCCAACTGATAGCAGGAAACCGAACGCGGCTGGTCGTCACGCACGAACGACCAGTTCAGGATCGTGACCGGGCCGGTCAACATGCCCTTCATCGGCTTGGCGGTCTGCGCTTGCGCATACCTGATCCACTCGACCGTCATCGCCTTCGGACGGCTGATGTCGCCGAACAGGATGGGCGGCTTCACGCAACGCGAGCCATACGACTGCACCCAGCCGAACTGGCTGAACGCGTAACCGTCGAGTTGTTCGCCGAAGTATTCGACCATGTCGTTGCGCTCGGCTTCGCCATGCACGAGCACGTCGAGACCCAGCGCTTCCTGTTCCTGCACGCTGCGCGCAATTTCGTGCTGCATCACCGTCTTGTAGCCGGCTTCGTCCAGTTCACCGCTCTTGAACTGGCTGCGCGCCTGGCGAATTTCGGCGGTTTGCGGGAATGATCCGATGGTGGTGGTCGGGTAAGCCGGCAGGTTCAACAACGCCGACTGCCGGGCGGCACGTTGCGGATAGGCGCTGGCGCGACGGCCCAGCGCGGCATCGATCTTCGCGATCGCGTCTTTGACCGCCGGGTTGTGCACGCGCGGCGACGTGCGACGGCTCTGGATGGCGGCCTGGTTTTCCGCAAGCGCGGCTCGCACCGGCTCGCTCCCGTCGTTCAGCGCCTTCGCGATGATCTTCAGTTCATCGAGCTTCTGCAGGGCAAACGCGAGCCACGAACGGATTTCGTGATCGAGCTTCTGTTCGCTGTTCAGGTCGACCGGAACATGCAGCAACGAACACGACGGCGCGATCCACAGGCGAGCCTGCAAGGTCCGATGAATCGGCGTCAACCATTCCAGCACCGCGCTCAGGTCGGTCTTCCAGATGTTGCGGCCATTGATTACGCCAAGCGACAGAATCTTCTCGGCGGGCAAGCGTGCGACGACTTGCTCGACCTCGCTACGGCCGTTGACCGCATCGACATGCAGACCTTGAACCGGCAATCCGCAAGCAAGCGCGAGGTTGTCGCGCAGCTCACCGAAATAAGTTGCCAGCAGCAGCTTCACGCGGGTGGTCTTCAACGCGTCGTACGCCGTGACGAAAGCGTGTTGCCATGCCGGCTCGAGTTCGGTGACCAGTGCCGGCTCATCGATCTGCACCCATTCCAGCCCTTGCGCCGCCAGTTGCTCGAGCAGTGCCGCGTACACAGGCAACAGGCGCGGCAACAGCGCGAGCTTGTCCGAATCGTCCTTCGCCTTGCCGAGCCATAGATATGTCACCGGTCCGACGATGACCGGCTTGGCTTTGACGCCAAGCCCACGAGCCTCGGCGAGTTGATCGAGGAGGCGCGACGCGTCGAGCGAAAACTCGGTCGCCGCGCTGAATTCAGGCACGATGTAGTGGTAGTTCGTATCGAACCACTTGGTCATCTCGCCGGCCTGCACGCCGCAACTGCAGGCGGAATCATGCGCGGAGCGGCCACGTGCAACGCGAAAATAATTGTCGAGCGCATCGCCATCGAAGCCCCGGACCCGATCCGGGATATTGCCCAGCATGAAGCTCGTGTCGAGCACCTGGTCATAGAACGAAAAATCGCCAACCGGAACCTGATCGAGGCCGGATTGATTTTCCCAGTGGCGCTGACGCAGTTGCGCGCCCAGGCTTTTCAGTTCGTCGCGCGACGACTGGCCTTTCCAGTACTGCTCCTGGGCGAACTTCAGCTCACGCTTTGCGCCGATGCGGGGGAAACCCAGATTGTGTGTCGTAACCATGGTGATGAGCTGCTCCGAAAATGAACGGCTCAATCATAGGGTGGATGGCTCATGAAATATAATGGCATTATTTCATTGATCAATTAGTTTTCTTCATGGACTCGCCATGCTTGAACGAACCCATCTGACGATCATTCGGGAAGTGGACCGGCAAGGCTCCCTGACCGCGGCGGCTAACGTGCTGTGCCTGACGCAATCGGCGCTGAGCCACACCGTCAAGAAGATGGAACAACAGCTGGGCACCGCCGTGTGGGATCGCGAGGGCCGAAACCTGCGTCTGACCCAGGCAGGTCAATATCTGCTTGCGCTGGCCAACCGCGTGCTGCCGCAAATGGAACACGCGGAAGAACGGATGAAGCAATACGCCCAGGGGCAGCGCGGCACGCTTCGTATCGGTATGGAATGCCACCCCTGCTATCAGTGGCTGCTCAAGGTGGTCTCGCCGTATCTCGCGCGCTGGCCGGACGTGGATGTCGACGTCAAACAGAAATTCCAGTTTGGCGGCATTGGTGCGCTGTTCGGTTACGACATTGATATTCTGGTCACGCCGGATCCGTTGCGAAAACCCGGTCTACGCTTCGAGCCGGTGTTCGATTATGAGCAGGTGCTGGTAGTCGGTCCCGGGCACCGGCTTGCGCAGTTGCCCTTTATTCCGCCTGAGGAACTGGCGGATGAAGTCCTCATTACGTATCCGGTGGAAATCGATCGGCTGGATATCTATAACCAGTTTCTGATGCCGGCGAACGTCATGCCGAAGCGCCACAAGGTCATTGAAACCACCGACATCATGTTGCAGATGGTGGCGAGTGGACGAGGTGTCGCCGCGCTGCCGCGCTGGCTAGTGGAAGAGTACGCCGGCAAGGTCGCCATCAGTCCGGTCAGACTAGGCAAGCGAGGCATCGCCAAGCAGATTTTTCTCGGCGTACGCGAGACAGACGCGGCGATCGATTATCTGAAAGCGTTCGTCGAACTCGCGCGCGAATCAGACTGGAACGCGGCACAAAAAGCCGGCTGAACGGTGAACGTATCTGGAGAATTCGATGCGTTGATGGGCGGCCGTAGTGCGTGACGGCACATCGCTGATGGCCGTTTCACTGCGCCGCCCGGGGTCTCGACGGACTTACTCCGGTGACTCCATCGCCGATTGCTGATAGTTCTGAATCCCTACCTTGTCGATCAACTCCAGATTGGTCTCGAGCCAGTCGATATGTTCTTCAGTGTCGTCGAGAATATGGGTAAGGATCGCGCGTGAGACGTAATCGCTAACCGTCTCGCAGTAGGCAATGGCTTCCTTGCACGTTGCCTGCGACATCCGCTCGAGCTTGAGGTCACACTCAAGAATTTCCTGCGTTTCCTCGCCGATCAGCAATTTGTGCAGGTCCTGCAAATTCGGCAAGCCGTCCAGCACGAAGATGCGCTCGATCAGCAGATCGGCGTGCTTCATCTCGCCGATTGATTCGTCGTACTCGTGTTTGCCGAGACCTTTCAGGCCCCAATGACCATACATTCTTGCGTGCAGGAAGTACTGGTTGATTGCGGTCAGCTCATTCTTCAATTGCGCGTTCAGGTATTCGAGTACCTTGGCATCTCCTTGCATACCGCCTCCTCTATTCGCTACGCCACGCCGTTCAGGCAACGCACTTCGCGTGATGCTGTTTGGTGCATGGCATCACGCTGATCATGTGCGGCACCCGTTAGCGCAGCATAGTGCATGGCACGCCCGACCGCACGAATGAGAATTGGTATTGCTTCAGAACTCACCAAACCAAACGCGCAAACGGTCACTGGATTGCCAACTTGCGGATTCTATCCAGCAGCCTGTCAATTTCCGCCTCGGTAGTCAGATAGCTGACCGACGCGCGCGCGATCTGCTTAAGTCCTCTGGATTCCATATCAAGAGGCGTGTACGGGACACCGTTGCTGCCGATCGTGACACCCTGATCCGCCAGACTGCGCTGCACCGACACAGCCTCCAGACCTGCTATGTTGAACGCCACCAGCCCGGATTGCTCGCGGCCCTGGTCCAGCACCGTCACACCGGGAATCTCCGCGAGTTGGCCGCGCAACGCGCGTGCCACGCTGTCGATCCGCGCGCGAATATTGTCAACGCCGATCTCCAACGCCTCTTCCAACGCATTAGCCAGGCCGCAATGCAGCGCCGGCGCAGCTTCCGCTGCCTCGAAACGCACCGCGTCGTCCCGCAGGACAGGTTCGCCGTCAGCGCCCAGCGGCGCGGATCGTATGTCGACGAAAGCCGGCGTCAAGCGGGACAGAAAATCCTCCCGCACATACAACAGGCCCGTGCCTCTCGGACCACGCAGCGCCTTGCGGCACGGACCGGTGAGGACATCGCAACCCACCTCGGCGACGTCGATGGGAAGTTGTCCGATCGCCTGGGCGGCGTCAATGAAGTAGGGGATGCCGTGGCGGCGTGCGACCTGGCCGATCGCCGCAGCCGGATTGATCAGCCCGCCGTTCGCCGGCAACCAGGTCAGCGCAATCAGGCGCACACGGTCGTCAAGCATGGCCTCCAGCGCCTGCGGATCCACAGCGCCGCTGGAATCGGACGGAATGACTTCGATCGACGCCCCCGCGCGCTGCGCCGACAGACGCATGGCAGCCAGATTCCCGCCCCACTCGTGACGCCCAACCAGGATCCGTTCGCCGGATCGCCACGGCCCTAGCGCGGCGAATGCGCGCCCCCACCCTGCCGAGTTGCCGCTTGTCAGGGCGATCTCCTCCGGACGGGCGTTGAGCAGTCGCGCAGCCAGCAAGCGAGCGCGTTCAGACTGCTCACGCCCGGCTATCCCGGCTTCCATCGGCCCCGTCGTAGCTTCGAGCCAAAGGTGAGCGCGCATCGCCTCCAGCGTGGCGGACGATGGCAGCGAGGCCCCCGCGTGATTGAAATGCGTGGTGCTTTGAGCACCGGGCGTGAGGGCGCGCAACGCGTCCACGGCAGCAGGCGAAAGAGGAGAAGGCATGGTCGGTCCAATAACGCGCGGTGGGTTCACGCTTGAGTTTGTGTCAGGGATACAGCGGCTCACGCGCAAGAATCGGCGCGACGATCGAAGAGGTCATATCACGCGTGTCCGATCGTAAGGGACTCCCGATCCTATTGGCTAGGCCAGCGCGTGACAAATCAGTTTTTCCACTCGATGCATGAGCGAAACTAATACGTGCGGCCCAACGAGTCTTGCGCGGCGGCCTGTGTGATCCACGCGCGGAATGCGGACGCCGGATCGCCCAACGTCCCCTTGGGTGTGACGAGCCACCAACCGATGCGAGGGTCGTCGAGCACCGTATCGGGCAGTACCTCGACCAGGGCCTTGCTCGCCAGTTGCTGGGCAATCAGCCGGTGACGGCCCATGGCGATGCCCTGCCCGGCGAGGGCCGCTTCCACGACGATATTGTAGTCATGCAGCTGCACGCGCTGCGCCCGGGTCAGGTCCAGCCCGAAACGATGCGCCCAGACTTCCCACTCGAACGCATGTTTCGAATACGACGCCAGCAGCGGAAAGCGCAGCAGGTCCTGCGGCTTGCGCGGACGGCTCTTTCCGTCGACGAGGCCCGGGACGCAAACCAGTGACAAACGCTCCGGCATGAGTTGCTGCGAACGCACGCCCGGCCAGCCGCCGCGGCCGTAACGGATCGCCACGTCGACCTCGCCGCCGGACACGTCGGCAAGCTCGATCTCCGGACGCAGTTGCAGGTCGATACCGGGATGAGCCGCCGAGAACGCATGCAGGCGCGGTGCCAGCCAGCGCGTGGCAAATGACGCCAACAACCCGACCGTCAACGTGACGCGCTCGTCGGCGTGGGCGCGAACCTCGCTGGTGCCGGCCCGCAGGAGTTCGAATGCCGCGTGCACCTTTTCGTAGTACGCCCTTCCCTCCGGCGTGAGTTCGATGGCGCGCGTGCGTCGTTCGAACAACGCGACGCCCAGGTCGGCTTCCAGCTTCTGGATCTGGTGGCTGATGGCGCTTTGGGTCACGAAGAGTTCCTGAGCGGCATGGCTGAAACTCAGACGCCTCGCGGCTGCTTCAAAGGCACGTAACGACAGCAAAGGCGGTAATGGGCGAGCGGGATGCATCGGGCATGGACGATAGGCGCGAGGAGTTTGCCATGCTACGCCACCTGACCTCGGAAGGTGCTTGCTGCGCGCTCTCGATGGCTTCACGACTTTAAAAAAAGTCCGCATTCAGCGACGGATTCCCGCAGGTTGCTCCGTTAAAGAAGCTGAAGCACAACGTTCGCGGGTCACGAGCAGCCTGACGGCGCTGAAAGCTGGCGCGGCAAACCAGCAGTCGCGACGTGGCGGCCAACGTTATTGCCCCCTGATTGCCGGCCTATGCGTCGATTTCCCTACTATGACAACTCAAATCCTGGTCGTTGACGACGATGTCGAACTACTTGGGTCGCTGGCCGACTTTCTCGGACGAGAAGGCATGGCGGTCTCCGTATTGCACGAGGTGAAGTCGCTCGGGGAACACATCGAACGCAACCCGCCCGATCTGATTGTCCTCGACCAGATCATGCACGGTGTGAATGGCCTCGCAGCACTGAGCACGCTACGCGCCGCGGGCAACACCGTCCCCGTGATTCTGGCCTCGGGACCCGACGACATGGACCGGATCGTAGGGCTCGAAATGGGCGCGGACGACTGCATCGGCAAACCCTTCAATCCGCGCGAACTCCTTGCCCGCATGCGTGCCGTATTGCGACGACGAACCCTGCCGGCCTCGGCGGCGACGCGGGAAAAACATGAAGTCGTCGGATTCGGCCCATTCACGCTGGACCTTCAGTTGCGCACGCTCAAGACGGAGAGCAACCGGCTCACGCTATCGGCGGGAGAATTCGCGCTGCTTAAGATCTTCGTCAATCACCCCATGCGTACGCTCACCCGTGAGCGCCTGCTTGAATTGCTGCACGGCCCGGAAGACGACCATACCGGCCGCGGCGTCGATGTCCAGGTGTGGCGGTTGCGCAGACTTCTCGAAGCAGACCCTTCCGCGCCAAGGTTCATCCAGACCGTCCGCAGTCATGGTTATGTATTTGTGCCGGACGGCGCGCAAGCGTCCTCGACGCACTGAGCCTTCACGCATCGCGGCGATCGCAAGCTCGAGTGCGGATATGGACAAGGCGTGCTAGGCACTGCATTATCCATGCTGGCTGTCAGACACCACCAGCGCGAGAGAGGCGAACAATGCCCAGGCACAACCCAGCGCTTCATCGCAATGAAAAACGCCCCATGACACCGGGCCGCCGGCGCCTTCTCATCGCCGGCGTGATCGTGCTGATCGCCGCGCTTGGCTGGGGGCTTTGGGTCATACTCGAGCCCGCCTTCCGGCACACCATCGTCATCACAACCGGCGCAGACAATGGAATCTATCGCGGCTTTGCAGATCGCTATGCGCCTATCCTGAAGCGCGATGGCATCAAGCTCGATATCCGCAGTTCGTCGGGGTCGAGTGAAAACTATCAGCGGCTGAGTGACCCCAACAGCGAATACGAGGTGGGCTTCATCCAGTCCGGCACCATCAGCCCGAAAGAAACCGACCATCTGCAGACGATCGCCGCCGTCTCCTATGAACCGATCTGGGTGTTCTACCGTGGTGACTCCACCATCACCCGGCTGGCGCAACTGCGTGGCAAGAGAGTTTCAATCGGTGTTCCTGGCAGCGGCTTGCTGAACGTCTCGCAAGTATTGCTCGGCTACAGCGGCATCACACGGGACAATACGAAGCTGCTCGAAATGGATGCGGTCAAGTCCTATCAAGCCCTCGAAAACGGTCAGTTGGATGCAGCATTCTTTATCGGCAGGCCTGATGCGCCCATGCAGACCACACTGCTGAACAGCGATCTCAAGCTGATGAGTTTTGTGCAGGCCGATGCGCTGATACAGAAATTCCCGTCGCTATCCAAGGTTATTTTTCCGCGCGCCGCGACCAGCATCGTCAACGATCTGCCGCAAGCCGACGTCACGCTGCTTGCCGCCACCGCCTTGCTCGTCGCCAAAGACACGCTGCACCCTGCGCTGGTCTACCTGTTGCTGGACGCCGCTAAAACCGTTCACGGTGGAGAGGATTACTTCACGCCGCTTGGCGTGTTTCCCAATCTGAATACCGCGGATTTCCCTGTTTCCGAAGAGAGCGAGCGTTACTTCAAAACGGGCCGCCCCTTCCTGCAGCGCTACCTGCCATTCTGGCTGGCCAGCTTTATCGAACGACGTCTGCTGATCCTGCTCCCCTTCATGGCTTTATTGCTCGGCCTGCTGCAGGCGTTGCCGCGCATGGCGGAGGCACGCATAAAAAAACGCCTGGTTGTCTGGTATCGCGAGATCAAGGCGCTCGAAGACGAAATATGGAAAACCAGCCAGCCAACGCCGGACCAGATTGCACAATGGCAGGACGAGATCGAACACATCGATGCCAATGCCAATCAGATCCGGATGCCGCAGCGTTACTTCCAGGACGTGTATGCACTCAAGCAGGCGATTGCCGTCGTCCGGAACCGGATTTCCCGCGTCGCGGACCAGGCTACGACGGGCGCAGCATGAGCTTCTGAACTCGCACCGACGCCGTGCCGGCGCATATAAGATCGCGCATACTATCCCGTCTATCCGGTTCACCGGCCGTCATCAACGGCCGCAACCGCCATGCACCGCGTGTCATTCGAGGTCATATCCATGCTCAGGAAAGTTTCGCAGGCAAGCTTCGCAAGCATCGCCGTATCCCTGTTGGCCGCGTGTGCGACGCCGCCAGCAAGTCCCCCAAGTGCGTCCATCGATCCGCCTCAAGCTGAGCGCGTGATGACACTCGCTGCGTCCGGCGTACAGAACTATTCGTGTGAATTCGACGCGCAGCATCGGCTGGGATGGGTGTTCAAGAGTCCACTGGCGACGCTCTACGATGCGAGCGGCCACGCTACGGTCCGGCATGGCGCAGGGCCGTCCTGGGAAACGGAAGATGGCAGCCGGATCGTCGGCCATGTGCTTGCACAGCAGCCCAGCGAAACACGGGCGAGCATTCCCCAGCTATTGCTCGAAACGCATAGCACGGCCGGTAGCGGCCCACTGTCAGCGGTGCGGTATGTGCAGCGCTTGCATACCGTCGGCGGCCTGGCGCCGACGGCACCGTGTGCAACGGAACACGAAACCGGAAGCTCGCCCTATCTCGCGGACTACGTGTTCTACCGGTAGCCACCCGGGCATCGCGCCGCGCGCTTACTTCATGTCCGACTAATTCGGCGGCGGCAGTGACGGATCGAGTTTCGCGGACTCTCTCACCAGTTGGTCAGTCATTGCGGCCGCAACCGGATTCGAGCCCGTGCGATACGAGTCATCATGACTGGCCTGGGCCTGGGCTTGGACTTGGGTCGGCGGCGGCAAAGCCGGATCGAGCTTCGCGGACTCCTTGACCAACTGATCCGTGATCGCGGCCGCGACCGGATTCGAGCCATGACGACGCAGACTGTCACGCGTGCCATCGTTTCCCAGCGCATGGGCGGTCTTCGACTCGGCATAAGCACGAACGGCGACCGATTCGCGTGGTTGCGTGTTCGCTTGCGGCAATGGCACGGCGTCGTCCTCTGGCGAGCCGGATACGGTCGCCAAAGTCCCGCTAGTAGACTGCTTGGGGTCAGTCACCGTGCTGCCGGAGAGAGGCGCCGCGCCGATCACACTTCCCGCCGTCACATGGATGTCACCCGATGAAGGAGAAGTCGCGGCCAATTCCGTCGAACCGCTTGTCGTCGGGTCGGGGTCGACCGTCGAGCGATGGCTTTTGTGCAGCAGTAGAAAAGCGCCGAACACCAACTCGAGGAGCAGCACTCCGACAATAAATGATGTACGTACATTCCTCATATTAACCAACGATTCGTTCAATCGCGACGATTGGATTGATGATGGCCGTTGGCTAGAAGAGCATGCCAAACGGCAAGTTCGCAGCGTGAGCCTGCGATGGGTTGATGTGGGGATGATTTACGCGATCCGCACACGTTGATGGTCCGGTGGCAATGGTCCGGTGAATCACTCCACCGAACGGCACGGGACATCCCTCGTATGCTAATGCGAAAAAATAACCTGTGCCGAATGGTTGCGAGCTCGGGGCAAGATCGTCCGAAAACCGCGGGCACTCGCTGCACCCGCGGCCACGGGGGACCACAGCTCGATTTCATGGACCATGCGGTTGGCGCGAGGCAATTTTCTCGTCCGGAGCGGTCAGATTTTTGTCGGCAACGAACTAGTTCTGTGTGCGATCGGTGCGCACACGATTCGTCCGACGATCCGCACGCAGCGTGATGCCGCGTGCGCTGTCAATCAATATGCCCCTTGCACCAGATTGGTCGGCACACCGTTGACGAAGTTTTCAATGTTGTCCATTAATTGATCGGCCAGACTCTGTTGCGCCTCGTCCGACGCCCATGCAACATGCGGCGTCAGAATGACGTTCGGGCGACCGGCCGCACGCATCAGCGGATTGTCCTCAGGAGGCGGTTCGCTTGCGGTCACATCGAAACCCGCACCGCTGATCAAACCTTCGTCAAGCGCCTGCACCAAGGCGCTTTCGTCGACGAGGCCGCCGCGCGCCGTGTTGATGATCAAGGGCTTTCTTTTCATCGCGCAAAATTCGGGCATGGCCAGCATGTTTCGCGTGTTCGGTGTGAGCGGACTGTGCACGGTGATGATGTCGCTGGTCGCGAGCACCTCGTCCCATGACGTGTACAGCGGACCGAGACCGTCACGTCCCTTGTGCGCGGCGAACATCGGCTGCATGCCGAAGGCTTTGCCAATTTCCGCGACACGCTGCCCGAGCACGCCTTCACCGATGATGCCAAGACGCGCGCCGGCCAGA
The DNA here is from genome assembly GCF_905221015.1 of Paraburkholderia nemoris. Classification (NCBI taxonomy): domain Bacteria; kingdom Pseudomonadati; phylum Pseudomonadota; class Betaproteobacteria; order Burkholderiales; family Burkholderiaceae; genus Paraburkholderia; species Paraburkholderia nemoris. Next base: position 143,645 of record NZ_CAJNBO010000006.1, on the reverse strand, counting down.
TCGTGAATCGCGTGCGTGAAGAAACAGAATTGCCCCGACTTCTGCCACTCGCCGGCGAGCACGTCTTCGCGATACGCGATCAGATTGCGCCGCAGCGCGAGTATCAGTGCGAAGGTGTGCTCGGGCACCGTGTTGATCGCATAGCCGCGAATATTGCACACGGCGATGCCGAGCCGCTGGCAAGCCGCTTTGTCGACGCAATCGGTGCCTGTGGCCGCGATGGCGACAAGCTTCAGATCGGGCAATTGAGCGAGCACCTCCTGCGTCAGCGCCACCTTGTTGATGATCGCGATCGACACCCCGGCGAGTCGCTGCAACACCTGCTCAGGCGCCGTGTTTTCATACTCGATCAACTGATGTTCGAAGCGCGGTTCGCGCAACACGATTTGCGACGCAAGTGTGGCGCGGTCGAGAAAGGCGATCTTATGCATGCTCATGTCCTTGTTGATTTACAGATGCCGCTTTGCTTCGACCACGACATGCTGCGCGGTGATACCGAAGTGCTCGTACAACGTCTCGGCGGAAGCCGAAGCGCCGAAGCCCGTCATCCCGATGAAACCACCACGCTCGCCCAGATAGCGGTCCCAGCCGAAACGCAATGCTGCCTCGATACCGACGCGCACCGTGTTCGGACCCAAAACCGCGGCGCGATAGTCCGCGTCCTGTTCATCGAAGATTTCCCAGCACGGCATCGACACCACGGCGGTCGCAATGCCCTCTTCCTGTAACCGAATACGTGCCTGCAACGCCAGCGCGACCTCAGAGCCCGTGGCCAGCAACGTCACGACACGCGCGCCGCCCTCCGCTTCGGCCAGCACATAGGCGCCGCGACGCGACAACGACTCGGCGCTATATTCGCGGCGCACTAGCGGCAACGCCTGCCTTGCAAAAATCAACGTACTCGGCCCGCGCCGATGTTCGAGCGCGAGCGCCCAGCACTCGGCGGCCTCCACCGCATCCGCGGGACGCAGCACGCGCATATTCGGCATGGCGCGTAACGAGGCGAGTATCTCCACGGGCTGATGCGTCGGCCCGTTTTTTCCGACACCGATCGAGTCGTGGCTAAACACGTAGTGCACCGGCAAGCCCATCAGCGCGGCCATGCGCATCGCCGGGCGCTGATAGTCGGAGAACGCCAGATATGTGACGCTGGTCGCGACGATGCCGCCGTGCGCAGCCATGCCGTTGGCCATCGCCCCCATCAGATGCTCGCGCACGCCGCAGTGGACGTACGCGCCGCTGCGGTCGTCGGCGGTGAAGGCGTGTAACTGGCGTTTGTGGCCCGTAGGCGCTTCGAGATCGGCGCAACCCACCATGCGTTCAGGCAGCAGCGGCGCGAACAGATCGCTGATCTCGCCGGACACGGTGATGCCGGGCTGCGGCTCGTCGCGTTCCACCGCAAGCTTGCGATAAGCGTCGAGCACGTCACGCCAGCCTTCCGGCAAACCACCCGCCATGACCCGTTCGAACTCGGCGCACTCCGCGTCCGGTAACGCGGCGAGGCGTGCATGCCACGCGTTGTATTCCTCGCTACTGCGCCGGCCCGCTTCGCGCCATGCGCCGAGGACATCGGCGGGCACGTCGAACGGTGCATGCGGCCAGCCGAGTTGTGCGCGCGCCGCGTCGGCATCCGCCTGGAACAGCTTGCCGCTATGGCCGCCACGCTGCCCTTGCAAGCGCGCGATACCGCGGCCGATCACCGTCTTGCACGCGATCATCGAGGGCCGCGGATCGGCGCGCGCAATCGTCAACGCCGCACTGACCGCTTCGAGATTGTGGCCGTCGACTTCAATCACCTGCCAACCGGCGACACGAAATCGTGCGCAGACGTCCTCGCTGATGGAGAGCGAGGTGCTGCCGTCGTCGGTGATCTGGTTGTCATCCCAGCAGAGGATCAGTTTGCCGAGCCGCAGATGGCCGGCCAGCGAGATCATTTCCTGACCGATGCCCTCTTGCAGACAGCCGTCGCCGACGAATGCATACGTGTAGTGATCGACAAGCTCGCGGCCGAAATTCGCCGCGAGATACGCTTCGGCGACGGCCATGCCGAACGCGTTGGCAATGCCCTGCCCCAGCGGACCGGTGGTCGCCTCGATACCGTGCGCCGGCTCGTACTCGGGATGCCCCGCGCAATGCGAACCCAGTTCGCGGAAAGTCTTGAGCTGGTCAAGCCCGATCGCCGCATAGCCGGTCAGATAGAGCAGCGAATACAGCAGCAGCGAGCCATGGCCGTTGGACAGCACGAAGCGGTCGCGATCGGGCCAGGTTGGATCGGCGGGATTGAATTTCAGGTGCCGGGTGAACAACGCGGTTGCGATTTCGGCCATGCCGAGCGGCACGCCCTGATGGCCTTCACCCGCGCGCAGAATTGAATCGATGGAGAGGAAGCGGATTGCGTCGGCCAGCGGCAGTTGGGGTGCTTGCTGACGAGATTGCGTTTGCGTCGCTGCGGCCAATAGCGAAGTCGATGGCGTAAGCGAAGCGACCGATGCAGAAGACTGAGCTTCAGTGGTGGACATGACAAAAGGCTCCTCTACGCCGCCCCTGCATACAGGGCGGCGGCAATCAAAACGGATCGAATCGGATCAGGCGGAAGAACTTCGTATAAGGCCGTACCGCGCAGCCTCATACGTCAGCGGATCAATGCAGGAAACCTGTCGATATCCACGGCACCGCAGCAACGATGATCAACCCGACCATCAGCGCTGCGATGTAGCCAAGAATCGGCTTCATGCCTTCATCGGGATGAATGCGGCTCACCGCGCAGGCCGAGTAATAGCCCACGCCGAACGGCGGTGCGAACAGGCCCACGCCCATCGAGAGGATCACCACCATTGCGTAGTGCACGTCATGGATGTGCATCGCCCGCGCGATCGGGAACATCAGCGGGCCGAACAGCACAATCGCCGGAATACCTTCGAGCACGCTGCCGAGAATCACGAACACGCAGATGGATGCAGCCATGAACATCGCCGCGCCGCCAGGCAGCGCGCCGAGCGTTTGCGCGAGCTGTCCTGAGAAGCCCGATTGCGTCAACGCCCACGCCATGCTCGTCGCCGCGCCGATGATCAACAGAATCGCGCCGGACAACGTTGCGGTATCGATCAGCATCGGCTTGAGCCGCTTCCACTCGAAACGGCGATAGATCAGTAAGCCCGCCAGCACCGCATAGGCAATGCCGATGGTCGAGACTTCGGTCGCCGTTGCAATACCTTCGACCACCGCGGCGCGAATCACGAACGGCAAGGCGATCGCAGGAAACGCGATGACGAACTTGCGCAGAATCTCCACACCCGTCGCACGCTTGACGCCGGACATGTCTTCGCGCCGATAACGCCACTGCACCACGATGCACAAGGTGATCGCCAGCACGATGCCCGGCAGCATGCCGCCCGTGAAGAGCGCCGAGATCGACACGCCAGTTACGGAACCGAGCGTAATCAGCACGAGGCTCGGCGGAATCGTCTCGGTCTGCGCGCCGGTCGCGGCCAGCAGTGCGACCAGATCGCCTGGCTTCGCACCGCGTGCTTTCATCTCGGGAAACAGCACGGGCGCGACTGCTGCCATGTCCGCGGCTTTCGAGCCCGAAATGCCCGACACCAGATACATCGCGCCGACCAGCACATAGGACAGTCCGCCGCGCACGTGACCCAGCAGGCTCGCAAGAAACGCGATCATCGCCGCGGCCATGCCGGTCATCTCGATCAACTGGCCGAGAAACACGAAGAGCGGCACCGAGAGCAGGATCAGGTGCGACATGCCCTCATCCATCCGGCCGACCACCACCGGCATCGGCGTATTCGTGGTCAGCGCGAGGTAGCCGAACGTGGCAAGTCCAAACGAGAAGGCAATCGGCACGCCGCTCAGCACACCGAGCGCAACTAGGCCGACAAAGAAGATCAGCAGATTGATATTGCCGAGATCGCGCAACAGCGGGCCGAGTGCAATGAAGATGCCCGCCAGCGCACCGACCGTTGCAACCGCGGCGAGCGTCAGGCGCCAGTTGCCCATGCGGGCAAGCCGCACCACGGCCACCAGCAGCATCAGCGCCGAACCAACCGGCAACGCAGCCGCGCGCCACGAGTTCGACAATTCAAGTGCCGGCGTGGTGATGAACGACTCGTCCTGCGCGAAGCTGATCGCCGGGCCGATCACCATCGCGAGGAACGCGATCGGCGCGGCGATCGCGACCACGTCGAGAAAGGCGCGCACACCTGGCGGCGCCATGCCGACTAGCGCCGTCATTCGCATATGCTCGCCGCGCCGTAACGCGATCACGGCGCCAAGCATGGCGAGCCACAGGAACAGCATCGACGCGAGTTCATCGGACCACACGAGCGGCGCGTGCAGCAGATAGCGGCTCGTCACACCGGCCAGCAGCACGACGATTTCCGCGAGCACCAGCAACGCAGCGGGAATCTCCACCAGATGACCGAGGGCGGAGTCGAGCGCACAGGCGAACCGATGCTGCCGCTCGTGCGAATAGGAGATCGAGATCATCGCATTACCCCAGTTTCCCGACGGACTTCTCCATCAGTCCCCACGCCTCGTCGCCGTATTTGGCTTTCCAGTCGTGATAGAAGCTCGTCTTGGCCAGTGCGCCACGGAAAGCATCGCGGTCGACATCGATAAAAGTAATGCCCTTCTTTTTCAGGTCGTCGCGCAGCGAGAGGCTGAGCCTCGCGATATCCGCGCGTTGCAGCATCGCGGCACTTTCGAATTCACGCGTGACGATCGCGCGAATGTCCGCGGGCAGACGCTCCCACGCGGCGCGATTACCGAGAATCCAGTAACCGTCCCACACGTGCGACGTGAGGCTGATGTACTTCTGCACTTCATAGAGCTTGGCCGTCGCGATGATCGGCAGCGGGTTTTCCTGACCTTCCACCACGCCGGTTTGCAAGGCCGAATACAGCTCGTTGAAATTGATCGGCGCGGGGCCGGCGTCGAGCGCCTTGAAGAGCGAGGTCAGCATCGGCGCTTGCGGCACGCGAATCTTGAAGCCTTTCAGATCGGCCGGCGCGCGCAGTGCCCGCGTCGATGAACTGATCTGCCGGAAGCCGTTGTCCCACACCTTGCTCACCGACACGAGGCCCGACTTGCCGATCTGCGCGCGGATGTAGTTGCCGAGGTCGCCGTCCATCGCCTTCCAGACCGCGTCGTAGTCCTTGAACGCGAAGCCGGTGTTGACGATGCCCGCGGCGGGCGTCAGCGTCGCCAGAATCGACGAGGCCTGGTTGAAGAACTCGACGCCGCCATTGCGCACCTGCGAGAGCAGATCGGTATCGGAGCCGAGCTGATTCTGCGGAAAGAGCTTGATGTCGAGGCGGCCCTTGGTCGCTTCGCGAATGCGATTGATCGCCTCCTGCGCGCGGATGTTGACCGGATGTGTCGGGTCCTGGCCGGTGGCGAGTTTGTACGAAAACTCGGGGGCCGCCATCGCGCTTCGCGAGATGCTCCATAACGGCGCGGCGGCGGATAAAGTCGCACCGGCCTTCAGAAAGGTGCGGCGGCTAATGCCCTGCGGGGCGTTCGAACGGGTTGTCATGGTGTCTTCCTCCAATGCTGGATCGCGCGTCGTTATGGTTTTGGAATCTGAACCGCGGCGGCTGCACGTGTTGCTCGCCGCGGTCGTCTGTTTTCTACTACGTGGTCTCCATCGCCGCCGCCGGCTTCCCGCCCAACGGCCCGTCCTGCCGTTAGGCGTCAGCCGTGAATCAGCATGCCACCGTTCACATCGATCACCGCGCCGGTGATATACGACGACAGATTCGACGCGAGGAACAGGAAGGCGCCGGCCACATCGTCGGGTACGCCCAGACGATTGAGCGGAATGCCCGCGAGAATTTCGCCGCGCTTGTCGTCGCTGATCTTGCCTGCGTTGATGTCGGTCTGGATCAGACCCGGTGTCACGCAGTTCACGCGAATGCCGTCGTTGCCGAGTTCGCGCGCCATCGCTTTGGCGAGGCCCAGCACGCCGGCCTTCGCCGCGGAGTAATGCGGGCCGCCGAGAATGCCGCCGCCGCGCTGCGCCGATACCGACGACATGCAGCCGATCGAGCCGCTCTTCTGCTTCTTCATCTGCGGCACGACTGCTTGCGACAGATACAGCACGCCGCGCAGATTGACGTCGAGAATCCGATCCCAGCTTTCCGGGTCGATCTCAAGCAGCTTGGCAGCCTGCGTAATGCCGGCGTTGTTGATCAGGATATCGATCGAACCAAAATCGGCGACGGTGCGTTCGACAGCAGCCTGGCAGGCGCCACGGTCGGTCACATTGCACACATAGCCGCGATGTTCGGGCCCAATCGACGCAGCGGCTTCGACCGCAGCATTTTCGTCGAGATCGAAAATGGCGATGCGTGCGCCGTGCGCCGCGAACATGCGGGCGGTCGCCATACCGATACCGCGCGGCGACGCGCCGCCGGAAATGACGGCGACCTTGCCGTCGAGTAGACGTGACTCTGACATGATGCTGATCTCCTGAATATGAAGCTTATGGATTGCTGAATTGTTTGCTATCGGTGAGTACGCGTGTACGCGACGCTCACCAGCTTTGATGAACCTTTACCGCAGCCAGCCTTTGATCGTGTCGCACATCGCTTCGGTGGAAATGCCGTAGCGGTCGTGCAAGGTCGGCAACGCGCCCGCGTCGAGAAACGCGTCCGGCAAACCGATCTGACGGAACGGTGGCGTAACGCCATTGGTCAGCAGCACCGCAGCCACCGCTTCGCCCAGGCCGCCGATCACCGTATGGTTCTCCGCCACCACGACAAGGCGGCCGGAGCGGCGCGCTTCGCGCAGCAGCGTGGCGGTGTCGAGCGGCTTGATGGTCGGCACGTGCAGCACGCCTACGTCGACGCGATCGGCGGCCAGCGCCTTCGCCGTTTCCAGCGCACGCATCGTCATGATCCCGGACGAGATGATCAGCACCTCGGCGCCGTCGCGCAGCAGCTTCGCTTTGCCGAGTTCGAACTGATAGTCGTATTCGTCGAGCACGACCGGCACGTTGCCGCGCAACAGCCGCGCATACACGGGCCCACGATGGTCGGCGATGGCCGGCACCATCTGCTCGATTTCGATGGCGTCGCACGGGTCGATCACCGTGAGGTTCGGCATCGCGCGGAACAGGGCGAGGTCTTCCGCCGCCTGGTGGCTCGGACCGTAGCCGGTCGTGAGGCCGGGTAACGCGCAGACGATCTTGACGTCGAGGTTGTCCTCGGCAATCGCCTGATGGATGAAGTCGTAAGCACGGCGCGCGGCGAACACGGCGTAGGTAGTGACGAACGGCTGCGCGCCTTCGTGCGCCATGCCGGCCGCAGCTCCCATCAGCAGTTGTTCGGCCATGCCCATCTGGTAGTAGCGCTCCGGATATTCCTTCGCGAACAGATGCAGGTCGGTGTACTTGCCGAGATCGGCGGTCATGCCGACCACTTCGGGCCGGTTGCGCGCCAGTTCAACCAATGCGTGGCCAAACGGAGCCGAGCGGGTGATCTGCCCTTCACCGGCGATCGAGGCAATCATCGCCGATGTTTTCAAACGCGGTTTCGGTACGGCGGCGCTCATACGGTTCTCCCGGCTTCCAGTGCCTGCAGCGCGAGTTGCCACTCGTGCGCATCGACGCGGATAAAGTGATTTTTCTCGCGCGCTTCGAGGAACGGCACGCCACGCCCCATCCGCGTATCGCAGACGATGATTCGCGGTTGCGCTTCCGGATGCGCGTGTGCTGCATCGAACGCGGCGACGACGGCGGCGAGATCGTTGCCGTCCACGCGCTGCACGAACCAGCCGAACGCCTGCAGTTTGTCGACCAGCGGCTCGAACGCCATGACGCTCGAGGACGGGCCGTCGGCCTGCTGATTGTTGACGTCGACCATCGCGATCAGGTTGTCGAGCTTCCAGTGAGCCGCGGACATCAGGCCTTCCCAGATCGCGCCTTCATCGAGTTCGCCGTCGGAGAACAGCGTGTAGACGCGAGCATCCGAGCCTTTGCGCTTGAGGCCCAGGCAGCGGCCCACCGCGATCGTCAGTCCCTGCCCGAGCGAGCCGCCGGACATCTCCATGCCGGGCGTATAGCTCGCCATGCCGGACATCGGCAGACGGCTGTCGTCGCTGCCATAGGTTTCCAGTTCTTCGTCGGCAATGATGCGGGCCTCGATCAGCGCGGCGTACAGCGCGATGGCGTAGTGACCGTTCGATAGCAGAAAGCGGTCGCGGCCTTCCCATTCGGGGTCGTCGGCGCGATAGCGCATGGCGCGGAAGTAGGCGACGGCGAGGACATCGGCGATATCGAGCGCCTGGCCGATATAACCCTGCCCCTGCACTTCGCCCATGCGCAGCGCGTTGCGGCGAATCTGATAGGCGTGCTCCGCGAGCTGGGCGTACGGCGCGGTTTCGCTAGTGGTCACTGTTTGTCTCCTTGGGGATCGCTTTGCAGGGGCCGCTGTGATGCCGATCCCAGTGACTCAAGCGTAATCTCGTGCTCACACGCGCTCAAACGAATTAAGATGGTCAATGGATGAATTCAATTCACCTAGATGCTGCCATGCACAATCGCGTCACCTTCAAGTCGATACAGGCATTCGAGGCCGCCGCGCGGCTCTCTTCGTTTGCGCTCGCAGCAGACGAACTGTTTGTCACGCCCTCAGCCGTCAGCCATCAAATCAAGCTGCTGGAAGAGCAATTGAGCATTCGTCTGTTTCATCGGCTGCACCGCACGGTGATCCTGACGGACTACGGGCGGCAATACGCTGAGGAAATCACCGCGGCCTTCGCGCGAATCGATTCAGCTACCCGCGAGATTGGGCGCGCCGCCAAGAGCGACATCCTCACGATCCATTGCACGCCCAGCTTTGCGACTCAATGGCTGATGCCGCGCATCGCGCGTTTCAGCGCGGCGCATCCGGATATCGACGTGCGCTTGAACGCCTCTTCAGAGGCGGTGGATCTGATCTCGGAAGCGGTGGATATCGACATCCGCTACGGTCCGAGAAAACTGCAGCCGGCCGGCACGATGGTGCTCGAGTTGCCGCCCGAGACGATCGTGCCGTTGTGCTCGCCCGCGCTGATGGCCGGAGAACATCCGCTGCGCAGCGTCGCGGATTTACCGCACCATGCGCTGATTCATAGCGAGGGGTGTCTGGTCGGATGGAGAGACTGGATGCGTCTTTATCGCAAGACGCGGCTCGATATCGGACGCGGTCCGCGTTTCGATCGATCGTTCATGGCGATCAGCGCGGCGGTGGACGGCTTGGGCGTCTGCCTCGAAAGCCTGCTTCTGGCGCAGCGTGAACTGGAAACGGGGAGGCTGGTGGCGCCGTTCGGTCTGGAAGGACTGCCAGTAAATGGCTATACGCTGAACCTGCTGAAATCTCGCGCCGAATTACCGAAGCTGCATAGCTTCCAGGATTGGCTGTTTGCGGAACTTGAGAAGTGATGCGCGTGCGGCACTGATCCGGCATGCGCAATGCGCTGCCGGTGACAGTGCCGACTACCGGCCTTTAAGATTTGCCTTTGAGGGTAAACGGCGCCAACAGTGACCGTACGTCGACCTGTTGCCCCTGGAGCAGAAGCAGCCTCGCGTGAAGCACCGTGTTCTCGAGAACAAGTTTGGCGGTGCTCAGCAGATACAGCGCGTGGATATCGGAGATCGACATGTTGCCTGCTTCGACCTGGTGGTGACGCTCGACCAGCGAACTCATGACGAGCCGCCTGAGTTCCTGTTCTCCGAATGGAAGGTCCGCGTAGTCGATCGGGTCGTCGGCTTCTACTTCCCGCAACAGTTCCACCAGCGTTTCAGTGCTCACGTCCATGTGCAGGCTCCACGTTGTCGTTCAAGACCAGCATAGCCAAACAGAGTCACCAGCACTGACAGCCTACCGTTTCTATTTAAGGGAGTCCAGCGTGAGCAGAGCAGTAGAATGCTCCGGATACGGAGGGGCACGCCATGGCAAGAATAACGAGTGTCGGCATCGAACAACTGCGTCCGCTGCAGGCAACCGTCGGCATGCTGGAAGTCGATGCCAAACGAAAGCGCCTGCTGGCCATGGATGCAAAGTCTTTGAAAGACTTTCTGAAAAGCGCACCGATTCCCACCGTCATCGGCAAGCATGACAGGCACTACGTCATCGACCACCATCACCTCGCGCGTGCGCTGTGGGATGGCGGCATCACAAAGGCGTTCGCGGAGGTCGTGGAGGACCTGTCGCGACTACCGGACGCAAAGTTCTGGGACGCCGTGATTGAAAGACGCTGGGTACATCCCTACGATGACCGCGGCATCCTGCGAGCCATTTCCTCGATCCCCGATGAGGTTTCCGGCCTCACGGACGACCCGTACCGCAGCCTCGCCGCGTTCGTGCGTGACGCGGGCGGCTATCTGAAGACACCGGAACCCTTCGCGGAATTTCAATGGGCGGACTTTTATCGCACACGCATGCCGATCTGGACGAGCGAATCGCAGTTCAAGGCAGCCGTGGAGCAGGCTGTCCACCTTGCGTGGAGCCCCGATGCCCGGACACTGCCGGGCTTCAAGTCCCGCCGCGTGAAATAGCGTAGCGATAGTCCCGGTGAAGAAACGGTTCGACGCCCCGGCAAATAAATCGCCGGAGCGTCGAACCGCAGCGAAGCGCAACTTATCCGTGTCGCTTCTTCTTCAACTCGATCGTTTCGAACAACTCATAGTTCTGCGTCGGTGTCTGGTCCGCACCCGGCGCGTGGTAGTAGTTCATCGTAATCGTGGTCTCGCCACCCGGATGGCCCGGATCATGGTCGAACACCGCGATACCGTAGCCCGTGCCCGTATCCCGTTGCGCCGACCACACTGCATCTTCAACGGCATCCGCGCTGGCACGCACAAATGTACCCGCGGTTGTCCCGGCAACCGGACGATTCGGCCGCGTGAAAATACGCGCCTGCGGCAAGCCGGTACCGAGATCCACCCCGTACACATCGAGCGGCGCACTCGTGCCGCCACCGCCGAGAATCAGGTGAATCGTGCCGTGACTCGTATCGAACGTCGATGCGCCCGACGACACCGCCGACATCACCGGCCGCGGCTGCAACGTATCGACTACGCGCCCTGTGGCGATATCGGTGCCCTTGTTGTGATTACAGCCGCGCACAGGATAGCTGCGCTCGTAGTCGTGATCATGCCCGCACAGCACCAGATCGACGCCATAGCGATCGAACAGCGGCAGCCACGCTTCGCGGATGCCCTTATCGGAACCGTTGCCGGTCTTCGATGAGCTCAGCGCGTCCTGATGCATCTGCACGACGATCCAGTCGACTTCGTCGTCTTCCGCCGCGCGGCGCAATGTCTTCTCGAGCCAGCGGGTCTGCTCGCCCTCGCTATAGCCACGCACATAGAGCGACGTGCCCGGCTGAATCGGCGGATTGCCGGTGCTCGCCACCGGTACCAGCGGAGCCGGGCCGGCCACGAACGCAGCCGCATCCTGATAGACCACGTCATCCGCATCGAGCGAGATGAACAGCACCGAGCTCACGCGGAAGCTGTACCAACGCCCCTGAAAGCGCGTGTGATTCTCCGGCAGCGTGTAGCGCGAGAGATACGAGGCGAGGCCCTGTTCGCCGTTGTGGAATTCGAGTTCGTGATTGCCCGGACAGGGCATCCACGGACGGTTCGACGCCGAGGTCTGGCAGTTGTTGCCGAAATCGCGCCACACGTCGGGCTGGTGCGTCGGGTTCAGGTTCGCGTAGCAGAGATCGCCGTTGAGCAGGTGGAACAGCGGTTGAAATCGCTCGACGGCCTGAACCGCGAAACGGCTCTGCGGCGACGACAGGACCCAGCCGGTGTTAGGCGTCGCGAGATCGCCGTAGCTGGTCCAACGAAATGGCGCGCGTCCGCGGGGTGCCGTACGGAAGCTCGCGGTGAAGGGCTGAGCCGCGTTGCTGTCGTTGTCGGCGCTCACCTCGTACTCGTAGCTCGTGTCGGCCTTCAGGCCACGCAGACGTGCGTGATAGGTGAACACGACCTCGCCGTTGATGCCATCGGTATAGGTGCTTTGCACGCCGTGCACCGTCACTCTCGCCCCACCGCCGCCGCTTAAGCGCACCTGCGGATTGACCGCCGGCGCCGGCGACGCCCATGACACGGTGACCTCGCTCGTCGGATCGTTGCCCCAGGTCAGGTGGACCTGCTCCGGCGTACCGTCGGGCGCGCCGTTCGCGGCCCGCGCCGCCGACGCGAGCGTGCCCGCGGCGGTCGCGAGGCTCGATGCGCCTGCAAACTTCAGAAAGCCGCGGCGCGAGACGATGGTCGCGCCCTGATCGGTCGGCAAATCCTTGTCGATTTTCTTGTTTGTCATGTCGGGTTTTTGTATGGGGGTGGAAGGTCGGCAACGCGGAAGGCGAGCGCACGGCGCGATATGCGCCGCGAGTGCCGTGCCTGGCCAGGGTGCGACAGAAGTGACAGGGCATCCTAGTCGCGAAGCTATGACAGCGAGATGAAATGGCTAGACGTGGGCGGTGCCGTGCCGCCTCTTTCGGGAGAGACTACACCGCGTCGGCGCGGTGCATCGCGCCGCCCGACCGCCGTGACCATCCAGTCGATAGACGGTGTAGAAGCCGCCCAATTAACGTCGTAAAAACCCTCATGGCGGCCCAAACCACCGCATCGCGATCGGCCCGTTGGCCGCGCTGAAACCCCTCGCTTACCCTGCCCACTCATTAAGGGGCTGCATCCCTCACCCCGTCGACGTGTAAACTGCTGACTTTTTTGACTCTGGTGGTATGGTGCAAGCCCCACAGCGCACAGCTTTCAGTGGCCCGGCGCTCATTCGTTTACTTGCTCGCCTGACGGACGTCGATGTTCCCGAATCCAGCCAGTCGCTTTCGGACCGGCTAAGCCAATGGCTCGGCTGGACCGACGCGATCGCGTTGTCCTCGGCGCTGAGCAACGCTCCGCCTGCCGTCGCCGCCGGCGCACGCGCCTTCAGCGACGCTGAAGAGAGCGAGTGCGCCCGCGTGCGCGCGTCGTTGGCGGATGCCATCGTCGGCGATAGCGTGTTTGCCGTCGCGAGGCGCCGCGGGTCGGCGGCGCAGGCGCTCCCGCAAGGCGCCCCGGCGGATGCGCCGGTCGACTACGCGGTTTTTCGCCAGCGCTACCTCTCCTTGCAGCAGTCGATGGAGACGGGCATCGGCACCCTGCGCGCCCGCCTGCGGGCCATGCTGGCCGCCAGAACGCCCGCCATGGCCCGGCTCGCGGTGGTGGACGCCGTGATGGAGCGAGCGCTCAGCGAGCGCGAGCGGAGTCTGCTGGCCGCCGTGCCCGGCTTGCTCAAGGGGCACTTCGAGCGTTTGCGCGCGGCGGAGCAACAGACGCTGGCCGACGCCGAAGCCTCGGGGGACGCCGCAACCGTCCCGAACGCCACACCTGCCACACCAGGCGCATGGCTGAACACGTTCCGCAAGGATATGCAGAGCGTGTTGCTGGCCGAACTGGATGTTCGTTTACAACCGGTCGAGGGGCTGCTCGCCGCCCTTCGCACCTGCTAACTGGGACACTATGTCCAGATATCTCAATCTCGTTGTTTTTCTGGTCGGTCTGGCCGCGGTGTGCTGGATCGGTGGCGGCTACGTCGGCTCGAATGTGCTGGCGTTGGCGGTCACGCTGTTGATTGGCGCCTGCTACCTGGCAGGCGCGCTCGAACTGCGGCGCTACAGCCAGGCCACGTCCACGCTGGCGCGTGCAGTTGCGGGCCTGTCCGGGCCGCCGCCCAGCCTGGGCGCCTGGCTCGAGCCCTTGCACCCCAGCCTGCGCAACGCCGTGCGCCTGCGCGTCGAAGGCGAGCGTGTGGCCTTGCCCGGCCCGGCGCTGACGCCGTATCTGGTCGGCTTGCTCGTGTTGCTGGGTATGCTCGGCACGCTCCTCGGCATGGTGGCGACCCTGCGCGGCACCGGCCTGGCGCTGGAAAGCGCGACGGACCTACAAGCTATCCGCGATTCGCTCGGCGCGCCGGTCAAGGGACTGGGCTTCGCGTTCGGGACGTCGATTGCCGGCGTGGCCACATCCGCAATGCTGGGACTGCTTTCGGCGTTGTGCCGGCGCGAACGGATCGATGCCGCGCAGATGCTCGACGTGAAGATCGCGACGACCTTGCGCATCTACTCGCAGACCCATCAGCGCGAGGAAAGCTTCAAGCTCCTGCAGCGGCAGGCCGAGGTGATGCCCACGCTGGTGGAGCGTCTGCAGGCAATGATGACCGCCATCGAACAACAAAGCCTCGCCTTGAACGAGCGGCAGATCGCCAGCCAGGAAGCCTTCCACGGCAGGGCCGAGGCCACCTATACGCGCCTTGCTGCGTCTGTTGAGCAGTCGTTGAAGGAGAGCGTCGCCGAAAGCACCCGCGCCGCCAGCGCGGCGCTGCAGCCGGTCATGGCGGCCACGCTGGCGGGTCTCGCGCGCGAAACGGCCGCGATGCACGACACCGTCACGCATGCCGTGCAGCAACAGTTGGATGGACTCTCGACTGGATTCGAGGCAAGCACTTCCACCCTCGCGGGCATCTGGAGCAAGGCACTGGAGGGGCAGCAGCGATCGAACGAGGCGCTCACGCAGCAGTTGGGCACCTCGCTGGATCGATTCACCGAGACTTTCGAGCAACGCTCGGCTGGCCTGCTGGATGGCGTCTCCGCGCGCCTCGAGGCAACGGCGGGCAGCGTGTCGGCAGCGTGGAACGAGGCGCTGTCACGGCAAGAACAGGTCGGCGAGAAACTGGCGGGACACAATCAGCAAGCTTTGGCGGCCGCCGCTGCAACCTTCGAGCAGCACTCGGCGTCGCTGCTAGCCGCAGTGGGTCAATCGAATACGGACTTGCAGACGGAATTGGCCGCGCACGACCAGCAACGATTGGAAGTCTGGACCGAGACGCTTGGTTCGATGGCCGCTACGTTGAACAAGGAATGGGAGCAGGCGGGCACGCTTAGCGCGAGCAGGCAGCAGGAGATCTGCGACGTACTCGCACAGACCGCACGCGACATCTCCGCTCAAACTCAGGCACATGCGAGCAGCACGATTGCTGAGATCGACCGGCTCGTGCAAGTGGCTGCGGATGCCCCCAAGGCCGCCGCAAACCTGCAGGCGGAACTCGCCGCGCGAGATCAGCAGCGACTGGAGGCTTGGACCGCGGCACTCGGTTCGATGGCCGCTACTTTGAACAAGGAGTGGGAGCAGGCAGGCACGCTTAGCGCGAGCCGGCAGCAGGAAATCTGCGAGACGCTGGCGCAAACCGCGCGCGACATCTCCGCTCAAACTCAGGCACACGCAAGCAGTACGATCGCCGAGATCGACCGGCTCGTGCAAGTGGCGGCGGACGCCCCCAAGGCCGCAGCAAACCTGCAAGCGGAACTCGCCGCACGGGACCAGCAGCGGCTGGCCGCCTGGACCGAAACACTCGGCTCCATGGCCGCGACACTGACCAAGGAATGGGAGCAAGTTGGCACACGCAGCGCGAGCCGCCAGCAGGAAATCTGCGACACGCTCGCGCAAACCGCACGCGACATCTCCGCTCAAACGCAGGCCCACGCGAGCAGCACGATCGCCGAGATCGGCCAACTCGTGCAAGCCGCGTCGGAAGCTCCGAAGGCCGCAGCCGAAGTCGTCGCCGAATTGCGTCAGAAGCTCTCCGACAGCATGGTCCGCGACACCGCGATGCTGGACGAGCGTAGCCGCCTGCTGGCAACGCTGGAAACCCTGCTCGATGCCGTCAACCATGCATCTACCGAACAGCGCACGGCCGTCGACGCGCTCGTCGCCACGTCAGCGGATCTGCTGGATCGTGTCGGCACCCGTTTCACCGACAAGGTCGAACTCGAAACCGGCAAGCTGGGCGCGGTGGCCGCACAGGTCACCGGCAGCGCCGTCGAAGTGGCAAGCCTCGGCGAAGCATTCGGCGCGGCCGTCCAGGTGTTCGGCGAGTCGAACACCACGCTCGTCGCGCATCTGCAGCGTATCGAAGCCGCGTTGGACAAGTCCCTCGCGCGCAGCGACGAGCAGCTGGCCTATTACGTTGCCCAGGCGCGAGAAGTCATCGACCTGAGCATGATGTCGCAGAAGCAGATCGTCGAAGACCTGCAGCACCTCGCGGGCAAGCGGGCGTCTGTCGGAGCTGAAGCGGCATGAGCGAGGAAATCGACGGCGGCGTAGAGACCACGGCGCCCATCTGGCCCGTCTTCGGCGACTTGATGTCGGTGCTGCTGGGCGCGTTCGTGCTGATTCTGGTGGGCGTCATCGGCGTGCAACTGGAACTCTCGACGAGGCTCGAGCAAGAGGTCAAGCAGCGTCAAATGGAAACGCAGCGCCGCAAGACCCTGGAGCAGGCGCTGGCAGGACCGCTGGCCGCGGGCCGGGTCACGCTGGTCAACGGACGCATCGGCATCAACGGCAGCGTGTTGTTCGCACTGAACTCCGATCAATTGCAGCCCGAAGGCCGGGACGTTCTGAAGAGCCTGGCGGGGCCGCTGTCCGCTTACCTCCGGGCCAATGACGAGATCCTGATGGTGAGCGGCTTTACCGATGACCGGCAGGTGCGAGAGGCTAACCGTCGCTTTGCCGACAACTGGGAGCTGTCGGCCCAGCGCGCGCTGACGGTGACTCGTGCGTTGATCGATGCGGGCGTTCCCGCCTCGTCCGTATTTGCGGCCGCGTTTGGCTCGCAGCAGCCCGTCAGCACGAATGCCGACGATCAGGGCCGCGCCAAAAACCGGCGCGTGGAAATAGCACCGGTTCCGCGGCCTTCGAGCGCAACGGTGAAGCCTCGTGAGTAGTGTGAGTCATACGAGTAGTGGCGCCGGCGAGGTGACAGGCGGCGCCCGGGCAACGCTCGACGCATGGCGCGAGCGCGGCGCCGATCGCATGGATCCCATCCGCTTTCATTTCATCGAAGCGCTGGATCGGCGGGCAGCCGGTCATAGCGGTGAGGCGCGGCGTCTCCTGGATGAGCGACTCGCCAAACTGATCGAGGCCTATGCCATTGATCTCGAGCGCGCTGAATCCAAGGCTGACGACACCGACGCCAAGGCATCCTCAGGCGATCCCGCTCGCGGCACGCTGGTTGGACTGATCGACTACATCGCCAATCATGCGACTGCAGACGGTGACGGCCTCACAGCGGGCAGCGCCACGCCTCGGCCATCGTCTTATCCGGAACTGGAGGCGCTCGATTACTTCAGGGAGACCTGGTCCAAGGTCCGGTCCGAGAAACAGTTGCGGCAGTCGCTGAAGAAAGCGCCGGGCAATGCGGGTCCGCTCAACTCGAGCAGCCTTGTGCATCGATCGCTCTCGTTGATGCGTGAGTTGTCGCCGGGATATCTCCAGCAGTTCCTGTCGTACGTCGACGCCTTGTCGTGGATGGAGCAGATGAACGGCGGCGGTGCATTGCCTGCCAAAGATGCGCCTCGCGCCGCAAGCGCCAAAAAGAATACCAAGGCCAAATCGCGTTAGCGCGACGGCCGATCCGACGAGCTCCTGGTCCATCACAATCCAGCCAAAAGCAATCCTCCGGTCTGCGCCGCTTTAACATCCGAAATCGCAATTTAGAAGACAGCCTCTACTTGCGATAATCAGATTGTACTGGCTGGTTAAAATCTGAAAATGTTCGAATCCCCGCTGTCTGACGAAGATTGGCAACGCATCGCCCACCTGTTCCACCACGACACCACCCCGAGAGTCGGCCGGCCACGGCGAGATCCGCGCGAGATCGTCAACGCCATACTGTGGATCGTTCGCAATAACGAAAAGTGGCAGCGTCTCCCCGCAAGTTTTCCGCCATCGCAAACCTGTTACATCAAATGGCTGGAGTGGCGACGCGCCGGCATGATGTCGAAGGTTTTTGCCGAACTCGGCATGAGCGAGCAGTTGGAATGTTCAAACGGTACGCAATGTTGAAGTGGTGAAACAGGACAGGAAGAAGCGGGACGCCGCGGATCACATCCATCCGCGGGTTGCGCTTGTCAACGCGTCACGCCCGATCCGCTGTCCACTTCACGAACACTGCACCGACCTCCCGCAAGACAGCCTCCCGAGCGGGCATGTCAAGCGCGGGCGCATCGTAATAGGCCGCGATCAAAAGCGGCGCGCGTCCGGGTGGGCGAACGATCGCATAGTCGTTGGTTTCTTCTTCCACGCTGGTTCCGGGCCTGTCACCCGCTACCCAGTCCGGCGGTAACGCTGCGCGGAGCCGGTTCAAACCCGGTTTGCAGGCAATCATCCAGTTTTCCAGCTGCGTACGTGATTGGGGACTCAGAACATTTCCCAAGAGAATTTTGCTCGCCGAGTTAGTGATCGAACGAGGCGTAGTGGTATCGAGCACACCGCTATTTTTGTTCGACTCGGGTTCGTACCGATCGGAACGCGTCACGGTATCGCCGAGACCGCGAACGAATTGCGTCAAAGCGGCGGGACCGCCGACGCTTCTCATCAACAACACGGCCGCCGTGTTGTCGCTCACTTCGACAATCGCCTGGCACAGTGCGCCCACCGACATCGCGCCTTCTGCAACGTGTGCCTTCGTCACAGGCGACGTAAAGATCAGGTCCTTCTCCGTGTACTTCACAAGACGGGCAAGATCCTCCGTGCCGGCATCCACGCGCGATAGCACCTGTGCGGCGAGCAGTCCCTTAAAAGTGCTGCACATCAGAAAGCGTTCGTCAGCGCGATGCGCCAAGGTTCGGCCTGAACCGGTATCGATAGCGAACACGCCAAGGCGTCCGCCATTGCGGCGTTCGATGTCAGCTAATGGAGAAGCGTTTGCGGCCAGGGTGGAAGTAACGCGAAGGCTCAGGAGCAGTGGCAACCCGAGCGTCAGGGTCCTGCGTGTCGCAGAGATGGTCAAAGAATCGTCCTCAAATCAATTCGCTCACAACAACCACGCGGCGGATGGGAACGATCAGGCATATCACGTCCCGGCTCACCATAAAAAACGGGCCAGTCCTAAGTAGGACTGGCCCGCTCACAGCGCAAAAATCACGTCTGAGGATTCGTACCGTCTGCGGCCTGAGCGTTGTCGGCGTCGTCCTGCTTCTCGCCGTCTTTCTTCTCGACCAATCCCTCCAATGCACCGGCGCCTTCAAAGCCTGCAACCGCTGCAATGCCTTTCGTTAGCAGACCTGCGTCCGGATCGACTTTTTCTGCTGCTTCAACGGCCGCTACTGCTCCAGCGATCTTGCCTACTTCGTCCAAGAGTCCCATTTCGCCCTCCGCGAGAAAAAGTGAAATGCCATCCTCTCACGAACTTCGTGCCTTGTCGCCAAATGTAAAATTGACTTACCACTTTGCCGCCGACTCGAAATGACATTGAAAGAAATGTCCACTCCGCAGGCCTAAATTGCCTTCGTCACCGGCGCAGTGGCAGCCGGATCGGTGATGCTGGTGTGGCCTGTTTCCACGTGACCTGCAATGCGCCGCAACCAGCTCGCATTGCCTGCAACAGTCAATTGAAAGTCATACCACTGGCTACTGCATGACAGATCCCAATGCGCCTCCACACTGCTCGCCGCAGGCACGGTAACCGTGCGCGGCGCCTGTCCGTAGGCAACGTCGGCCACGGTGACCGTGAGCGGCGTAGTGTCCGCATTGGATAGCGTGACATAAACGTTGCCGTTGGCCACGTCATAACAGGTCACGACATCCGGCTTTGCCGCAGCATCCGCAGTGGACGAACCCGCGAAGCGCCGGAAGTAACCGTTCGGGCCATAGACGTTCACCAGATAATTACCGTTCGCGTCGAGTGCCCACGTATCGGTCAACTGCTTGCCGGCCTCGACGGTATAGCGGCGCGGCATCGCAGTCGGGTCGCCCGTGTACACCCAGAAATGCGCGCCCTGCGTACCCGTGTTCGCAAACGTCAGCGCATACCCTTGCGACTGCAGCTTCCCGTTCACATGCAATTCGTACGGCAGCGCCCGCGCGGGACGCGTGCCCGCCTCCTGCGCCGCCACCAGTTGCTGAGCCGTGCTGGCCGGCGCAGCCTGCGCGGTGGACCGCGCGCATTGCAGATCGGCCTGCGCGACGTAGGTTTGCGTATTCGGCAGCGACGGTACGGTCGAATCCGATTTCGAAAAGTCGAGCGCCGTGGTCAGGTCGCCGCAAATGGCGCGGCGCCACGGCGAGATATTGGTCTCGACTACGCCGAAACGCTTTTCGATGAATTGCAGCACCGACGTGTGATCGAACACCTGCGAGCAGACGAAACCACCCTTCGACCACGGCGACACAACCGTCATCGGTACGCGCGGCCCGAGGCCATAAGGCAGGTTGTCGGCGGTATACGTGCCGGCCTGCGTCGCGGTCACGACGTTGTGCCGTTCGAGCGAGATGTCGACGGTGCTCATGCCCGAACCGGGCACCGTAGGCGCCTGCGGCGGCACCACGTGATCGAAGAAGCCGTCGTTCTCGTCGTACATGATGAACAGGACGGTCTTACTCCACACGTCGGGATTCGACGTCAGCGCGTCGAGGATCGTCGAGATGTAATTGGCGCCGTAGAGCGGCGTGAATTTCGGATGCTCCGAATACGCGGCGGGCGGCAACAGCCAGGACACTTGCGGCAATGCACCGGCCTGCACGTCGGCCTTCAACTGTGTCAGCGTGCGCGTGCTCATCCCGCGGTTTTGCAGCGACGAACCCGCCGGTGCGTTCACGAAGTTCTGGAACGAGGCCAGCATGTTCGTGCCGTAGTTGCCGGAGAAATTGTCGAAACCGGTGCCCTGCTGATAAATCTGCCAGGAGATGCCGACCGTTTCCAGCCGCTCGGGATACGTGGTCCAGTTGAAGGGCTGCAGTTTGATCGTATCGAACTGGTTGTCGATGTAGTCGGTGTTGTCGAGTAGCGGCCCGCCACCCGTGGCAAGCGGGTCGACCATCCCCGTCATTAGATACATGCGGTTCGGGTGCGTGTTACCCGGGATCGAACAGAAGTAGTTGTCGCACACCGTGAAGGCGTCGGCGAGCGCGTAGTGGAACGGAATGTCCTCGCGCACGTGATAGCCCATCGTCATGTTGGTCTTCTGCACGGCCCACTTGTCGGCACGGCCGCTGTCGATTGCGCCGTGCGTGGTGGCCCACGTATGCGGCAGACCGCCGATACATTGCGCGTTGACGTTCGGATTGGTCGTGTCGTAGCGGAACGGCGCGATCACCTTCGTCTGATCTTCCTGACGCGGCTGGAACCATACCGGCTGGCCGTTAGGCAGCGTCACGGGGAAACGGTCGTTATAACCGCGCACGCCGCTCAGGTGACCGAGATAGTGGTCGAACGAGCGGTTCTCCTGCATGAACACGACAATGTGCTGCACGTCCTGAATCGTGCCCGTGACCGAACTCGGCTCGATAGCCAACGCCTTGCGAATCGATTCGGGAAACAGGGTGGTGGCGGCAGTCGCGCCAGCCAGTCCGGCGGACAGCTTCAGAAAATCTCGACGAGTTTTGGTGACCATGCGATGGACCTAATTTGAATTCTGGACTCAGGAGGCGGGCGGGACGAAGCCAGGAGGGCAACTCATGCGCGCGTTCACAACGGTGGCGTTGCCGCATGCTGCCTTGACCGGCGTGGACGATACGCCGTCGCTGCATGCGCTGAGTAGCGCTGCCGCAGCGATAGAACAGATGAGCGCAAAAAGCCGGAATGCCGACGTCGGCATGGAGGTCTCCGTGGGAATGAATGACGGACGCGATCGCGCGTCGGCAGCCACCGCGCTCTGGCGCAAGCGGTGCCGAGACAATAGTTTCGATTTATTACATGCGAGTGTCGTGCTGGAAAGCAGATGGACTACGTGTAATCGCTAGCGCCTGGGTGGCTGCGGGTTATTTGCCGGATTGGTATCGAACCGGGCGACGCTTTTAATGCCATCGTCACTGACGAGTGACGTCAATTCAGCTTCCATCACGTCGGTGATTTCCTTGCCGTATATCTCGTCGCCATCCACATAGACCGTGAATGATTGCAAGTACTTCGCTTTCTTCTCCGGGTTCTCAATTGTCTGCCGGGTCCATTGATAAAGCGGATAGTTTTCCAGGCCCTGCTTTTCCGCTTCACTCACGTAGTCGGCGAAAGCGTCGAACTGACATTTCAAGGTCGCGTTGTGCTGGCGCAGCACATTGCGAAGCGCTGTATGCGAAGCGCCCGCCGGGTCTGTGCGCAGATCGTTTGCAAGTTCGGGCGAGACGGTGATTCTTAGCTGGTATTGCCAGGTGGGTTCCATGTGGACCTCGGTATCGAATCATGAGCACACGCTAGCGGAGATGAGTCGGTGCTATTGGCAATAGCGCAATTTGCTGGCATGAACCGGTTAATGCCGAATTACTCCGCCGATACATCTCGCATAATAATATTACGTAAAGCTTTCAATTGAAAAGAGAATAACTCTTCTGTCAATTTTTCTCCGGACTTGCCGATAACACGTGAACTGCCTTTACATAAGCGTCGAGGCGGTCGGCCACCTCATTTTGACCATAACCAAAGAGGCATTTGAAGCCCATGTTTGCTCTGCGAAGGATTCTCCTTTTAGCCCCGATTGCCGCGCTCGCCGCATGCTCGGTTGTCGCGCCGCCCTATTCGGCTTCTGTCGACAATATCCAGACGCTGAAGAACGCATCTCCCGTGGCAACGCGTCTCGGCGCTTTCACCAACGACCCAGCCGACGGCAATCACTCATCGGTGCAACTGCGTGCAAATAGCATGCGCTCGCCCGTTGGCGATTCGTTTGCCCAATACCTTTCGAGCGCTCTACAGCAGGAACTGACGATCGGCCGTGCGCTTTCACCCGACGCCAAGGTCGAACTAAGCGGCGTGCTGCTGAAGAATAACGTCGATGCCAACATCGGTACAGCCACGGGCACGATCTCCGCGCGCTTCATCGTCAAACGTGGCGCCGAGGTGCGATACGACAGCGTGAAAACCGCCACGACGCAATGGGATTCGTCGTTCGCAGCCGCGATCGCGATTCCGCGAGCGACCTAGGAGTATCCGCTCATCGTCCAGAAACTGCTCGCGTCGCTCTATGCGGATCCCGCGTTCATGCAAGCCATCCATTAATCCCTCTTTTCTCAACGAGCAGAAATCATCATGAAGCTGACGCACTTTATTCGCAGTATCGCGGTCACCGGCGCCATTGCGTCGCTCGCAGGTTGCGCGCACGACATCACCATCTCCGGCGACCCGGCAGCGCTCACAGCAACATCTACTACCGCAGCAAACTCGACAGCGCAAACGCAGCCGATCAACAAGACGGTTGGGCTCGTCATCACCGACGAACTGCGCGCAAAGGAAGTTGTCTCGCCAGGCGGTGGTGGCGACAAGGTGGCCTACAAACCGTATCGCGATCTGGAACTCCCGATCTACGTCGAACTCAGCCAGGTGTTCAGCAATGTTGTTAAGCTGAATGCCGCGCCTGATCAGGCAACCGTCCAGGCAAAAAGCCTGAGCTATGTCGTCACACCGACCATCTCGACGACATCGTCGTCGCCGAGCCTCCTGACCTGGCCGCCGACCGACTTTTCGGTGACGCTCGTGTGCACCGTGACAGATCCGACCGGCAAGCTCGTGACGAAAAAAGAAGTGACCGGCAACGGCCACGCGGAGTTTGGCGAATTCAAGCGCAACTTCGGTCTCGCCGCACAGCGCGCGACGATTGACGCCGTGCAGAAGTTGCAGGCAGCCATGCAGGATTCGCCGGAACTGCGCCAATAAGAGCAGACCGCCATGATCGGCGCCCGCTGGATTCAGCGGGCGCATCGCCTTAAAGCTGCTGTCAGACAAGCAGTCCATCAGCACACTGCTCGCAATCCAGCAGTTTGAAACCCCAACCCCACCCATAGAGCAACGCGGCCGGACGCCCGCCTCGATGGCATAGCTCGTGCTTTGTAGTCCATATGGTCAAGAGCCCAACCGCTCTGCCTTACTCCACCTATCGACTTAAGAGCAGGCGCATGACATCACAAAACTCGCGTGAAAAATTCCCGCTTTCGTACGGCGCCGACTATGAACAGTTGGCTGCCAGGTTCAGGCCGATCTTCAACCGCATCGCGGAAGGCGCGCTCGAACGCGAACGCACTCGTGCGCTGCCGTACGAGCAGATTGTCTGGTTGAAGGAAGCTGGGTTCGGCGCAGTCAGAGTGCCGCGCGAATACGGCGGCGCCGGCGCGTCGCTTCCGCAGCTCGTGCAACTCCTGATCGAACTGGCCGAGGCCGATTCGAGTTTGCCGCAAGCGTTGCGCGGCCATTTCGCCTTCGTCGAAGACAGAATCAACGCAGCACCCGGCGCTGCACAGGAAAAATGGCTGCAACGCTTCGTGGCGGGTGAGATCGTCGGCAATGCGTGGACCGAAGTCGGCGCGGTCAAGATCGGCGACGTGATTACGCGTGTCTCGCGGCACGGCAATCAGTGCGTCGTCAACGGAACCAAGTACTACAGCACGGGCAGTATCTTTGCCGACTGGATCGACGTCTACGCGCAGCGCGACGACAACGGCGCCGACGTCATCGCGGCAGTGAGCACGCATCAGTCAGGCGTCAAACAAAGCGACGACTGGGATGGCTTCGGTCAACGCACCACCGGAAGTGGGACGTCCGTATTCGAAAATGCCGTGGTCGAAGAAGAAAACATCATCGACTTCTCCACGCGCTTCAAATACCAGACAGCGTTCTATCAACTCGTGCTGATCGCCGTAATTGCAGGTACGGGGCGCGCTGCCTTGCGTGACATCTCGCATGAAGTACGCAAACGCACACGGGTTTACAGCCACGGCAACGCGCCACGCGTTAGCGAAGACGCCCAGGTGCAGCAGGTGGTGGGGCAAATAGCGGCACGCGTGTATGCGGCAGAAGCGGCCGCTGTGCGCGCCGCGGAGCCTTCACAAAGAGCGTACGAAACGCGCTTCGGTGCGGATCGTGATGCTGAACATGCGGCGAATGTAGCGGCCGAAATCGAATCGGCAAAAGCCCAGGTCGCCGTGGCCAGTTTGATTTTGCAGGCGACCACGGACCTGTTCAATGCACTCGGTGCTTCGGGCACTAGCGAAAACAAACTATTGGATCGCCACTGGCGAAACGCGCGCACCGCTGCGTCACACAATCCGCTGATCTATAAGGAGCGGATCGTGGGGGATTGGGAAATCAACGGCAAAGAACCGCCCTTCGTCTGGCAGATTGGCAACAGCAGAACTGCAGCATAGTCCGTTACTGGCGCGAACGGAGCGACGCGTAGCAACATGCGGACCGGTCTCGCGGCCGGTCTGCTTTAACCTGCATCCGCCATCACGCACGTGAGCCTACTTCTGCGCAGAAATCTGCTTCGCCCGAATCAAGCGCGCCCGCAACACATTGCGACTAATGCCCAGCAGCCTCGCCGCCTGAATCTGATTCCGATAGCAGAAATCGAACGCCACGCGCATCACCGTGTCTTCGATCTGTTCGAACAGGTTGCCTTCCGCGTGATCGAACAGATGGCGCAACGCCCCCTCCAGCCCTTCCAACGGTGTAGACGCAACAGGTTCGGCGGCCGCTCGTCGCGCGGCGTGAATCCCGAACGACGACATCTGCAAATCGCCCTCGCCTAGCGAATCGCTGCGGCACACCAGCAACGCATAGTGAATGACGTTCTCAAGCTCACGGATATTGCCGGGCCAACTATGTTCCAGCAGCTTTCGCTCCGCGCGCGGCTCGATGTCGACGGGACCGTAGCCCAGCCGGTTCCGGTACTCTTCAATGAAGTAGCGGGCCAGCGGCAATATATCGCCGGGCCGATCGCGCAGCGTCGGCACAGCCAGATGCACGACGTTCAGGCGATAAAACAGGTCCTCGCGGAAATGGCCTGCCGCCACCGCATCCTGCAGATGCACATTGGTGGCCGCCAGCACCCGCACGTCGATAGGAATGCTCCGGCGCGAGCCGAGCCGCACGATCTCACGCTCCTGCAATACGCGCAGCAGTTTGACCTGCATCGATAGCGGCAGATCGCCTATCTCGTCGAGAAACAGCGTCCCGCCATTCGCCGCTTCGAACCAGCCAGGTTTGGCGCAGAACGCACCGGTGAACGCGCCCTTCTCGTGGCCGAACAACTCGCTCTCCACCAGCGACTCGGAGAACGCCCCGCAATTGACCGCCACAAACGGGCCGTCCTTGCGAGCACTCAGGTTATGCACGTGACGCGCGACCAGTTCCTTACCCGTCCCTGTCTCGCCGATCACGAGCACGTTAGCGTCGCTCGGCGCCACCATGCGAATACGTTCGAGCAGCGCCAGCGATTGCGGGTCCGAGAAGACCTGTGCAGTTGCGCGAATCGAGGTGGTCAGCGTGCGCTTGTCGGGCATCGTCAACAAAGGCGGCACTTCCGTTCGCGCGATGGCAGGCCGGTCTGGTAACACGTGATTGAGTGAATAGTTCATGAGTAGAAGCTCGGCGTCGGATATCGTTGCGTCAGGGCCCATTCGCCGATTTCTCGAAGCTTATAGGCAAGCGGATCGTGAAGCGTATGCGTGCGCAAATTTCGCCAGTGACGGTCCAGCCTCAGCGCGCCATGCGTCGCACGCGCGCCGGCCACGTCGAACATACGGGTACAAATGGTGAGCCCGATTTCTGTGGCGGCAACTTTGGCCGTTGCAACCGCCAACGCCACGTCGCCGCGCTCGGCGTCGGTCAGCGCATCCGCTCGGGTCCAGGCTGCATCGAAACGATCGGCCGCGCGGTCGGTCAACAACCGCGCCGCCTCGAGGCCTGCCCAAAACTCGCCGTACTGGCCGAGGATATAAGGATCCGCCGCGGTGGTTTGCACGCCGGACGTATGCCACGGACGCGCCTCATGAAGCGTGTAATGACGCGCGTCGTTGAACGCGCTTTCGCCGATACTGAGGTACACATTCGTCAGGATCAACTGAGCGAGCAAGGGCCGCAGGCACGCAAAAGGCGTCGACAGCGGCCCCGGGTCGGTCAGAATCTCGTGGTTCTCCACCCGCACCTTTTCCAGCGTCACCGTGCCGCTGTCCGTTTGGCGCTGGCCGATGTTGTTCCAATCCTCCGCAACGGAGATGCCCGTGCGCCCCGTGGGTACTGCCGCGATGAGCAACGTCCCCGACTCGGCGTCTCGTGCGGACGCGATCAGCATTTCGGAATCGAGCGCGCCGGAGCAAAAGCTCTTCTGTCCGCTGAACTCCCGCCAATCGGCGCGCGAGTGGCTCACCGCCCGTTCATCGAGCGGGTTTAACGCATTACCCCAGAACCATTGACGGCGGGCAGTCTGCTCGAACCAGGCACGCCATTGCGCCGACGAACCGAACAGCCGCACCGTCGCCAGCATCAGATGATGGAAGCCGAATACATGTCCGAGCGAACTGTCGGCCCGGCCAAGCGTGCGCACTACATCCAGCGTCTGCCGCCAGTTCGCGCCGAGACCGCCGTGCGCTTCGGGAATGCTCATCGCAAGAAGACCACTGGCACGCAATGCATCCCGCTCCGCTTTTGGCGTTCCGCCTCGCGCGTCGCGTTCGGCGGCGGTTAGCGCAAATGTGATCGCGAGCCGCTGCGCGATCTGCAGCGGCGTTTCATTGACCGATGCTGTCTCCGCGTCAGGTAGCAGGGAAGCCGGCGCGTCCGGCAGTACGTAGGACGAATTCATATGGGCAAGAACACTCACTCCGCTACGCGCGGGCGTTGAACGGCATCGATCAGGGTTGCTTCCTCAGAAGCGTATTCTGACCATCTAGCGCCGCTTCCGATGCATTTTGTTGTGGTATCCAAAGTCGAATTGCTGCTTACGCAGCAGCATCGGTATGGATGCTGCCTCTGCACCAGCACCGCCGTCCCTTATTGCCTCTCAGGCAGCAGGCCGGTTGGAATAATGAAAGCCCGCGCGTCCATCGCGGACACCCCGCACTGCTTCTCCAGCAGCAACACCGAGGCCATCTTGCTTCGTCAGCTTCATACGCCAGCCTGCAATGGTTCCATGCCACCGCGATATGCGCGCGAGCAAAAAACCGCAAACGGTTATGCCATTTGACTTGGCACGCGATCGACGTTGGCCCGCGCATTCGTCGTCAACCCGTCCTGTTCACGCAAAGCCGGATGGCACGGTATTCGCTAAACAAGCGGCACTCCCGATTAATTCGCTTTCGCCTGAAAGGATCGTTCGAATGAGTAAGAGATTGAAAGTAGTCGCCGTCTCCGGCGGATTGCAGCGGCCGTCGCGCACCCTCGTGGTGGTGGAACGCCTGCTTGCAGCGCTCGGCGACGCGCTGCCGATCGACACGCATCTCGTCGAGTTAGGGCAGATCGCTTCACGTCTTGCCGGCGCGATTCATCGCTCGCAGGTTCCTGCTGACGTGGGAGCACACATCGAGGCCATTGAATCGGCGGACCTGCTGGTTGTTGCGAGCCCGGTTTATCGCGGCTCGTATACGGGACTCTTCAAGCATCTGTTCGATCTCGTGCATCACGAGGCGCTGATCGACGTGCCGGTTCTGCTCGCCGCAACGGGCGGCAGCGATCGTCACGCACTCGTCATCGATCATCAATTGCGTCCGCTGTTCAGCTTTTTTCAGGCCCGCACGCTACCGATCGGCGTGTATGCATCTGAAGCGGAGTTCAACGGTTATGCGATCTCTAACCCGGCACTGGAAGAACGCGTTGCTCTCGCGGTGACACGCGCGCTTCCATGGCTGCATGCCGGACGCCTCCCTGCCTCTTCCCCGCAAGCCGCAACGCTGGCTGCCTAGACCTATCCATTCAATCACCAGGAATATCATGAGCCAGAACCACTCTCACGACGACGCCGTCAAGTTCGCCTACTGGGTGCCCAATGTCAGCGGCGGTTTGGTCGTCAGCACGATCGAGCAGCGCACGGACTGGAGTCTCGAGTACAACCAGAAGCTCGCACTCACCGCGGAGAAGGCGGGTTTCGAATACGCGCTGAGCCAGATCCGCTTCACCGCCGGATATGGTGCGGAATATCAGCATGAATCGGTGTCGTTCAGCCAGGCGCTGTTGCACGCTACTACCAAACTCAAGGTGCTGGCGGCGATTCTGCCAGGTCCGTGGCACCCCGCCGTTGTCGCCAAACAGATTGCCACCATCGACCATATTTCCAACGGCCGTATTGGGATCAACGTGGTGAGCGGCTGGTTCAAAGGTGAATTCACCGCGCTCGGCGAACCGTGGCTCGAACACGACGAACGTTATCGCCGCTCGCACGAATTCATCGAGGCACTCAAGGGCATCTGGACACAGGACAATTTCACCTTCAAGGGTGACTTCTACCGCTTCAACAATTACACGCTGAGTCCCAAGCCCGTGCAAAAGCCGCATCCGGAGATTTTCCAGGGCGGCAGTTCACGTGCCGCGCGCGACAACGCCGCGAGCGTCTCCGACTGGTATTTCACCAACGGCAACACGCCGGAGAACCTGAAAGCACAGATCGACGATATTCAAACCAAGGCAGCAAAGAACAATCACAAAGTGCGCATTGGCGTGAATGCCTTCGTGATCGCCCGCGATACCGAAGAAGAAGCCAAGGCCGTGCTCGCCGACATCATCAAACATGCGCACGTCGAAGCCGTGCATGCGTTCGGCGACGCCGTCAAACAGGCCGGCAAGGCTTCGCCGGAAGGCGAAGGCAACTGGGCCAAGTCGAGCTTCGAAGACCTCGTGCAATACAACGACGGCTTCCGCACCAATCTCATCGGCACACCGCAGCAGATTGCCGAGCGCATCGTCGAACTGAAATCGGTCGGCGTGGATCTTGTGCTGACCGGCTTTCTCCATTTCATCGAAGAGGTGGAGTATTTCGGCAAGCGGGTCCTGCCGTTGGTGCGTGAACTCGAACTCAAACAGCAGGCCAAGGCCGCCTGATCATGACGAACGCACAGCCGTCGACGCTGCCGGACTGGCTGCGCCATCAGGCGCAGCAACGGCCGCAGGCCATCGCATTGCGGCACAAGCGGCTGGGCGCATGGCACGCGTCGTCGTGGCAAGGCGTCGCCACGGCGGTCGAGCAGCTAGCCGCCGGCCTCGCGCAACATGGCTTTGCAGCGGGTGACGCATTGCTGCTCGTCAGTCATCCGCGCGAGGAGGCGCTGCTGCTGTCGCTAGCCGCACAGTGGAACGGTGGCGTTGCGATACCGCTCGACCCGCATCTCGCCGACGACGCATTGCGCTCGGTGCTTACGCATATCGCCCCGCGTTTCGTGTTCGCCGAAGACGACAGCCAGATCGATCGCCTGCTGGCATATGAAGGATTGCGCGTGATCGATGCCAACCCACGCAATCTGGCGTCGCATCCGCATGCCGCCGTGACTGACTATCGCGCGTTGTCGATCCACAACGCGGGCAGCTTTGCTTCCGCTGCTCGTCCCCACGACGACGCATTCGCCTTCGTGCGCCTCGATGCCGATGGCCAACTCGTCGAACAACGTTTCCCGCATGCGACGCTGGTACGTGAAGCACAGCAACTCGTCGCCACCGAAAAACTGACCGCAGACGACGAAGCGTTTGCGGCACGCGCATTCGCCGCCGCATCCCAGGCGCGTTACCTGATTGCACCGTGGGTGCTGAGCGGCTTTCGCCTGAATTTTCCGGAGTCGCTCGCGACGCGCGACAACGATCGCCGCGAACTCGCGCCCACGCTCGTAGCAGGCACACGCGAAACCTACGCGCGGGTGGCACAGCTCGTCGACGACCGTTTGCCCGGTGCACGCTCATGGCGGCGCCGTCTGATCAACCGTGCGCAGCGCAAACAGGGCGGCCCGCTTGCTCGTGCGCTGACCTGGTGGCTCATCACCCGTCCGTTACGCGAAGTGATCGGTTTTTCGCGCACGCATGCCGCGCTCGTCATCGGGCCGCCGCTCGACGAAAAAACCGCTGCGCTATTCGAAGCAATACGCGTCGATGTGCGCGCCTGGCCCGATACCGGTGACTGGCGGCGTGTCGAACCTAAACGTCAGGCCGTGGCGCAGCAGCGCTACGCAACAGACGGCGCGTCAAAACAACCGGCCTATTGACGCATGACTCAACGTCCAATGACTTCATCCTCAAACGCTTTGCTCTCGCTCGACCATATCTCGCTGTCGTTCAAAGGCGTGAAAGCGGTCACCGATATCAGCTTCGCCGTGCACACGGGTGAGATCTGCGCACTGATCGGCCCGAACGGCGCGGGAAAAAGCTCGCTACTCAACGTGATCAACGGCGTCTATCAACCGCAGCAAGGCAGCGTGAATTTCGACGGCCGCATCTATCGGCGCATGAATCCGTATCACGCGGCGCACAGCGGCATTGCCCGCACGTTTCAGAACATCGCGCTGTTTCGGCGCATGAGCGTGCTGGACAACGTGCTTACCGGCCGCAATCTGCATCGGCGCAGCACATGGTTTGAGCAGACTTTGAGCATTGGCCGCGCGCGCCGCGATGAAACGGTGCAACGCCGCTATGCCGAAGTCGTGATCGAAGCACTCGATTTGCAGCGCTACCGGCATACCACCGTCGGCACCCTGCCGTACGGCGTGCAGAAGCGCGTCGAACTCGCCCGCGCGCTCGCCGCCGAGCCGCGCCTCTTACTGCTCGACGAACCGATGGCCGGCATGAATGCAGACGAAAAACGTGCAATGGCCGGTTATGTGCTCGACGCCAACACACAGTTCGGCGTGACTGTCGTGCTGATCGAGCACGACATCGGCGTGGTGATGGACCTGTCGGATCACGTGGTGGTGCTCGACTACGGCAAGAAGATCGCCGACGGCGCTCCCGCCGACGTGCGCAGCAACCCGGACGTACTGGCCGCTTATCTCGGCACCCGTCACTGAGAGATCGAACAACATGGGATTTTTCCTCGAAGTACTCGTCGGCGGACTGCTGGCGGGCGTGATGTACTCGATGGTCGCGATCGGCTTCGTGCTGATCTACAAAGCGTCCGGCGTGTTCAATTTCGCACAGGGTTCGATGGTGCTGTTCGGCGCGCTCACGTATGTGAGCCTCGTCGAGCGGCATGTGCACCCCGTGCTCGCATTTGCCATCACGCTAGCGGCGCTGGTGCTGATTGCGTTGTTGATCGGCCGGCTCGTATTGAGGCCGCTGGTGAATCGCCCGCCCATCGTTCTGTTCATGGCGACGCTCGGCTTGAGCTTCATTCTTGAAGGCGCGGCGCAATTATTCTGGGGCGCCCAGGTGCACGGCCTGGATCTCGGCATCGACGACAAACCGCTGAACGTGGCCGGCGTCATGATCAGCCAGTTCGACGTCTTTGCCGCGGCGACCGCCGGCGTGCTGGTGATCGGCCTGTCGCTGCTGACCCAGCGCACGCGGCTCGGGCTGTCGCTGCGCGCAGTCGCGGACGATCCGCTCGCCGCGCTCGCCATCGGCATACGGCTGCCGCGCGTGTGGGCGATCGTATGGGCTCTCGCCGGCTTTGTCAGCCTCGTGGCGGGGCTCCTGTGGGGCGCTCGGCTCGGTGTGCAGTTCTCGCTCTCGCTGGTGGTGCTGAAGGCGCTGCCGGTGCTGATCATCGGCGGGTTTTCGTCGATCGGCGGGGCGATTGTCGGCGGCCTGCTGATTGGCGCGTCGGAGAAGCTTGCCGAAGTTTATGTCGGCAGCCTGTTAGGTGGCGGGATCGAAAACTGGTTTCCCTATCTGCTCGCGATGCTATTCCTGCTCGCGCGGCCTGTGGGTCTGTTCGGCGAACCCGCCGTTGAACGCGTGTGAGGCTCGCTATGTCATCTCCTCACACCACGCTGAATACGCCACGGCGGTTCAAACCGTACACGCTGCAACTGCCGGGGCTCAGGTTATGGCTCGCGGCGATTCTCGCTCTGATTGCGTTCATCGCCGTGCCGCTCCTCGGCAACGACTACTGGCTCAATGCCATTCTGATTCCGTTCCTCGTGTTGTCGCTCGCGGGACTCGGGCTGAACCTCGTTACGGGCTACGCGGGCCAGTTCTCGCTCGGCTCCGCGGCGTTCATGTCGGTCGGCGCCTATGCCACCTATAACCTCATGGTACGAGTGCCGGGCTTGCCGCTGGTCGTCGATCTATTGCTCGGGGGATTGATCACTGCCGCGGTAGGCGCCGTGTTCGGTTTGCCGAGTCTGCGCATCAAAGGCTTCTACCTGATCGTCTCGACGCTGGCTGCGCAGTTCTTTGTCGAATGGATCTTTACGCGAGTCAGCTGGTTTTCCAACGAAGACACCTCGGGCGTACTCAGCGCGCCACGCCTCACGGTATTCGGCTGGAAAATCGACACGCCGGCCGCACGCTATCTGCTCGTACTCGGTGTCACCACCGTCCTGTTCATTCTCGCGACTCGCCTCGTACGCAGCGAACTCGGCCGACGCTGGATGGCCGTGCGCGACATGGACACGGCCGCGCGCGTGATCGGCATCCCGACCGGCCGCACCAAGTTGCTCGCATTCGCGCTCAGTTCATTCGTGATCGGGATTGCCGGCGCGCTGTGGGCATTTGCCTATCTGGGCACCGTCGAGCCGCACGGCTTCGATCTCAATCTGTCGTTTCAGGTGCTGTTCATCATCATCATTGGTGGCATGGGGAGCATCGGCGGGAATTTTCTCGGCGCGGCCTTCATCGTGCTGCTGCCCATTCTTCTCTCGAATGCCGCAGGCGCGCTAGCCAGCGTCGGCATTGAAGCCGGCCAGTTGCAGAACCTGCAGAAGATTCTCTTCGGCACATTGATCATTGTTTTTCTCATCAAGGAACCGGACGGACTCGCAAGACTGGTTCAGACCGCGCGGAATCGTCTGCGTGACTGGCCGCTGCGCCCATGACTTCGTTTTCACGCATCGCTCTTTAATCCATCGTTTATCTATTCAAGGTCCATCCAGTATGAAATTCATCGACTCCTTCAAAAGGCGCGGGACGGTCTCACGCGTCGCCGCTGCCGCGAGCCTGATGCTTGCCCTCAGCGCCGCATTTGCGCCCACCGCGCAGGCCGCGGGCGAAGAATACTTCCCGCTGCAAAGCTACCGCGTCGGGCCGTATGCGGCGGGTGGCAGTGGTTTCTTCGGCGGCTTTATCGACTATATGAACCTCATCAATAAGCGCGATGGCGGCGTCAATGGGGTCAAGCTGACATGGAGCGAATGCGAAACCGAATACGTCGTGGAAAAAGGCGTGGAATGCTACGAGCGGCTCAAGAGCGGCCTGAACGGCGCGCCGGCTGCAGCGACCAATCCGCTCTCGGTCGGGATCGCCTATGCGACGCTCGATCGTTCGACCGTCGACAAAATCCCGCTGGTCACGATCAATCACGGCCGCACGGATTCCACGGACGGCGCGGTGTTTCCGTACGTGTTTCCGCTTCAACTCAACCCGTATAGCGAAGTCTCGGCGATCGTCAATTACATCGGCCAGCAGTCAGGCGGGTTGAATCAGCTAAAAGGCAAGAAGATCGTGGTGCTTTACCATGGTTCTCCTTATGGCCGCGAGACGATTCCCGTGCTCGATGCGCTCTCCAAGAAGTACGGCTTTGAACTCACGCAGATCGAAGTCCCGCACCCGGGTAACGAGCAGGGCTCGCAGTGGCTCACTATCCACCGGATCAATCCGGATTGGGTGATTCTGCGTGGCTGGGGCGTGATGAATCCGGTTGCGTTGAAGTCGGCGCAGAAGGTCGGCTTCCCGGCGAATCACATCATCGGCAACATCTGGAGTAATTCGGAGGAAGATGCGCGTCCGGCAGGCGACGCCGCGAAGGGTTTCATTTCGATCACCACGCATCCGTCCGGAACCGACTTTCCGGTACTTCAGGCGATCAATCAATATGTGATCAAACCCGGCAACGGCAATCTGAAGGACCCGGCGCGCTTCGGTACGGTGTATTACAACCTGGGCGTCGTCAACGGCATTCTCAACGTCGAAGCGTTGCGCGTGGCTCAGGCCAAGTTCGGCGACAAACCGCTTACGGGCGAACAGGTGCGCTGGGGGTTCGAGCATTTGAATCTCGACGACGCGCGCCTTAAACAACTCGGCGCGTATGGTCTGGTTCAACCGCTGAAACTCTCGTGCTCCGATCACGAAGGCGGCGGCGCCGTCCGCTTCCAGCAATGGGACGGCCAGCAATGGAAGGTGATTAGCGGCTGGGTTCAGGCGGATCGCGCACTGTTACGCCCGATCATCGAGAAATCGGCGAACGCGTATGCCAAGGAAAAAGGCATTACGCCGCGCGATTGCAGCAAGGACCTCTGAGCATGAGCGCCGCCCCGATCCTGCAGGTCGATGACATCGCCGTGACCTATAGCCAGCTCATTCCGGCATTGCGCGGCGTTTCGCTGACGGTGCCGTCCGGCGCCATCGTCGCTCTGCTGGGCGGCAATGGCGCGGGCAAAACCACCACGCTGAAGGCGATCTCGAACCTGATTCGCGCGGAACGGGGCGAACTTACGTCGGGCCGCATCGCATATCGCGGCGACGCGATTACCGATGTGGACCCGTGGACGCTCGCCGAGCGCGGCCTCGTTCAGGTGCTGGAGGGACGGCGCTGCTTTGCGCATTTGTCCGTCGAACAGAATCTTCGGCTCGGCGCGTTTGTGCGGCGGCCTGCGCGCGCTGATCTCGAGGCGGATCTCGAACGTATCTACGGCACCTTCCCGCGGCTCAAGGAGCGTCGTAAGGCGCTCGCAGGTTATACGTCCGGTGGCGAACAGCAGATGGTCGCGATCGGCCGCGCGTTGATGGCGCGGCCCTCGCTGGTCTTGCTCGACGAACCGTCGATGGGGCTCGCCCCGCAAGTCGTGGAAGAGATCTTCGAGACGGTGGCGGCACTCAATCGCGACGACGGCGTCAGCTTTCTGCTAGCGGAGCAGAATGCAGCGATCGCGCTGCAGTATGCGCAGTCCGGCTATGTGCTCGAAGGCGGCCGCGTGGTGGCGCATGGGAAGGCAGAGGCGCTGCTGGAACTGGATACGTTGCGCGACGCCTATCTTGGGCGTGGCCAATCCGCCACGGGCAGTACGCGCAGAGGGTCACGTCACCCTGCCCCGTAACTAGTCGGCCAACGCTGCGGAAATCGGTAGCATGCCGGTCGACAAGATCTCTCAAGCCTTATCCGCGGAATGCGCAGCAAGCCTTTTTTCGAGGTGCGGGATATCTTCACTCCGGACCGGTTTGCCCAGAAGAAAACCCTGAGCATGCGTGCATCCGCAGACACGCACGAAATTCAACTGCTCCTGCGTCTCAATGCCTTCCGCCGTGGTGGGCATGCCGATTTCCCGTGCCAAAGCCACAATCCCGCGAACCACGGCCGCGGATTCGCGCCGATGCACAGACTCTTTGACGAACGAACTGTCGATCTTGAGCTTGTCGAATGAGAAGCGCACAAGCGTCGACATGGTCGAGAATCCGGTGCCGAAATCGTCGAGCGCGAGGCCGATTCCCAATGCACGAAGCTTCTCGACGTTGTGCCGGGTGACGATATCGTCGCTCAACAACACCGTTTCGGTGACTTCGATATTCAGGCGCGCAGGCGGCAATCCCGTCGTGGCGAGGATCGCAGCAACCGTCGACGCGAACGATTCTTCCCGCAACTGCACCGGCGAAACATTCACGGCGACACTCACCGCATCACGCCACGTGACAGCTTCCGTGCAGGATTGCAGCAGCGCCCACTCGCCGAGTGCGAGGATAAGACCCGTACGTTCGGCCGTGGGAATGAATGATGACGGGGAAAGCTCACCGCGCGTCGGGTGCGTCCAGCGAAGCAGTGCCTCGCGGCCGGAAATCGTATCGTCGGCGAGATCGACGATCGGCTGGTACTCCATGCGCAGATCGCTGTAAGACTGCATTGCGCCTTCCAGATCGCTTCGCAGAAGGCTCAAACTTTCGTCGGATGCGTGCCTGACGGCATCGAAGATAGAGAAGGCACTTTTGCCACTGCGTTTGACGGCGTACAACGCGCGGTCGGCGCAGATCAGCAATTGCGGTCCTGTCTTTGCGTGCTCCGGATAGAGCGAGACGCCCACGCTCGCACCGATATGCACCAACGCTTCGCTGAGTGTGAAAGGACGCGCCAGCGTTTTGACGATACGGTCTGCCAGCAAATGGACGTCGCGGGTCAACGCCGTGCCGTCGGTAATGGCAACAAACTCGTCGCCGGCGAGGCGTCCAACCAGATCGCCGGCCGGCAGTACTTCACGCAATCGAATCGCGGCTTCCTGAAGGATCTGATCGCCGGCGGCGTGACCCAGGCTGTCATTGATCGCCTTGAAGCCGTCAAGGTCGATCAGTAGAACCGCGAATCGATGATTCAGCCGTAACGAGCCTGCCGCAGTGCGTTCCAGCAGAAGCTCGGTAA
Source organism: Paraburkholderia nemoris (assembly GCF_905221015.1). Taxonomy (NCBI): domain Bacteria; kingdom Pseudomonadati; phylum Pseudomonadota; class Betaproteobacteria; order Burkholderiales; family Burkholderiaceae; genus Paraburkholderia; species Paraburkholderia nemoris. The sequence continues at coordinate 106,349 of NZ_CAJNBO010000006.1, read as the reverse complement.
TGCGAGCGCGGTTAGGCAGACCGGTGAGACTGTCCTGGTGAGCCAGCCGATGACTGCTTTCGCGCGCCAGCAGTAACGCAACGGTGTCGCGATTGCTGCGTAATGCCACGGTAAAGAAACCCGCCGCGCAAAACGGCGCCTGAAACAGCAGCACGAGCTTGCCGGAGCCAGGAGAAAGCGCCGCTCCCCAGCCCAACAGCCCGAGAATGAACGAAATCTGGAGAAGCACCAGGCGGGGTGTGCCTGCGTTGCGCCCGGCTAATCCGCCGATTACACCCACCGCGCAAACGTTGCCGAGCAGAAAAAGTGTCTGATTTCCGCTGGTATTGCACAAAAAGGTGCCAAAGCCGAACAGGACCGCCCAGAGAAGACTGGCAAAGAGAAAGGCTGAGGTAGGGGTTGGCAGGTTGCGGGCACTGCGCTCACAGCACAGCCAGATCAACGCGAGACGCGTCATCAGCAACGCGACTACCGCGCCGCCCCACCACGCGTACAGGGCTCTTGGATAAAGGTAGTAAGCGGTTGCGCAGACACTGATTTCGCAGATCGACGCAAAGACAATCGACGCGGTTCGCGTGAACAGGTTGGCAAGCAATATTTGCCGATTGTCGGCGCTCAGGTTCTGAGCGGAGGACACCACCCATTTGAAAAATGGAGACCTTGGTTCGCTGAAAGCCATGACCTGCGCATTTTTAATGGTTAATGGGTCGAATCGGACACGCCTCGCAATTATTACGTAAACACCCGGTGTCCGTTACAACGCAATTGCGCTGGCTTATTAGACACCCTAATTAGACAACCTTATTTGACAACCTTATTTGACAACACTACGCCTGCGCAACAGGCAATGCGGCGCCGCGTCTCGTCCGAAGACGTGAGTATCCTTGAGGATTGCTTCACGCTCCGGCGAAAGATGCAGTCATTCAGGCTATTTCCACAGGCACCCGTTTTGCCAGGGCGCACATCAGCTCGTACCCGATCGTCCCGGAAGCGTGCGCGACGTCATCGATCTTGACCTGTTCGCCCCACAGTTCGACCTTTGAGCCGATCTGCGCATGCGGGCACGGTGTCAGATCGACAGTGAGCATGTCCATCGAAACACGGCCCACCACTTGCGTCATGACGCCGTCGATAGCGATTGGCGTACCCGTCGATGCGTGCCTGGGGTATCCGTCCGCGTATCCGCATGCGACCACGCCAATGCGCATCTCGCGGTTTGCGGCGAAGGCACGGCCGTACCCAACCGTTTCCTCCGCCGACAAAGACTGCACACCGATCACTTCGCTCCTGAGCGTCATCGAAGCGCGCAAGCCCACGTCGTTTATGTGACGCGACTGACCGGTGGGCGAACCGCCGTACAACACGACACCTGGCCGCACCCAGTCACGATGCGCCTGGGGATGCCACAGAACGGCCGCTGAATTCGCGAGGCTTCGTTGACCCGGTATGTCTTGAGTCACCGCATCGAAGCGATCCATCTGCCATGCCACGTCACCATCATCAGCATTCGCGAAATGGCTCATCAACGTGATGTCCGCTATAGCCGGAATCGATCTGGCCTGCTCCCAAGCGGTACGGTATGCGTCGGGCCGGAATCCGAGGCGGTTCATCCCGGAGTTCATCTTCAGATGCACGTTGACGCGCTCATGCGACGGCGACAGGCGCAACAGATCGAGTTGCTCACGGCAATGCACGGCCATGGAAAGATCGAACTGCTGGGCGATTTGCACATCACCTGGCTTGAACACGCCTTCGAGAAGAAGGATCGGCTTGGTCCAACCCAACTCACGCACACGGACTGCTTCGTCGAGATCGAGCAGCGCAATACCGTCGGCATTCGCGAGTGCGGGGAAGACGCGATCGATTCCGTGTCCGTATGCGTTGGCTTTGACCACGGCCCAAGCACGCGATCGAGATGCCCGCTGCTTGACGATGGAGAGGTTGTGGCTGACTGCGGCGGGGTGAATCTGTGCAACGATCGGACGTGGCATAGGAGGCGTTGAGGGCTAGTTTGGAAAGGGGATGGATGCCCGTTGGTAAAGACCGGCGTTATGGTCTATGGACAGCTTTTTCCACTATCGTATCTAGCTCAAGCCAGTTTTTGTTACTGTATTGTTTGCATTTTTGGGTTTATCTACGCGACGGTCTTGTCGCCCGTAAAGTCCATCCCGTCGTACCTCCAAAGGCCGAGTACGAATTGCCCCCCTTGGCTTGAGTCTCGGCGCAGCATTTTGCGGCGTTTGGGTCTGGACAGCGGAGAACCTCAAGGACGTAGAGAAGGCTCGTTCTACGTTCGATGAGAAAGCCCTGCGCGGCGATTAGGCATTCACTGTGCAATGCACGTTCTCTCGGAGAACTGATAGACGCTTACCAGGTTACCACGTCGATTACGGCCGAGGCAGAGCGCGAATATGCCGGTGCCGTCTTCGAGCATGGCTTGTCCGTGCCGCAGTTGGCACTACAATCCGAAACGGCACTGAACTGGATCACCGCGGCGATGTCCACGGATGCCTTTGCGTTTCGCGTGCCGCGATCGGTCGCTCCAGATCATTCACGGCAACGTGACGAGTTGCCCAAATTCGCCGTTCTGAAAAGCTCTGATGCGATCTTCAAGTTGCTCATTGGAATTCATGACGAACGGCCCGTGTTTGGCAATCGGTTCATTCAAGGCTGGGCCGGAAAGCATGACAAAGTGGCTGCCTTCGTCAGAGACGAGCCGAATGGCGACGCCGCCCTCCGTAGCGCCCTCATCCAAAGCAACACCGACTGCCTCGCCGGCCTGCAGATGTCGCACCTCGCCTCCGACCTCGATCCGCAGCGTTCCCGAGACGGCGTAAATCAACCCGCTCCAGCCGCGCAATAGCTCATGGATGAATGCAGATGAACGTGAAAGGAAGGCATCGAGCAGCGTGAATGGTTCAGGTAGCTGTGCAGAGTGAGCGGCGCCCACACCATTGCTGCTGCCCGACACCACACGCACGCGAACACCGGGAGCTTTGAACTCCGGGATATCATGCGGCTCCGCATGAACGGCATAGGGCGCGTTGAATTTCTTGCTGGCCGGCAGATTCACGAAGATCTGCAGCGCGTGAACATGCTGCTCCTCGCCTTCAGGCTGTTCGGTATGCACTGCTCCGCGGCCGGCGGCAAACCAGCGCAATGCGCCCGGATTGATGGGGCCATGATTGCCCAGCGAATCGTAATTGACATGCGCCCCTATCGCGTCCTCGAACACGTAGGTCACCGCCGAAATTCCAGCATGCGGATGCGCAGAAAAGGTCAGACCAGTCATATGAAAATGATCGAGCATGACGACGGGATCGATCAATCCGTCGAACGATCGCTCATCGAAGCGCTTTGCCCAAAAAGCTTCGCCGATGGTCACGTCGTGACCGGCAACGACATGCGACACGCGCACAAACTTGTCCATGGTGATATTCCGTCTTACCGTGGCATTCAGCCCCGAAGCTATCCAGGCCTGCATGTCTGGATAGCTTCGTGATTGTTCGGACGAGGACGCAGTTAGCCCTCGCCGGATCCGGATGGTGCCTCACTTGCGCGAAGCGTTCTTGAGCTGCCACACCAGGTTGGCAAACGGCATGTCGAGATCGGCATACACCTGCTGAGCCTTCGGATCATCATTGCCGTGCAGCATTTCCACACCAGCCGTGGCGTAGTCGGTCACCGGAATACCGGCACCTGCCAGGCGCTGCAGCCCCACCGTGCGCTTGGCATCGCTAAACGTACCCGATGCGTCGAGCACCACGCGGGGGTCGTAGCCCGCAGCCTTGAGCGACAGAGCCGGGAACGTGGCACACACTTCCAGCGAAACACCGGCGATCAGAATCTGTTTGCGGCCGGTCTTCTCGATGGCGGCGCGCACATTCGGATCGTCCCAGGCGTTGATCGAGGTCCGGCTGATCACCGGGACACCCGGAAGCGCGGCAGTCAGTTCAGGGATCGTGGGACCCCACATGCCGTCGGGCATCGTCGCGGTGACAATGACCGGGATGCCGAGCGTCTTCGCGGCTTTGGCGAGCGCCACGACGTTATGCTTGAGCTCACCAGTATCGATGTCACGCACGCCGGTGAACAGGCCAACCTGGTGGTCAACCAGCACGAGCACCGTGTTGTCCCGCGACAGCAACGAGTACGGTGCGCCCGACGGAGCGACTGCGTTCGTCGCGGGCGCTGCGCTGGCCGTCTGGATCGTGGCGGCAGAGGTGGCGACGATCGCCAGGGGAAGAACGACAGCTTTCAGGAGATTAAGGATTTTCATGGTCTTGATTAACGTTGGCATTTTGGATGCGGCAACGACGTAGAACCGTCCTGCCGGACCGTCCGGTGCACATCTGCGCCGGGTTGAGATGAATCATATTTGCGCAACGACAATCGATAAATATGGTATTTCTCAACCTGTCGTTTCCCAGAGGAAACGATCTATAGACCAACCCAACGAAAACCGGACGTCGGATGAACCCCGTCTCTTCTGACCTGAACGACCTCTATCTCTTTGCTCAGGTGATCGAGCACCACGGTTTTACCGCGGCAGGAGAGGCGCTTGGCGTAAGCAAATCCCATATCTCCCGCCGGATCACCGATCTGGAAGCCAAGCTCGGCGTCCGGCTGCTTCACCGAACCTCACGCCGGCTTAGCCTGACCGACGCCGGCGAAGAGCTGTACGCGCATTGCCGGGCCATGATTGCTGAAGCGCAGGCCGGCGAGGAAGCGGTTCGACGGCGGACCGCCGAGCCCTCTGGCCTGGTGCGGGCCAGCATGTCCGTCGCGATTACAGACATCGTGCTGGCCAGGTTGCTGCCCCGCTTCATGTTGCGCTACCCGAAGGTCCGGCTGGCAATCGAAGCCAGTAATCGACAGGTCGACCTTCTCGAAGAACATGTCGACGTGGTGATACGCGGCCTCGGTTTTGACGTGGAGCTTTCCAGCCTGGTCCAGGCGCCGCTGGGCACGGTGCGCTGGGGGTTGGTGGCGAGCCCCGTGTATCTGGCGGAGACCGGGACGATTGGTAAGCCGGATGCGCTGCCTCGCGACGATCTGTTGATCTACGAGTCGATCAGCAGGCCAGTGAGCGTATTGCGCCTGATCGACGCGAACGGCGACGCTTCCACACAGACGATTCAGCCCCGCCTGCAGAGCGACAATATCGCGGCGCTGAAGGAAGCCGCGCTGGCAGGAATGGGCATCGCAAGCCTGCCTCTCTATGCCTGCACGCGCGAAATCGAAAGGGGGACTTTGAGCCTGGTACTGCCGGAATTTCGCTCGCGGGAGGGGCGATTGGCCGTGCTGTTTCCGACGCGCCGCGGAATGATGCCTGCGGTACGCGCCTTCGTCGATTTCCTGAAGAACGAATTGCCGCCTCTCCTGGGTTAGTGCCGACGTGGTTCCTTCACTGTATAAAGCGATTTTGCATTCTTCATCACCCAGTCTTATGCAACCGCCGCGGCCAACGTGCCAATACCGCCAAAAAGCATAAAGCCCGGCTTCCGTTGTTTTTTCAAAATAAATGACTTAGACTATGCCGAAATAAGTCATAAATAACATTATATTGCTCGCGCCAAAACCTCAATACATCAACACACCAGCACGCCGCCCTTCAGGCATTAACAGATTACTAACTCAGAAAAATCGATATCTTTAATAAGTGTGAAATTAACATTTCGGGCGATTATTGCATGAGGACACTCGCGGCTGTCTCCCCGGCAGTCGCCACGAGGCTGGCCGGCAGCACCCTCTTCGCAAGCATTTCGGAAGCAAAGATTAAATAAAAAGTAATACATTCGTAATTTAATCGCGCATCGCAGGAGATCGATGCGACGCCGCGGCGTAAATCGGTTTCAAAACGAAGGACAGCGCCGTTCGCGTTGAGCAGGCTCAGATATATCCGTTGGAATAAACCCTGGTCCGTCGCCGGAATGAAAGCTCATTCATCCGTTGCGGACTCACGTTGTTGATATTCATTCGCGCAGCGTCAATGGCGGGTTAAACCGAACCCGCCGATTCGTTGCGCGCACGGCGACCGGCGTCAAAAGCGCCTCAGGGTCGCCACGCGTCGTATCGACTATCGTCCGACACGACCTCTCCCGCCGGCCACCCCTCCGGCCCGCATCACCGCCTCAATTGCCCCGCGCGGCCAGCCTCACGGCGATGGCCGGGCAAGTGCGCGCTTTCCGGCGGGGCTTCGACAGTCGAATGAGTCTTTTGGACACTCTGCGAAAGTTACTATGGAAAATTTGATCAGAAAGCTCGACTTGATTTCCCTACGCTTGTTCGTCGCTGTCTGCCAGGAAAAAAATATCGCGCGTGCCGCCGAGCGCGAATTCATCACGCCGTCCGCAGTCAGCCGGCGAGTTGCCGAAATCGAAGCGCTGGTCGGCTTGCCGCTCATCCAGCGCCACGCGCGCGGTATCAGCGTGACACCGGCGGGCGACGCCGTGCGCCGCAGTGCGCTCGCGATTGCCAGTAACATCGAAGTACTGAGCGCGGAGTTGTCGCAGTTCTATTCGGGCGCCAAGGGCAAGGTGCGGGTGGTCGCCAATCTTTCTTCCATTGTCCAGTTCCTGCCGGAGGACATCGCTGCATTCGGGCGCCTGTTTCCCGATGTCGATATCGAACTCGAAGAACAGAGCAGCGCGGAAGCCGTCCGCGCGATGGCCGAGCGCGCGGCCGACTTCGGCATCTGCAACGCGGTCTGCGGCATCGAGCAGTTCGAAAGTCTGCCCTACCGCACCGACCGGCTGTTCGTCATGCTGCCGAAGCACCATCGCCTCGCCGAAGCCAGTCACTTGCGCCTCGCGGAACTGCTCGCGGAAAATTTCGTCGGTTTGCAACGCGAAAGCGCGCTGATGCAATTACTGGAACGGGAAAGCGCCGCGCTCGGCGGCGCGCTGAACACGAGAATCCGCGTGCATAGTCTGGATGCCCAGTGCCGCATGGTTCACGTCGGCCTCGGCATCACCATCGTGCCTCAACACGTCGGCGAGCTTTACGTCGATACGCTCGACGTCGTGCTGCGCCCGCTCGTCGAACCCTGGGCGTCGCGCCAGCTCTTTCTGATTTCCTACGGACGAGAACAATTGAGCGCCACGGCGGCCACGCTCGCAAACTTTCTGATTCAACGCGAGCGGCCGGATTGAGCCCGCACCGCCATTAGACGGCTCATACACGGCAATAGCCGGACCCCGCCAGCGTTTCGCTCTCGAATCGAGAGGCTTGCCATGCTCAGACGTCACTTCGATCGGGCAAGCGTTCTCGTATATTGTCTGCGCCAGGCAGGCATGCGAAAGACCCGTCTCGACAGCACGACTCAATGCGTGGCGACACCCGCCTGCGCAAGCCCACCCGCACATCTCCGCGACCGTGGGCGAGCCCTCCTTTCAATTCGACAAGGCTAAATTACATGAGCATGAAAATCGCCGTTTTACCGGGCGACGGTATTGGTCCCGAAATCGTCAAGCAAGCCGTCAAGGTGCTCGAGGCGCTGGACCAACCCTTCACGCTGGAAGAAGCACCCGTAGGCGGTGCCGGCTACGCGGCGCATGGCCATCCGTTGCCCGAACGGACACTCGCACTGGCCCGCTCGGCCGACGCCATCCTGCTCGGCGCCGTGGGCGACTGGCAATATGACAAGCTCGAACGCCCGCTGCGCCCCGAGCAGGCGATCCTCGGTCTGCGCAAACACCTGGCGCTGTTCGCCAACCTGCGTCCGGCCAGGTTGTACCCGGAACTGGCCGGCGCGTCGTCGCTCAAACCGGAAATCGTTTCGGGGCTGGACATTCTGCTCATCCGCGACCTGACCGGCGACGTGTATTTCGGTCAGCCACGCGGGGTGCGCGTGGCGCCAGATGGTCCTTTCGAGGGCAGCCGCGAGGGCTTCGACACGATGCGCTACAGCGAGCCGGAAATCGCGCGCGTCGCGCACGTCGCTTTCCAGGCGGCGCGCAGACGCAGCAAGCGTCTGTGCAATGTGGACAAGTCCAACGTGCTCGAAACGTCGCAATTCTGGCGCGACATCGTGATCAAGACGAGCGCGGCGTATCCGGACGTCGAGCTGTCGCACACGTATGTCGACAACGCGGCGATGCAACTGGTGAGGGCGCCGAAATCGTTCGACGTGATCGTCACCGGCAATCTGTTCGGCGACATCCTGTCGGACGAGGCGGCGATGCTGACGGGTTCGATCGGCATGTTGCCGTCGGCGTCGCTGGATGCGAACGGCAAGGGCTTGTACGAGCCGTCGCATGGTTCCGCGCCTGACATCGCGGGCCAAGACATTGCGAATCCGCTGGCGACCATCCTGTCGGCGGCGATGATGCTGCGCTATTCATTGAACCTGCCGGCCGGCGCCGATCGCATCGAGGCAGCGGTGGAGCGTGTCCTGGCGCAGGGCCTGCGCACCGCGGACATCTGGGAAGCCGGCACTCGCAAGGTCGGCACGAACGAAATGGGCGATGCGGTCGTCGCCGCGCTCGCCGCCTAAGCCGTCACAATCGTCAACCCTTCGAAGCGCCGAATCCGGCGCTCGTACCCATGCGAGAGTGCGAGCGCCGGATAGAGAACATCAGCGCGCGGTGCGCTGCGCGATCTGTTGAGCCGACGGAACCTGAATGTTGCGTGCGAGGCGCAGTCCACCGAGCAGCCGGATGAACCAGAAGCCGGGGTCGATCCGATACCAGGCCAAACCGAACGAGGCGGAGCGCGGAAACGCGTGGTGATTGTGATGCCATGACTCGCCGAAGATGAACGGCGCGAGCCACGCCAGGTTTCGACTGCCGTCCGATGTCTCAAAGCGGCGCTTGCCGAGCAGATGGCAGAACGAGTTTAGTGACCACATGCCGTGAGCCAGCACGAACATGCGGACCATGCCGCCCCACAAAAATCCCGTGAGCAAGCCCCACCACGAGTGCTCGTACAGGGCGCAGCCGAGTGCCGGAATCACGAGTCCGAGCACAACCCATTTCCGGTAGTGACGGTTCACGAACACCATGCGGTCGTCACGCATGAGGTCCGGTGCGTACTGGCTCACATTGGGAAAAGGATGCGCGATCATCCATGTCAGATGCGCATGGAGCAGCCCCTTCAACTTGCCGCGCAACCCGGGTCCCGCGAGGTTCGGCGAATGCAGGTCGCCCTCGCGGTCGGAGCACTCGTGATGTCGTCGATGAATCGCGATCCACGCGAATACGCTCCCCTGCCCCGCCATCGATCCGCAGATAGCGATCAGGCTGCGCACGATCGGCCCCGTCTCGTAGGACTTATGAGCGAACAGCCGGTGAAAGCCCGCCGACACGCACAAGCCGGTGACGGCCCACATCACGAACAGCGCAACGATTTCCGGCGCGCCGATCGGACGGAAAAACAGCAGCAGCAACGCGCAGAGCGTACCGAGAGCGGGCCCCACGCCGAACAGCAGGAAATGCCGCCGCTGCAATTTATGCAGGTGCGGGCTGTCGATCACCCGCCGTGTTCCCGCTTCCGCTGGCGACTCGCCGAGGACGACGGAATCGTTATCCGCTTCTAGATTGACCGACATGACTATCCTTATGACGGGTGACGCGACGCCACCACGCAATTAATCAAAAGAGCGCTTCCGACGACGCCGTTACCAGATCGAGATGTTCTCGGCAGCGAGCGCGGCCTGAACGGCAGGGCGCCGTTCCATTCGTTTGGCGTGCTCGCACCAATGGCCGAACTGGCTCATGTCCAGCTTCAGCTGATTGCCCCACTTGAAGAAAATCAGCAAGGTCGGATCGACGATCGAATAGCAGTCGCCCAATGCCCATTCCTGCCCCGCGAGCCGGTCGTTGATCTCCGCGTAGGCGATCAGCAGGTTTTCCGTGCCCTTTTCCTTCACGCCCGGTCTCGCGTGCTCCTCGTTTGTAAAGCGTTCGGGACGCACGTGCTGCCCCACCGGGCCGGCCAGAATGGTGCTCAACCAATTGGTCCATTCGATGGCCCGCGACACGCCCATCGCGGAGTCCGGCACCAGCCTGCACTCGGGGTTCGTGAGCGCGAGGTAATACAGAATGGCGGCCGATTCCGTGAGAATTTCCGAGCCGGTGTCCAGGACCGGAATCTTGCCTTTCGGATTGATGCGCTTGAATTCGGGCGATTGGGTCGCGCCGTCCTTGACCGACACGGTGATGGCCTCGAACGGCTTGCCGATCTCGGTCAGAATCACATGCGACGCGAACGACATGTGGCCGGGGCAGTAATAGAGTTTGGGATGTTTCATCGCAGGTACGGTCTTGCTGGACGAGCCGTGATGACGGCTCGTCGAAGATTCATCGGCACGCCCCGAACGGTGTCGCGATTGGCGACGTCGTTCGGGGCGCGGTTTTCCACGCTCGCCGTGGCGCCCGTCAATCGACGCGACTGTCCGGACGCGGCAGACCGATCGTGTCCCGCAAGGTGCCGCCTTCGTAACGTGTGCGGAACAGTCCGCGCCTTTGCAGTTCCGGCACGACCATGCTGGTGAAGTCGTCGTAGCCGTCCGGGGCCGAATGAAACACCATCATGAAACCGTCGCAGGCTTCCGTTAGCAGCCATTCCTCCATCTGATCCGCGACTTCCGACGGCGTGCCGATCATTTCCCCGATGCCCGATCCGGCCGCCCGTTTGGCCAGCTCGCGCACGGTCAAGCCTTCGCGTTGCGCAAGCGCGATCCACTCTCTCTGATGACCTTTGCTTTGCTCGGTTTCCGGAATGTCCGGAAGCGGCTTGTCGAGATCGAAGCCGCTGACGTCCACGCCGAGCTTGAGCGAAAGATTGGGGAGATTGCTATCGACGTGCACGAGGTCGTCCATGACCTGCTTCTTGCGATAAGCCTCTTCACGCGTCGCCGCAACGTACACCTGATTGGCCGGCAAGATCTTCAGATGATCGGGATTTCGCCCCGCCGCGATGGCGCGCGTCTTGACGTCCTTGTAGAAGCTGCGCGCGGTCTCGATCGTCCTGGCATTGCCGAACACCAGGTCGGCCGACTCGGCCGCCATCTGACGTGCGGCATCCGACGCACCCGCCAAGGCGATGACCGGCCAGCCTTGTACCGGTCGCGCAATGTTCAACGGCCCCTTCACGGAAAAATACTTGCCTTTGTGATTCAGCGGTTTGATCTTCTCCGGATCGAAGAAGATGCCGCTTTCCTTGTCCATCAGCAGCGCGTCGTCGGCCCAGCCGTCCCACAGGCCGGTCACCACCTTGAAGAATTCGCCGGCCCGCTCATAGCGCTCCGCATGCAGCCGCGCGGATTCAAGTCCGAAGTTGTAGGCCGCTTCGGTATTGACGGTCGTCACGATGTTCCATCCGGCGCGCCCGCTGCTCAAATGATCCAGCGAAGCAAACCGGCGCGCGGTGAGATAAGGCTCTTCGTAACTCGTCGTGCCGGTCGCGATCAGGCCGATGTTCGTCGTGCACGCGGCAAGCGCCGACAGCAAGGTCAGCGGTTCGAACGAGGTGATCGTACCGCTGCGCTTCAACGCGTTCGTCGGCATGTTCATCACCGCGAGATGGTCCGCCAGAAACACCGCGTCGAAACAGGCGTCTTCCAGTTTCCGGACCAGATCCTTGATGATCGGAAAATCGAAATTCGCCTGCGGTGCCGCGTTCGGGTGCCGCCACCATGCGGTATGCAAGCTGATTGGGCGCATGAATGCACCGAGACAGAGTTTCTTGTTCACGAAGATATCCTTCTATTCTGAATAACCGATCACGGGCCTCGCCATCGCGCCACGGCATCGACATGCCGACTGCGGGGACGAGGAGCCGGAATCAGGCAAAAGGGAAACTACGAGATCAGCCCGCCATCCACGACCAGCACCTGGCCGGTGATGTACGACGCGTCGTCGGAGGCCAGAAAGGCGACGGTTCTGGCGACCTCGTCGGGCGTTCCTAAACGGCGCATCGGAATGCTGTCCGCGGCGGCGTCGAGCCGCCGCTCGCCCAGCGATTGCGTCATGTCCGTCACGATGTAGCCGGGCGCCACGGCGTTGACGCGAACGCCTCGCGACGCGCACTCGGCAGCCAGCGCGCGAGTCAAGCCGATCAGACCCGCCTTGCTGGCGCAGTAGTTCGTTTGTCCCGGCACGCCGATCATCCCCGCGACGGAAGCGATATTGACGATCGCGCCGCGCCGCTGTTCGAGGAAATGCGGTATGACGGACTTGCAGCTATAGAACGAACTGTCGAGGTTGGCGCCCAGCACGTAACGCCAATCGTCGGCGCTCAATGCGGTGACACCGCGGTCCTTTTTCACGCCGGCGTTATTGACCAGTACATCCAGCCCGCCGAAATGCGCGAGACACTGAGCCACTGCCGCGCTGATCGCATCGCTGTCCCGCGCATCCGCCTTGATTGCCAGGACCTTCGTTTCGTCGAACTCGAGCACCAGCTCCGCTGCCGCTTGCGCATTGCTCAGGTATGTGAAACAGACGCGATAACCGCGACGCACCAATTCGCGGACCACCGCCGCGCCGATTCCCCGCGAGCCGCCGGTGACGAAAGCGACGGGCCGTTCGACGGTGCGCGCGCCGTCGCTTTCTTGATGGATTTCGTTTTGCGTATTCAAAGCTCGAGCATCCCAGGATGAGTGTCACGCGCCACGCACGATAAGCGGCGCGTGCTGCATTCAGGCAGTTAGAGGCAACGGCGTCCGCGCTTGCCCGGCGTAATCTTCAGATTCAGAAACGGCGCTCTGGTGTGCATGGCCGTGCAAAACCTTGCCGGGATTCAAAATGTTCCTGGGGTCCAGCGTGCGCTTGATGGCCCGCATCATCTCGACGGCCCCGAGGCCCGCTTCCTGCACCAGAAAGTCCATCTTGTGCATGCCGATCCCGTGTTCGCCCGTGCAGGTGCCGTCGAGGCGTATCGCTCGCGCGACCAGCTTTCTGTTCAACGATTCCGCCGTGGCGCGCTCTTCGGACGACTCCGGATCGATCAGGTAACCGAAGTGGAAGTTGCCGTCGCCCACGTGCCCGACCAGGAAGTACGGCAAACCCGTGGCATTCGCTTCTTCGACGGATTCCAGCAGGCACTGCGCCAAACGGCTGATGGGCACACAGGCGTCGGTACTGACCGCCCGGCAACCCGGCTTCGTCTGAATCGCCGCGAAATACACGTGATGACGCGCGCTCCAGAGACGCGACCGATCCTCGGTACTGGTCGCCCATTCGAACGAACCGCCGCCGAATTCGTCGGCAATCGAGCGGACGGTTTCGGCCTGCTCCGTCACGCCATGCGTCGTGCCGTGAAACTCCATGAGCAGCATCGGCTCTTCAGGCAAACGCAGTCCGCTGTAGGCGTTGACCATGCGGACACTGTTGGCGTCGATCAGCTCCATCCGCGCGATCGGGATGCCCGCCTGAACGATCTGGATCGCCGTGCGCACCGCGTGTTCGATCGACGGAAACGAACACACCGCCGCGCACTCGGCTTCCGGCAACGGGTGGACGCGCAGCGTGATTTCCGTCATGACGCCGAGCGTGCCTTCGCTGCCGACCATGAGTCGCGTCAGGTCGTAACCGGCACTGCTTTTCTTGGCGCGCGTGCCGGTACGAATGATTTCGCCCGACGCCGTCACCACTTGCAGCGCCAGCACGTTCTCGCGCATCGTCCCGTAACGCACCGCATTCGTGCCGCTGGCGCGCGTCGCGCACATGCCGCCGATCGATGCATCGGCGCCGGGGTCGACCGGGAAGAACAATCCGGTGCCTTTGAGCGCCTGATTGAGTTGCTTGCGCGTGACGCCCGGCTGCACGGTCACCGTCAGATCGTCGGTGTCGATGGCGAGCACCTGGTTCATGCCGCTGACGTCGAGACTAACGCCGCCCTGCACTGCGAGCAGATGGCCTTCGACCGACGAGCCCGCGCCGAACGGAATCACCGGCACCTCGAAACGCGACGCCAGCGCGAGGACGTCGGCCACATCGCGCGTGTTCAGCGCGAACACGACCGCGTCGGGCGCCGTTACGTCGACAAACGGCGACTCGTCGCGGCCGTGTTGTTCGCGAACGGCCATCGCGGTCGACACCTGCGTGCCGAATCGCGCGACCAGTTCTTCCAGCATCTGCGCCGGCAGAGGGCGCTTGCGCGTCCGTGCTTCGTGCGAACCGAATTCACCCAATGATTCGGAATCTTGATTATTATTCATTCGTTGACACCTTCCTTGTCTATCGAGGTTGGCGGCAATGCTGCCGCTGCGCGCCCAGCCCGGCGATCTCCGTCTCCACGATGTCGCCCGGCCGAAGATAGGGCTTTTCGGGCCGGCTGATCGCCATGCCGCCCGGGCTGCCCGTCAAGATCACGTCGCCGGGTTCCAGCACCATGAAGCGGCTCAGGTAATGCACCAGCTCCGCGACGTCGAACACCATATCGCCCGTGTTGTCGTCCTGCATGAGCTGCCCGTTGACACGACAGGTCAGTTGCAGCTCGTTCGGATCGCGGATTTCGTCCGCCGTGACCAGATACGGACCGAGCGGCGCGAACGACGGGAACGACTTGCCCTTGAACCATTGCCCGCCGCGCTCCAACAGCCAGCTGCGCTCCGAGATGTCGTTTGCCGTGCAATATCCGGCGATGTACTGGTTCGCCTCGGCCGGCGACGCCAGATACTGCACCCGTCGGCCGATCACGACGCCCAGTTCGACTTCCCAATCGGTCTTGAGCGCGCCCGGCGGAATCAACAGATCGTCGTACGGGCCGGCGAGCGCATTGCAAGCCTTCGTCGAGACGATCGGTTCCTCCGGCACCGCCATGCCGACTTCGGCAGCATGGCGGCGGTAGTTCAGACCAATGGAAATGATCTGTTGCGGACGCACCGGCGGCCCGATGCGCCGACCGCTCAGATCGACGGCGGGCAGCAGGTGAGCTTCCTGCTCGACCTTGCGCGTCAGGATCCCGATTGCCTCAGGATCGAGGTTGTCCCCGGCCCAGTCGTCCACCCAACCCGACACATCGCGAACCACGCCGTCCGGGCCGACCGCGCATGGCAGCTCGCTCCCCGGCTGCCCCACTCGAAGCAAACGCATAGTCGGCCCCTATACCTTGATCGCCCGGCGATCTTCGAAGAAGCGCTCCAGAAAGGCCTCTTCCCGTGCATCGATACGACGGAGATGACGCCCCTCGTAGCTATAAGGCGCCATCGTCGTCGATGCGACCGCGTAGACGGTTTCGTCGTCCTTGATCTCGTAGTCGATCGTCACCGAGGCCGCGCGAATCTCCGACACCCACATATGAATATCGACCGGCGAATGCTGGTGCACCAACGGGCTCCTGTAGGAAATCGCATGACTCACGACAACCGAGCCGCCGCTAAAAAAAGCATCGCCGTTCTGCGCCCCCAGCCTCCAGATCAGATCCACGCGCGCCTCTTCGAGCAGCCGAAGAAACGACACGTTGTTGACCACGCCGTAGACATCCATATCGGACCAACGAATAGGACATGGGTAAACATGCACCGCCATCACTCACTCTCCAGTCTCGGTTCGAATGGCCATCCGCTTTACTGCGCCCCGGCGTTGACCTGGCGGCAGAACTCGGTGGCGTAGTCGTCGTACGCGATCGGCGCGCGCAACAGTTCCGGCGTCAGCGCGAAACCCTCGAGCAGCATCGGCACGTGGTCGCGCAGCGCGACGCAGAGCGCATCCAGCACCGCCGGCAACGCCAGAACCTGCTCGCTGCTGATGACGCCATGCGCCAGATACCAGCCCGTGTTGCGTTGCAGTTCGCTCAGCCCGAACAGCGCACCGAGCAGGTTCAGCGCAGCGCCGACCTCCGCGTTCTCCGCCTCGGCGGCAGCCTTGTGCAGGCACTGCAAAGCGTTGCGGATGCCGTGCAGCCGCGCCATCTCGATGCCGCTGTTGATGACGTCGTTCCACGCACCGAAATAGCCCTTGTCCTCGGACGCTTCCTTCTGTTCGCGTGCCGCCGTCCACAGCTTGTGCTCTCGGAAAAGGAGCAACTCAACCAGCCGCGCGCAATCGGTCAGATCGCTGCCGGCATGCTGATGCGGCGCCGGGACACGCTCGCTCCACGGCTGGGCCAGCATCTGGGCGGCCGTCGCGGCGAGCAGCACCTGGTTGTCGCCCTCGGCGGTGACGACGCCGGGCAGCAGCGTGCCAAAGTCGATGATGCGATTGATGCTGAAAATGCCCTGGGCGCCGCAACGCTCGCGGCACAGGTTGACGACCCCGTCCATCTCCCAGGTCGCGACCGCCTTCACGATGTTGATGAGGTTGAGCACCTTCGCCGACGGACGCTCGATCTGCCCCACGTATTCGCGCTTCACGTAGTTGGCAAAGAGCGTCAACGCGTAGGCCTTGGCCAGCGCGGTAAACGTCGACAGTTGATGGCTGCGGAATTCGATGATCGCCACGTCGTCGTTGCCGGGCGCGTTGGTCAGACGCTGCTGCGCGTAGCGCAACGCGATATAGACGCTTGCGCGGCCCAACGCGGTCGCCGCACTGGATACGCACAGACGCCCCGGAATGATGCGCGACAGCGCGCGGTGAAAACGGGTACGCGGATTCGCGATCACAGGTTTGAACTTGCCTTCCGCGGTGATCTCGGCGACGTCGCCCAGCAGGATGTTGCGCGCGGGAATGCGCACGTGGTCGAACCAGGTCAGTCCGTTATCGAGCCCCTGGACCGGCTTTTCCGGGCAAGACACCGCGCGGATCCCTTCGCACAGGCCTTGTTCCGTTGAGAGACGGACGAGGAAGGGGAACACGCCGTAGTCGGCGCCGTCCACCTTGAGCCGCGCCATCACGACAGCGATCTTCGGAATGTCGCCGAAACCGCTATACGACATGAACTTTTGCGCGAGCGGATCCGGCGTGTTCAACACGAACGTCTGCGAAGCGTGGTCGTAGACCGCCTCGGTGCGAAGCGCGGCCAGGTTGTTGCCGTAGCCGAGTTCCGTTGCCATATACGGGCTGAACGACGCCAGCGAATTCATCTCGTCCACGTAATCGGCGATATCGTCGCGATCCTGGCCGTGGTCGTAGACCGTCCCCACGCTCAGGTTGTAATGCACCATCACCAGGGAAAAGCACGACACGTCCAGCAGCCCGCACCACTCGGCCAACGCATAGAGACGCAACGGGTTGCGCAGAATGTCGAGCGGCTTTTCGAGCTTGCGATGCAGCGCCCGGCTGCGCTCGTAGGACAGACGGCCGGCCTGGCTCAGCGTCAGATTGGAGCGATGCGCAAAGATCGGATCGAACAGGAGCTCCCGGACGTCCTGGTGCACGCTCTCGTAATTTCCATCGAAGACGATTCCGAGCAGTTCTTCACGCGTGGTTAGAGAAGCCTGATCCACTCTCAAGGCTGATACCGTTGACATAAGGTCCCCTGGCTGTGTTCGTAATGAGTGCGCGTTACGCACCGAAAATAAGCGACGCGTTCTGTCCGCCGAAGCCGAACGAATTGGAAAGGGCAACTCGCCTGTCCAGCTTTCGTGGCGCTCCATGGATGAGATCCAGATCGATCTTCGGATCGGGCGTCTTGAGATTGGCCGTAGGTGGCGCGCTGCCTTGTTCCGCCGCGAGCGCCGCATAGGCCGCCTCGATGGCCCCGGCCGCACCGAGCAGGTGGCCGGTCACACCCTTCGTCGAACTGACCGGCACACGCGCACCGAACAGTTCGCGAATCGCCGTCGATTCCACGACGTCGTTGCCTTGCGTCGAGGTGCCGTGGGCATTGACGTAACCGATGGCGGACGGCTCGAGCCCCGCATCGCGCAACGCGGCTTTCATGGCCAGCGTCGCGCCGAGACCCTCGGGGTGTGGCGAGGTCAGATGGTGGGCGTCCGCCGACGCGCCGTAGCCCAGCACCCGGCTACGAACACGCGCGCCACGACTGCGGGCGTGCTCTTCCGATTCCAGCACGACAATGCCGGCCCCCTCGCCGATCACGAAGCCGTCGCGGGTGGCGTCGAACGGGCGCGACGCGATACGTGCGTCCGTGTTGCGCGACAGTGCCCGCATGCGCGCAAAAGCCGACACATAAAAACGCGTGATCGGCGCTTCCGTGCCTCCCGCAATCACGACATCCGCCGCGCCGCTGCGCAGCAACTCCTTGCCCAGGCCGATCGCCGATGCGCCGGACGCGCACGCGGAACAAGGCGCGAAGCACGGTCCCCGTGCGCCGATCGCAATCGCGACCTGACCGGCGGCCATGTTGAGCAGACCCATCGGCAACGTGAGCGCCGACACGTCGTCCGCGCCTTCGCTCAGCAGCATCGCGTGCTGCTCTTCGAGGGTCATCGTTCCGCCCGCGCCCGAACCGATGATGACGGCGACGCGGCTGCTGTCTCTCCATTGCTTCGGTTCGAGGCCGGCGTCGCGCAACGCTTCGCGCGTCGCCAGCAACGCGAACTGCGCGAAGCGGTCCCATTGCCACGGGTTGGGCACACCCAGATCCGCGGCCGGGAACTCGGGAACGCGACAGGAAATCTCGACGGGCAGGTCTTTGAGTGCGGCGTCGACGGTCGCCGTCGACTCGCCGGACAGCACGCGCCGCCAGTTATCGGCGACGCCCACGCCGGCGGGTGTCACAAGACCGATGCCGGTAACGGCAGCCGGAAACGGAGCCATCACGCGCCGCCGTTGGCCACGGCCAGGATGTCCGAAATCTTTTCGATTTCATAGACCTTGGCGTCGCTGATCTTCAGACCCAGTTTGCGCTCCAGCAGAACGACCAGATCGACGGTGGAGAGCGAATCGAAGCCGAGTGCTTCCAGCGTCGCATCGGGAACGATGTGCGCCTGTTCGATCTTGAATCGTTCGGAGATGACCTTTCCCAGCGAATCGATGGACACGTTCATGACTTATTCTCCTAATCAGGATTGTTCGGTTAGTGAGGTTTGTGAGGCTTGTGCTTCAGATACTTCGGATTCCGACCATTCGATACCACGCACTTCGAGCTTCGGCCATGTCATCACGGTCGAGCCCCACGACAGGCCGGCGCCGAATGCGCTGATCAGAATGCGGTCTTTCGCGGCGAGCTTGCCGCCGGCAGCCAACTCCGTGAGCAGGAGTGGAATCGACGCCGTCACCGTGTTGCCAACTTTGCCGATATTGACGGCGATCCTGTCGCTCGGAAAACCCAGCTCGTAGCCGATCGTGTTGAGAATCCGCACGTTGGCCTGGTGTCCGACGAACCACGCGACGTCGTCGTATCCCAAGCCCGCTTTCCCGAGTACACAGCGAGCCGATTCCGTCATGCGGGCGACCGCGTGACCGTAGACCTTCGTCCCGTCCATTTTCAAATACCAGTCTTCGATCGCGAGCTCGCCGTGGCCGAGACCATTCGACGATCGCTGACGGGAGCCGCCCGCATCGATCGACAGCAGATCCGGTAGTTCGCCGTCGCTTCCCAGGTCGAACGGACCGAACGCGCCGTCCTCGTCGGCGTGGCCGCTGCGCAAGACCACCGCGCCGGCGCCGTCGCCGAAGATCGGCCGGGTATTCCGGTCATTGGGATTGACCATGGTCGAGAATGCTTCGGCGCCGATAAACAGCACGTGGCGCGCAATGCCTGAAGCAATCAGACCGGACGCCGTGGCGAGGCCGTAAACGAAACCGCTGCACGCTGAATTGATGTCATAGGCCGCCACCTTGCCCAAGCCCAGGCGCGTTGCCACCTCTGGCGCCACCGCCGGGCAGATCCGGTCGGGCGACGCCGTTGCCACGACAACCGCGTCGATCGGCGGATTGCCGGCCGACGCCAGCGCCCGGGTGCCGGCCTCGATCGCCAGATCACGCGTCGACAGCCCGCCGGTCACCATGCGGCGTTCGACGATGCCAGTCATCCTTTCGATCCAGTCCGACAGGCGCCGCTTATCGCCAAAGATCTCTTCATTGCTGACGATTCGTGGCGGAATGCATCCGCCAATGCCACATAGCACAGCGTTCATTTACTGTTCTCGATAAATACGGCGGTGGTTAGGGAATACTCAAAGCATTCGTGTGGACGAACGCCGTCCACTAATTGTTAATTAGTCACCCTTATCATTTAACGTGGACTTAACAAATTTAGAGGTGGTCGGACGCCCCGTTTTTTCTAATGTGTAAAGCGGAAATCCGTTAGATCGCACACTCGATTTCCGACGCTGGGAAGTCTAACGGAGGATAAAAAATTCAGACATGTCAAAACGAGATGCCACGCATCGCCAATCGTCATCCGCACGCACGGCGAACTTGATATCGTGACGACCATGTTGATTTGCAATGCTATGCATCATCCGAACGCATAGTGGATTGGCGGTTGATAGCGGCTTTTCCGCCGGCCTTAACTACTCGTTAACTACTCAATATGCATAGGCCGCCCCAGCGGCGTCCGCGCAAATCACCAGAGTCAGCTACGCGAACAGCGTGACCAGCAACTGCACCAGGAGAAAGCACAATGGCCAGGGGTTACATTATTGGCAGCATTACCGTTACCGATCCGGAAGGCTTCAAACATTATGTTGCCGCCGCCACGGAGGCGATCAAGTACCACGGCGCCAAATCGCTGGTGCGCGGCGGACGCTGCGAAATTCTCGAAGGCGACGGGCTGACGCGCAATGTCATTCTGGAATTCGAGTCATATGCGGACGCACGTTCGTACTATTACTCGCCGGAGTATCAGGCGGCCATGAAGCACCGCCTCGGCAGCGCGGTGGCCAACATCATCGTCGTCGAGGGCGTCTGACATGGCTAAGGGTTACTGGATCGGCCACGTCGACGTACATGACCTCGAGCGCTACAAGTCGTACATCACGGCGAACGCGGAAGTGTTCTCCAGATATGGAGGCCGCTTCGTCGTGCGCGGCGGCGAGCGCCTCGTGAAAGAGGGAAACAGCCGGGCGCGCACCGTCGTGATCGAGTTCCAGGACTATGCGACAGCCGTCGCCTGCTACGAGTCGACCGAATATGAGCTCGTCAAGGCCAAGCGCGACTGCTGTTCGACAGCGGATATTCTGATCATCGAAGGCTACGACGGTCCGCAACCCGGCATGAGCAGTCCGGCGTGATGTCTGGCGGGAAGCGCGACGTAAAGCGTGACGTGAAGCGCGGCACGTCGATAGCCGCTGTTCGAGCCGAATCGTTAAGCCGGCATTTTTTGTTTTTTATATTTCCACCATGACTGACGGTCTGCCCAATCCACAACGTTTCTTTGCTTTCTTCACTATCGCGATCGCCATCATCATCGCGGTTCTGGACAGTTCGATTGTCAACGTGGCGTTGCCCGCCATCGGCCGCGACCTGTCGGTGTCTCCCGCGCAGGCAATCTGGGTCGTCAACGCCTACCAGTTGGCGATTACCGTTTCACTGCTGCCGCTGGCGTGCCTCGGCGACATCATGGGCTACAAGCGAATCTACTGGTCCGGCCTGGCCGTTTTCACGCTCGCGTCGTTTGCCTGCGCCAATGCGCACACGTTGCCGGTCCTCGCCGCCGCCCGGGTGGTTCAAGGTCTGGGCGCGGCGGGCATCATGAGCGTCAACATCGCCCTGGTGCGCTTCATCTATCCGAAGGCGCAGCTCGGTGTCGGTGTCGGCTACGCGTCGCTGATCGTCGCTGTGTCGTCGGCCGCCGGGCCGAGCGTCGCCTCGGCCATCCTCTCCGTCGCGCACTGGCAGTGGCTGTTCCTCGTGAACGTGCCGCTCGGCCTGCTCGCGCTCATAGTCGGCGCGCGGACCTTGCCCATCACGCCCGCATCGGGCAAGCGGCTCGACAAGCTCAGCACGGTACTCAACGCGATCACATTCGGCTTGCTGATTTCCGGTCTCGCCGCATTCAGCGAAGCACGCGGAGCGGAACGCGGCGTCGCGATGATCACGGCCGCGTTGCTGGTCGGCGCATTCTTCGTCTGGCGGGAGAGCCGTCTTGCCGAGCCGCTGTTGCCAATCGATCTTTTGCGCCTGCCGGTGTTCTCGCTCTCGATGATTACGTCGATCTGCTCGTTCGCGGCGCAGACCATGGCCTTCATCGCGTTGCCCTTCTACTTCGAAACGACGCTCGGCCGTCCCGCAACGCAGACCGGCTTGCTCATGACCCCGTGGCCGCTGATGACCGCGTTGATCGCGCCGATCGCGGGGCGGCTCTCCGATCGTATGTCGCCGGAACGGATCAGCAGCGTCGGCCTCGTCTTCCTCGGCTGCGGGCTCGCTTCGCTGTGTTGGCTCGGCAGCGATCCGTCGCTGTTCGACATTGCGTGGCGGCTCGCCATCGGCGGGCTCGGCTTCGGTCTGTTCCAATCGCCCAATAATCGCGTGATCATGGGCAGCGCGCCGAGAGAGCGCAGCGGCGGCGCATCCGGCTTGCAATCGATGGGCCGCCTGCTAGGCCAGTCGCTTGGCGCCGTGGTGGTGGCGCTGGTGTTCGGCCTTGCGCACCAGCGCCAGGCGCAAGTCATCACGGCGATTGGCGCGGCGTTGGCATTGATCGCGGCAAACGCCAGCGCGTTGCGCCGGGTCAAGTCGCGTAGTCCGAACGTCGCCACAAGTCCCGTCGTGTCCGATCGGTAACACGCCCACTTCCCCCAGCCTGGATACCGCCAAACCATGTCTCTATGCGACGCCGTAGACCACGACGGACCCACGACGATTTCCGACCCGCGGGCCTTGCGCAACGCGCTGGGCAATTTCGCCACGGGCATCACCATCGTCACCGCGCGCAACGCCGACGGCAGCGCGATTGGCCTGACCGTCAATTCATTTAACTCCGTTTCGCTGGAGCCGCCGCTCATCATCTGGAGCCTGTCGCAGACCAGTTCGAGATTCGACGCGTTTCAACGCGCTGCGCACTACGCCGTGCACGTTCTCGCGTCCGATCAGATCGAACTGGCGCAGCGCTTCGCCACTAGCGGCGTGGACAAGTTCCTCGGGCTGCGTACGTCCTCGGGACTCGGCGGCGTTCCGCTGCTGGAAAACTGCTGTGCCTGGTTTGAGTGCCGCAACGAGTCGCGCCTGGAAGCCGGCGATCATCGGCTGTTCATCGGTGCAGTGGAGCGCTTCGCGACTGCGCAGCGCAAGCCTCTGATTTACCACGGCGGGTGTTATCGGGAGTTGGGCGCGCAAGACTGACCGGCCGCTTTGCGCCGGTCTCGACGTCATTAAAACAAATCAGGCTGACGGGCGTTCCCGGCGGCACTGATGTGCCCGAAGAAAATACCAAATAAATCGCGGGTACCCCTGGAGCAAGGTCGTCTACTGTGGATGATCGAACGATACGGACGACGCATAGCGGCGGCGTCCGCATCTTCGAGGTCAGCGCAGCGTCCGGAAACTCACGCGAACTTCTTCCATGAAGCCGGTCCGACGGAGACGCCGGGAATCGCCGCGCACAGTTTTTATGCGAATAGCATAAAGCAACCGTCATCGGACATCGGAACATCTCCGAAGCGGCCGTTCGTGGCCGCGACCTCAACACGGCGGACGTTGACCACCTGCGGAAAGGTCCGCGACTCCGCGGCATCAAGCTTCCACCATCAGGTCATTAATGCAAATTTCAGAGACGCTCATAGGCGCCGTTGCCTGCGCACGTGAGCGTTGCCTTCGCAGCACGGTTTCGTCGATCCAGCACATGTGTCGGTGACAGGGCACGCGGAGGAAAAACGACTGGCTCACTATGGGTCTGTTGTCCGCTACGGGCAGCAGCCAACCTTAAGGAGCCGAAATGAAAGCCGCTTTTGACCGCTTGAGAAAAAACCAACCCTCACCATCGCTTCCTGCCTTTGTGACGTCGCGCATCGAACAATATTATCGGGAGCGGGTAACGGATACGTGGGGAGGCGGGCACATCATGCGCGGTCGCATCCCGGGAGCGGATGCACTGCATCTGTCGAGCAACGATTATCTCGCGATCGCGCGCCACCCCGACATCATCCGCAGTATGGGCCGAACCTTGCGTTCCGACGGCAACGGGCTGTTGATGTCAGGCATCTTCCTGCACGGTGATTGCCCGCAGTTGAGGTTCGAGAACCGGATGTCGACGTTCATGCGCGCAGAGGCAGGGGTGCTGTGCCAATCCGGCTATGCGGCGAACATCGGGCTGATCCAGTCGATCGCTTCGGCACAAACGCCCGTCTACGTGGACATGATGGCGCACATGTCCTTGTGGGAAGGTATCCGCTGTGCAGGCGCGCTCCCGGTACCGTTCAGACACAACGACGCGGCGCATCTCGAGCAGCAGATCGTGCGGTATGGGCAAGGGGTCGTGCTGGTCGACTCGATTTACAGCACGAACGGTAGCGTATGCCCGCTCGTCGTGTTCGCAGATATATGCAACAGGCATGAGTGCGTGTTCGTGGTCGACGAGTCGCATTCGCTCGGCACGCATGGTCCGCGTGGAGCGGGACTTGTTGTCGAGCTTGGACTGGAATCCCGTGTTGCATTCCGTACAGCAAGTCTTGCTAAGGCTTTTGTCGGTCGGGCCGGCTTTATCACCTGTCCAGCCAGTTTCCAGGAGTACTTCAAGTTCGAGTCGAATCCTGCGATCTTCAGTTCCACGCTGCTGCCACATGAGATCAGTGGGCTGGACGCGACGCTGTCGGTAATCGAAGGTGCCGGCCGAAGGCGCACAAGACTTGCGTCGAATGCCGCCTGGCTGCGGGAGCGATTGAGGGAGCTGGGGTATAACCTGAATGACAGTGAAAGCCAGATCATCGCGCTCGAAGCGGGTACGGAACAGCGCACGATCGTGTTACGCGATGCATTGGAGTCACGGGGCATTTTCGGCTCCGTGTTTTGTGCACCGGCCACGGCGCGAAATCGTGCGCTGATCCGGTTGTCGATCCACGCCGCGTTGACCGACGCTCAGATCGAAAGGATTGTGAGCGTCTGTCGTGACATTCGCGGCGAGGTTGAGCTTGACCGGTGGCCCTCCACCCGGCGCCTCGCGGACCGGCTGTCGTCCCGCAAACACAGCCACGAGCAAGGTACAGCAGACAGTGCGTTAGCGGTCTGATAGCGGCATGACATGGAGTTCACATGAGTGAACTCCATGTCTTCTGTATTTCGCGGTCCAGCCAATCAAGGTAACGGTCGTAGCTCAGCACCTGGCTCAGATCATGCCCGGGCGGGTTGGGAATCACGGCATAAACGTAAGTCTGTTGCCCTGTGAACCTGGTTGCCGGGTGCATATAGCTCTCCCATGCGATGCCGTCCGCAGGGAAGTATCCGCTGGTTTGCCAGAAGTACGGCAGACTCCCGCCACTGTCCAGGGCGTCGAAAAAGCCCACCGGTGCGCCTTGTACGCTGGCTATCTCACGCACACCCTGCAGCGTTTCGTTCGTGTGGACAATCAGCAGATAGGACTTGCCGGTACCGTCGAGCATGAGTAGCCCGTTTGGCGAGTATGAAAGGTAATGTTCAACAATACCGAGCGAATCAAAAAGCTCCCTTACCCGCGCGACCAACGCTTCGTCACGCAAAAACGTATATTCCGATGTCACCAGCGTGTCGAGGATGGACTGACACCTGTTATCGAAGTAGGCATGCTGCATATCGCGTACCGCGCGATTCAAGGCGCTGATGGCCGATGCGTCCTGCTTGCGAATGAAGCGATGAATGATGCCCTCGTTGAAGCTTTGCACCGCGATGTGCTCGTTCGCCTTTCCGGTCAGCATGATCTTGCGTACAGCAGGGTCAGTAATGCCGCGGCAGAATTCAAGACCATTCAACCCTGGCATGTCGTAATCCACGACGACAACCGATGTTGCCTGAAACCGGTCGTTGTCGAACACCTGATTGCGGACGGTGTCGACGCTCATCGCGATGACCTGCTGAGCCTCATCCTCATCGGTCCGGTCCCGGTACGGCGTGAAGATTTGCTCCTCAGGTGCACCGGGACGATGGCGTTCATTCACGAACCGCAGGGCTTCTCTTGACGAACTGAAGAGCCGGAAGGCAAGGCTCGGTTCGAGTTGCAGACACAGATTCGACAGGAATGCCGCGCTGTCGTCGACGAACGTGACCGTTGTCGGAAAATAGAATGGTTTGATCGTATCCATCGTCATGGCCTGGGAAAGGTCAACACAAATTCGGTATACATGAACTCGATAGACGTACAGTCGATGGAGCCGCCCATCACACGCATGACGTCACGACAGAATGCGAGTCCGATGCCGGTGCCGACGGAGGCGTCATCAGTTTCAGCTGATGACGTATAGAAGCGCGTGAAGATGTGGGGAAGTACATGGGACGCGATGCCGACGCCGGTATCGCGAAAGAGAAGCTGGTTCGCGCGTGGTCCAGACGCAAGCCGGATCGAGATCAGAGCGCTGTCGACATCTGCCATCCCGCGGAACGCATTCTTGAGCAGATTGAAGAGCACATGCACCACCAGCATGTCCGAGCCTTCGAACGTGAAGTCATTGATGAGATCCGTGAGCACCCGTTGTTGCTCCCCTCCGCGAAATGGATAGCGGTCGAGCGCGGTCTCCACACATTGCCTGATGGAGCACTGTGCAATCTTTTGGGAATGCCCGCCGGTGAACCGCGCGTTTGCGAGCAGCATGTCGATAATGGTATTGGAATGAACAGCCTCCTGTTCAATGCGGGAGAGTACTCCGTCCATGGAATGAAGGTGAGCGACGCGGATCTTGGGAACACTTAGGCCGCCGTCTTTGGCGATGCCGTACGTTTCGAGCAGCAAAGGCAGGTAGCTTCCGAGGCCCGCCGCGCCGGCGCGGATTGCGAGCAGCGGCGTGCGCAGTTCGTGGGCAATGCTACCGGCAGTTGCCAGCATGGCCCGCTCCTGCTCGACCCGGATACGCTCCGTGTCATAGTTGGCGACAACACCGATCGCTATGGCAAACGAAAAAATCGCCAGATGAACAAGATACGTCGAATTCATGCTGACAACGTCGGTCGTTGCCCAATAGGCGAGATACGCGAGCGCAATGCCGATGAGAAAATTGAGCATCAGCATGAGCCAGTCGAGCAGCAACACCATGACGAAAGCGGCAATCAGCGCGCTTTCGATCCAGACGTTTGAGCCATTGTTTTTCAACAGCATGAACGTGAAAAAGAACGGCAGTGAGTAAAAGATCGTCGCGTACCAGTAGTACGGCAAGAGCTTTTTCGCCCACGACGGCCAGCGCTCGGAAAACAGGATGGGGATGAACAACGCGGAGCCGACTAGCCGCAGCGGCAGGTTCTCGTAAGGCTGCGGAAAGAGATCGTTCCAGACATAGTAATAGAGCGGGAAGCCGACGATCGCAACGATCGAGAACGGGCGCATCCGGCGGCTCACGTATTGCAGGTTTCGCAACGCAGGAGCGAACAGTTGGGCAAGGAGTAGGCGGATCGGCACCAACGTGCGGGCGCCCCGCGGAGGTATTCTCGTTGCGTCCATTATTTCCAGAATGAAGGATTCACCGGGTTTCTCAGGCGAGGCTCCGGCGTTGAAACTGTTGATGCTTCAAGCGGCATCGTCTGGATTATCCCGCACGCGCATTTGCGCACCCCAATTTACCAGCCTGTCAAAGTTATTTGCCATGGTCCCGGCACAAATCTTGACCTAAGGTGACGGCGATGTCACGGCAAATAATTTCCTTCAACTGATTGCAGACTGTTATCCGCGTACCCAACGTGTATGGCAGACCCGCCAGATTTGCGCCCGCGATAACTGGCCAATGCTCGCGAGCATGCAGGCTAAACCGAATTGTCGAGCATCATCCATTCCCGTGCCTTTTGCGTTTTCCAGATAGTCTATTCGGCTTGTTATGCGATTTGCATAAAACCGTGTTGAGCGCCTCATCTGACGCGTTAGTTAACGGCATCGGGGTATTAATCCTTATGCAAGGGGAAAAAATCTAAAAGTATCCAATAGGGATAACCCACCCACTGTTCGTCCAATACCTCAACGACAACATGATTGCGGAGGACCGCGACGGCCAATTGATCATCCGCTCCTTCGGGCTGAAAGGGATGCGGGATCTGCTGAAGCCGACAGAATAGGTCCCGCAACGCGCACGCGCGCGCCTCCCACAATTTACTTGACATCTAAACTATCTACGCCTAAATTACCCTCCAGAGCAAGGTTCACATGGAGAGTCAACATGCGCATCGTATGTATCGGCGGCGGCCCGGCCGGCTTGTACTTCGGCCTGTTAATGAAGGGCCGGAACCCGGCATATGACGTCACGGTGGTGGAGCGCAACCGGCCCTATGACACCTTTGGCTGGGGCGTCGTTTTCTCCGACCAGACGCTCGGCAACCTGCGCGCCGCCGACGCCCCCAGCGCGGACGCGATTCTCGACGCCTTCAACCACTGGGACGACATCGAGATCAATTTCCGCGGCAGGCAGGTGCGCTCGTCGGGCCATGGCTTTTGCGGCATCGGCCGCAAACGTCTGCTGAATATCCTCCAGGCGCGCTGCGAAGAACTGGGCGTCAAACTGGTTTTCGAAACCCAGGTCACGGACGACACCACCTACGAAGCCGACCTGATCATCGCCTGTGACGGCGCAAACAGCGCCATCCGTCAGAAGTACACCACCACCTACAAGCCCGCGATCGACATGCGCGATTGCCGCTTCGTCTGGCTCGGCACCAAAAAGCTCTTCGACGCCTTTACATTCGCCTTCGAAGAAACCGAGTTCGGCTGGTTCCAGGCCCACGCCTACCGCTTCGACGATCAGACCTCGACGTTCATCGTGGAAACACCGGAGCGCGTATGGCGCGCCGCCGGTCTCGACGAAATGAGCAAGGAAGACAGCATCGCGTTCTGCGAGAAGCTGTTCGCCAAGTATCTGGACGGCAACCCGTTGCTGTCGAACGCCGCGCATTTGCGCGGGTCGTCGCAGTGGATTCGTTTCCCGCGCGTCGTCAATGAGGAATGGGTGCATTGGCGCGACAACGCCGATGGCACGCAAACGCCGATCGTGCTGATGGGCGACGCGGCGCACACCGCGCACTTCTCGATCGGCTCGGGCACCAAGCTCGCGCTCGAAGATTCGATCGAACTCGCCAACAGCATCGGCGCGCATCCAGGTGATTTGCCCGCTGCGTTGCAGCACTACACGGATGTCCGCAGTATCGACGTATTGCGCATCCAGAACGCCGCACGCAATTCGACGGAGTGGTTCGAGCATGTCGATCGCTATACGTCGTTCGAGCCGGAACAGTTTGCGTATTCGCTGCTCACACGCTCACAGCGCATCTCGCATGAGAACTTGCGGGAGCGTGACGCAACCTATCTCTCGACGTTCGAAGATTGGCTCGCACATCGCTCAGGCATTGACCGCGCGCCTGAAAAGCACTCCGTTCCGCCGATGTTCACGCCCTTCACGTTGCGCGGCGTCACGCTGAAAAACCGCGTAGTCGTCTCGCCTATGGCGCAATACTCTGCCGTCGACGGGATCGCCGGTGACTATCACCTGATGCATCTCGGTGCCCGCGCCATGGGCGGAGCCGGGCTGGTGATGACGGAAATGACCTGCGTGTCGCCCGAAGCGCGCATCACGCCCGCTTGTCCCGGCATGTACGCGCCCGAGCATCTCACGGCGTGGAAGCGCATCGTGGATCTCGTGCATGCTCAGTCGGACGCGAAGATCGGCATTCAGCTGGGGCACTCCGGCGCCAAAGGTTCGACGCGCGTTGCGTGGGAAGGCATCGATCAGCCGCTTGATGAAGGCAACTGGCGGCTCGTGTCCGCTTCGCCGCAGCAATATTTAAGCGGCGTCAGTCAGACCTCGCATGAAGCCACACGAGACGAACTTAAAGAAATCGAAGCGCAATTCGTACGTGCCACGCAAATGTCCGCCGAGGCAGGCTTCGATTGGCTCGAACTGCACTGCGCGCACGGCTACTTTCTGTCGAGCTTCCTGTCCCCGTTGACCAATCAACGCACGGACGAATATGGCGGCTCGCTCGAAAATCGCCTGCGCTACCCGTTACAGGTCTTTAAGGCGATCCGCGCGGTCTGGCCTCAAGACAAGCCGATTTCCGTGCGTATTTCCGCTAACGATTGGGTCGAAGGCGGCACCACGCCCGACGACGCCGTGCAAATCGCTCGTGCCTTCAAGGCCGCAGGCGCCGACATGATCGACGTCTCGTCGGGCCAGGTCAGCAAGCAGGAAAAGCCCGTGTTTGGCCGCATGTTCCAGACACCTTTCGCCGACCGCGTGCGCAACGAAGCCGGCATCGCAACGATCGCCGTCGGCGCGATCTCGGAAGCCGATCACGTGAACAGCATCATCGCGGCGGGCCGCGCCGATCTCTGCGCGATTGCGCGGCCGCATCTGGCCAATCCGTCTTGGACGTTGAATGAAGCCGCAAAAATCGGCTATCTGGACGTGACGTGGCCGAAGCCATACACGGCAGCCAAGTCGCAACTCGAGCGCAATCTCGAACGTGAACGTGCACAAGCCGCCGCGAATGCAGGCTTGTCGCCGCAAGAACGCGCGCAACGCGCTGAAGGAACCACGTGAATACGCCCAACACGACCCTCGCAGGACAGCACGCTGTCGTAACAGGCGGCGGCAGTGGCATCGGCGCGGCAGTGGCCGAAGCGCTGCTGCGTGCCGGTGCGCGCGTCACCTTGATGGGACGCAACGCACAACGCCTCGATGCGCAGCGGGAAAACTTCAACGGACTCGGCGAGGTCGCCTGCATCAGCGTCGACGTCACAAGCGAAGAGTCGGTCGTTAAAGCATTCGCACAAGCTGGCGCAATTGATATCCTCGTCAACAACGCCGGCCAGGCGCAAGCCGCGCCCTTCACTCACACCGACATGGCGCTCTGGCAGCGCATGCTCGATGTGAACCTCACCGGGGTCTTCCTCGGTACGCGCGCCGTGTTGCCCGGCATGCTCGAGCGCGGCCACGGCCGCATCGTCAACGTCGCGAGCACGGCGGGGCAAATCGGCTACGCCTACGTCGCCGCTTACTGCGCCGCGAAACATGGCGTGATTGGCCTAACGCGTTCACTCGCACTGGAAGTCGCGATCAAAGGCGTCACCGTCAACGCCGTATGCCCCGGCTACACGGAAACCGAACTGCTGCACGCATCGCTTGAACAGATCACCAGCAAGACCTCGCGCACCGAACAGCAGGCGCGCGAAACCTTGCTTCGCACGAATCCGCAGCGTCGTTTCGTGAGCCCGGAGCAGGTTGCCAATGCCGTGCTTTGGCTCTGCCAACCCGGCTCGGACGCAATCACGGGGCAATCCATTTCCATCTCCGGTGGAGAAGTAATGTGACCAAGTTATCGAACCTCAAAAAGACTACGACGGCTGACGCAAAGCCGCCGCGCAAAGGCGTCGCCAAACCAGCGGAGAACGTCGTGGATCTGGAAATGAGTACCGGCGCCGATAGTCACATGGGCCTGCGTTTGTGGCTGCGCATGTTGACCACGACCAATCTCGTGCAAGCCGAACTGCGCAAGCGCCTGCGCAACGAATTCGACACCACGTTGCCGCGTTTCGATCTGATGGCGCAACTCGAACGTCATCCGGAAGGCCTGAAGATGACCGAACTGTCGCGCCGTTTGATGGTGACGGGTGGCAACGTGACCGGCATTACGGACCAGCTTGAAAAAGAAGGTCTGGTTTCGCGTGGCACCGATCCCAACGATCGCCGCTCGATCAGCGTGTGCCTCACGCCCGCGGGCCGCAAGGCGTTCGACAAGATGGCCATCGCGCATGAGCAATGGGTCGTCGAACTGTTCGGTGGCCTGAGCCTCGACGAAAAATCGCGCACCCATCAGCGCCTCGGCAAACTCAAACAACATCTGCTCGACAGTCTGAAAGACTGATCCGCACCGAACTGGAGACACTCATGACACGATCCAACGCCGATGCCCTACTGGCCGGCAATCGCCTGACGCTCGCCGGTTACGAGGCACGGCACTTCGGCTGGTCGGTCGCCGACAAGGTCGCGACGATCACGCTGAACCGGCCCGAACGTAAAAACCCACTGACGTTCGAATCGTATGCGGAGTTGCGCGATCTGTTCCGGCAACTCGCGTACGCAACCGACGTGAAGGCGGTCGTGATTCACGGCGCAGGCGAGAACTTCTGCTCCGGCGGCGACGTGCACGACATCATCGCGCCGCTGATCGATCTGCCGATGCCGGAACTGCTGCTGTTCACGCGCATGACTGGCGATCTGGTCAAAGCGATGCGCCACTGCCCGCAACCCATCATTGCCGCGGTCGACGGCGTCTGCGCAGGCGCCGGTGCGATCCTGGCAATGTCGTCCGATATGCGGCTCGGCACCGCGCGCAGCAAGCTCGCGTTTCTGTTCTCTCGCGTCGGCCTTGCTGGTTGCGATATGGGCGCTTGCGCGATCCTGCCGCGCATCATCGGCCAAGGCCGCGCCGCCGAATTGCTGTTCACCGGCCGCTCAGCCAGTGGTGACGAAGGCCACGCATGGGGTTTCTATAACCGCCTGAGCGAACCGGCAGCGCTCATCGCAGACGCACAGAAGCTCGCCGCCGATCTCGTCGCCGGTCCGACCTTCGCGCATGGGATCACGAAGAAGATGCTGCACCAGGAATGGAGCATGAGCATCGACGAAGCGATCGAATCGGAAGCGCAAGCACAGGCAATTTGCATGAGCACACGCGATTTCGAACGTGCTTATAGCGCGTTTGCCGCGAAGTCCCGCCCTGTCTTCGAGGGAGATTGAATTGAGCACCAACAGCGATCTGGATCTGCACAGCGCACTGGCCTGGCCGTTTTTCGAGCCACGCCATCGCGAACTGGCCGCGGGTATCGAAGCATGGTGCCGCGCGAATCTCTCGCACGTAGAGCATGACGACGTCGACGCAACCTGCCGCCGCCTGGTCCGCGAGCTCGGTTCGGCGGGTTGGCTGAAATACGGTGTCGGCGGCGTTGCCTATGGCGGGAATGGCGACACGATCGACACACGCGCTGTGTGCCTGCTGCGCGAGACGCTCGCCAAGCATTCCGGTCTCGCTGATTTCGCTTTGGCGATGCAAGGACTCGGCTCCGGCGCGATCTCGCTCGGTGGCACGCATGAGCAAAAGACACGCTACTTGCCGCGTGTGGCGAACGGTACCGCGATCGCCGCCTTCGCCTTGTCGGAGCCGCAAGCGGGATCGGACGTCGCTGCAATGTCCCTCTCAGCGCGCGAAGACGGCGACTTCTACGTACTCGACGGCGACAAGACGTGGATCTCGAACGGCGGTATCGCCGACTTCTACGTGGTGTTCGCCAGAACCGGCGAAGCACCTGGCGCACGCGGCATCACCGCCTTCATCGTCGATGCCGACACGCCGGGTCTGGAAATCGCCGAACGCATCGACGTGATCGCGCCGCATCCGCTAGCGCGTTTGCACTTTGCCGGCGCACGCGTGCCGCGCAGCCAGATGCTCGGCGCACCCGGCGAAGGCTTCAAACTCGCGATGCGTACGCTGGATATTTTCCGCACCTCGGTGGCGGCCGCATCGTTGGGCTTCGCACGTCATGCAATGGCCGAAGGTCTTTCACGCGCATCGTCGCGCAAGATGTTCGGACAGACGCTCGGCGATTTTCAGCTGACGCAAGCAAAGCTCGCACAGATGGCATTGACGATCGACAGCAGCGCATTGCTGGTCTATCGCGCGGCCTGGCTGCGCGATCAGGGCGAACAGATCACGCGTGAAGCCGCGATGGCCAAGTGGCACGCAAGCGAAGGCGCGCAACAGGTGATCGACGCCGCCGTGCAACTCTATGGCGGCATGGGCGTGCAAAGCGGCACCGCCGTCGAGATGCTGTACCGCGAAATTCGTGCGTTGCGCATCTATGAAGGCGCGACTGAGGTGCAGCAGCTGATTGTCGGCCGCGACCTTCTGAAAACGCACGCCGCGGAAGCCATCAAGGACGCGGCGAAATGAACACGACCTTCGAACGACCTGTCCGTATCCGCTTTCAGCACTGCGATCCGGCCGGCATCGTGTTCTTTCCGCAATATCTGGTGATGACCAACGCGTTGGTCGAAGACTGGTTCAACGAAGGCATGCAGATCGACTATGCGCAGATGATCGCGCAACGCCGGGTCGGCTTGCCGATCGTCAAACTCGATTGCGAGTTTTCGCGGCCGAGCCAGATGGGCGAAACGATCACGCTGTCACTCAGCGTCACGAAGGTCGGGCGCCGCTCGATCAGCATCGAGATCGTCGGCCGGCACGGCGACGAAATCCGCTTCAGCGCGAAACAGGTGCTGGTGACGACATCGCTCGAAAGCGGCACATCCATCGACATTCCCGCAGACATCGCGAGCGCGCTCGCGGCGTTTGTCCCACAGCCTGAATCCATCGAGGCGCATCGCTCATGAAAAAAGCTCTCCTTCCCGCCGGTTGGATCAAGCCGCGCGGCTACGCGAACGGCGTTGCAGCAACCGGCACGCAAGTGTTCATCGCCGGCCAGATCGGCTGGGACGAACAGGCACGTTTTCAGACCACCGACTTCGCACAGCAGGCGATTCAGGCGCTCAAGAACATTCTCGCCGTCCTGCACGAAGCGGGCGGCAAGCCCGAGCATCTGGTCCGCCTGACGTGGTACGTCACGGACAAGCGTGAATACCTCGCCTCACTGAAAGATATCGGCCGTGCGTTTCGCGAGTTGATCGGCGACTACGACATCGCGATGAGTGCGGTACAGGTCGTCGCGCTGATCGAAGACGAAGCCAAGGTCGAGATCGAAGCCACGGCCGTGATTCCCCAGTAAGCACACGAAACACGCAACAGCTAGCCACCAAGCCAACCGAAGCGCATTCAGCCGGCTCAACGCCCGGGAGACCATGATGGAACCGTCAGCACACGTCGATACCTTCGCGCGCGACAATCTTCCGCCGCAGGATCAATGGCCTGTCTTTCTGCTCGACAACCCGGACGTGGCTTACCCGGCGCGCTTCAATTGCGCGACGGAATTGCTCGACAGAACGATCGAAGCGGGACATCGCGACCGTCCGGCGATCTGGTCGGACGTGGATGGGAAACCCCAGGCGACCACTTATGGTGAGCTGCTTGCCTTGGTAAATCGCAGCGCGCATGTGCTGGTCGATGAAATGGGTTTGCAGCCGGGTAACCGCGTGCTGCTGCGCGGACCGAACACCTTGCACATGGCGGTGACGGCGCTCGCCGCGCTGAAGGTTGGCCTCGTCGTGGTGCCCACCATGCCGCTACTGCGTGCGAAAGAACTCAAGCAGATCATCGAGAAGGCGCAAGTCAGCGCCGCACTATGCGACGCGCGCCTGACCGCTGAACTCGCGCGCTGCAACGATCCCAAGGACGAGTTCTACTGCGCGGGTTTGAAACAAACGCGCCTGTTTCATGATGATTCCGCCGATTCGCTCGACAGCCTCGCGATCAACAAACCGGATCACTTCACCGCCTGCGATACCGCTGCTGACGACGTCTGCCTGATCGCCTTCACCAGCGGCACGACGGGCGCGCCGAAGGGCTGCATGCACTTTCATCGCGACGTCCTCGCGATGTGCGATCTGTTTCCGCGTCATGTTCTGAAACCCTCAGCGAGCGATGTGTTTTGCGGCACGCCGCCGCTCGCCTTCACATTCGGCCTCGGTGGTTTGCTGTGCTTTCCGCTGCGAGTGGGCGCGTCGACGGTGCTGATCGAGAAGCTCACGCCCGAGACCTTGCTGCAAACCGTCGAGCGCTTTCACGCGACGATCATGTTCACCGCGCCGACGTTCTATCGGCAGATGGCTCCGCTCGTTGCGCATCACGACATCTCAAGTTTGAAGAAAACGGTCTCGGCGGGCGAGGCGTTGCCGGATTCGACGCGCCGCCTATGGCACGACGCAAGCGGCATCGAGATGATCGACGGGATCGGCGGCACGGAGCTGATCCATATTTTCATCTCGGCGCAAGGCGATGCGATTCGCCCGCATGCCATCGGCCGCGCGGTGCCGGGTTACGTCGTGCAGGCCGTGGACGACGCTATGCAACCCGTCCCGGCCGGCACAATCGGCAAACTCGCGGTGCGCGGGCCGACGGGCTGCCGCTATCTCGCAGACGAGCGGCAAGCGAAGTTCGTTCGCGATGGCTGGAATCTTCCCGGCGACTCGGTCTATCTCGACGAAGACGGCTACGTGTTCTATCAGGCCCGCGCCGACGACATGATCGTCTCCGCCGGCTACAACATCTCCGGCCCGGAAGTGGAAAGCGTGTTGATGCAACACGACGCGGTGGCCGAATGCGGCGTGATCGGCGTGCCCGACGAGACGCGCGGACAGATCGTCAAGGCCTTCGTGGTGCTGAACCCAGGTTATCCGCCTGACGACAAAATGGTCGCGCAACTGCAGGATTTCGTGAAAAATAGCGTGGCGCCGTATAAATACCCACGCGTCATCGCGTTCATCGAGGCACTGCCGCGCACCGAAACCGGCAAGATCAAACGCTTCGAATTGCGCACGCTCGGGTAGCCCTTCATGTAGTCCCACTTTCCTCGGCAACTATATTGCATGGGATCGGAGTAAGCGTTGCAGCGCTAACTCCGATCGACATTGGAGACACACCGCATGGCCGCCTCTTTCGTCAAAGGGGCAAGCAAATAGAGCCCCGCCTCGGCTCAACACCCCTATGATGTGACGCTTCACCGGCCAACCTCCCTCGCCCCATGCTGACCGTCCATCATCTGAACAACTCCCGCTCGCAACGCGTGTTGTGGCTGCTTGAAGAACTCGGCGTGCCCTACGAGATCAAGCGCTACGAGCGCGACCCGAACACGATGCTGGCGCCGCCCGAGTTGCGCGCAGTGCATCCGCTGGGCAAGTCACCCGTCATCACGGACGACGGCCAGACCCTCGCCGAATCCGGCGCAATCATCGAATATCTGGTGGACAAGTACGGTCAAGGCCGCTTCGCGCCCGCAGCGGGCACGCCCGAGCGGCTGCGCTACACCTACTGGATGCACTATGCGGAAGGCTCGGCCATGCCGCCGCTGCTGCTGAAACTGATCGCCCTGCGCATCGCCAGCGCGCCGATGCCGTTCTTCGCCAAGCCGATCGCCCGCAAGATCGCGTCGACGCTGCAATCGAGCTTCATCGATCCGCAGTTGAAGCTACACCTCGGCTTCATCAACAAGGAATTGAGCGCGACCGGCTGGTTCGTCGGCAACGATTTCACGGCGGCCGACGTTCAGATGAGCTTTCCGCTCGAAGCCGCCACCGCGCGCGGCGGCATGGAAGGGCAGATTCCGGCCGTCGTCGATTTCCTGAAACGCATTCACGCGCGGCCGGCCTATCAGCGGGCGCTGGAGCGCGGCGGCAAGTACGAACTGCTGGGCGGCGATTGACGGCCAACGCCGCCCAGGAATTCGTAGTTGTGGCTTAAAACTCGCGGGTGCTAGACTAAAAATCCCCATTGCCATCAACGGGTTGCCGACCGGGCTTCGAATTCGTGCCGAGCGGCGGAACGTCCGGCATTCGCTTGCATCCGCTGGCGCCCGCTCGAGCCCGCTTGAGCTTGATAGACCACGGCAAAGGAGCCCCTGCATGACCCATTCCATCCACGGCAACAAACGCTGGCTGGCGCTGATCGTTCTGTGCCTCGGCGTGCTCATGATCGTGCTCGATACGACGATCGTGAACGTTGCCTTGCCGTCGATCGCCGCAGATCTCGGCTTTAGCGAAACCTCGCTGGTGTGGGTGGTCAATGCGTACATGCTTACCTTCGGCGGCTGCCTCCTGCTTGGCGGACGGCTGGGCGATCTCTACGGCCACCGCAAGCTGTTCCTCGGCGGCATCACGCTGTTTACGCTGGCGTCGCTCGCGTGCGGCCTGGCGAATTCGCAAATCCTGCTGGTGTGTGCGCGTGCCGTGCAGGGTTTGGGCGGCGCAGTCGTCTCCGCGGTTTCGCTGTCGCTGATCATGAATCTGTTTACCGAAGCGGGCGAACGGGCGAAAGCGATGGGTATATATGGGTTCGTCTGCGCAGGCGGCGGCAGCATCGGCGTATTGCTTGGCGGTCTGCTGACCAACCTGCTGAGCTGGCACTGGATCTTTCTCGTTAACCTGCCGATTGGCATCGCCGTCTACGCACTGTGCGTGGCACTCCTGCCGTCGGCACGCGGTCATGCTCATGGCGAACGGCTCGATGTGGCCGGTGCCGTAACGGTCACCGCATCGCTGATGCTGGCCGTGTACGCGGTCGTGAACGGCAATGAAGCCGGCTGGACCTCGGCGCAGACGCTTGGCCTGCTGTTCGCCGCGCTCGCGCTACTGGCCGTGTTCCTCGTGATCGAAGCGCGCGTGCAACATCCGTTGATGCCGCTCGGTCTGTTCCGCCTGCGCAATGTCGCGACTGCCAATGTGGTCGGCGTACTGTGGGCGGCTGCGATGTTCGCGTGGTTCTTCATCTCCGCGTTGTATCTGCAGCGCGTGCTCGGCTACCGGCCCTTGCAGGTCGGACTCGCATTTTTGCCGGCCAATCTGATCATGGCGTTCTTTTCGTTGGGACTGTCGGCGCGCGTGGTGATGCGCTTCGGCCTGCGTCTTCCGCTTGCTGTCGGGTTGCTGGTCGCGGCGATTGGCCTCGCGCTGTTTGCACGCGCGCCCGTCAACGGCAGCTTCGTGCTCGACGTGCTGCCCGGCATGATCCTGCTCGGCTTCGGCGCGGGCATCGCATTCAATCCCCTGCTGCTGGCCGCCATGAGCGACGTCGATCCAAGCGATTCGGGCCTCGCGTCCGGGATCGTCAATACGTCGTTCATGATGGGTGGCGCGCTCGGTCTCGCGGTGCTCGCAAGTCTCGCGGCAGCGCGCAGTGACGCAATGCAAGCGTCTGAAAACGCGGTAGCAGCGCTCAATAGCGGCTATCACGTGGCGTTTCTGTTCGGTGCGATCTTCGCGGCGGCGGCGGGTGTATTGGGTGGTTTGCTGCTGCGCCCGGGACAACCCGGCGGCGCGAACGCGAACGCGAACGCGCACGAGGATGCACACGGTGACGGCGGGTCCACTGCAGCACAATCGCATGGCGCGGGTAACGCGGCAGCGACCGAAAACTACTGACCTATCCACCCTGAAACAAGCTCGATCGCGGTCAATCAGGCGCTCACCGCAAAACCGCAAGCGCGATCAAATGCGCCGCGTCGCGCCTGGCTATGCTGGCTTCATGCTGACATGAGAGCCGAAATGAACCCCGTCGGAAAAGCGCTCTGGTTTATCGAAAGCCACTTTGCCCGTGAGTTGACGCTCGACGACATCGCCAACTGTGGATGCGTGTCGCGCTTTCACCTGGCGCGAGCTTTCGAAGCGGCCACGGGGCTTTCGGTCATGCGCTATGTTCGCGCACGCCGCTTGAGCGAAGCGGCACGGCGCCTCGCCGACGGCGCACCCGATATTCTGACCGTCGCCATCGACGCCGGTTACGGTTCTCACGAAGCATTCACGCGTGCGTTTCGCGAGCAGTTCGGACTGACGCCCGAAGCGCTGCGCGCGCGTGGTCACCTCGACAACATTGCTATCGTGGAGCCGATCAAAATGGACGAAACCCTTCTCACGCATCTCGAACCGCCGCGTTTCGAAGACGGCAAACCGTTTCTCGTCGCGGGCCTGAGCGAGCGCTATACAAGCGAAACCTGCGCCGCGATTCCTTCGCAGTGGCAGCGCTTTGGTGAATACTTCGGCAGAGTGCCCGGCCAGCTCGGCAACGTGGCGTATGGCGTCTGCTACAACGCCGACGACACCGGCAATATCGACTATCTGTGCGGCGTCGAAGTCGGCGACTTTTCGGCATTGCCTGCCGAACTGAGCCGCTTGCGCATTTCCCCGCAGCGCTACGCAGTGTTCAGCCACCGCGAGCATATCTCGACCATACGGCGCACCTGGAACACGATCTGGAATCAGTGGCTGCCGGCATCGGGACATATTCCCGCCGATGCGCCCAACTTCGAGCGCTACGACGAAAAGTTCGATCCGGTCAGCGGCATGGGTGGACTCGAGATCTGGTTGCCGCTGAAGGCTTGATCCGAGGGTTGGGCGGCTCGTTAAAGAAACTAGCCGCTCACTTTAAGCAGCACCGGATCGTTGCGATACAGATCGGGAAACATACGCTTCAGTCCACTCACCTTCGGCAGATCGTTGATCACGATGTACGGGTAGTCAGGATGCAGCGCGAGGAAATTCTGGTGATAGTTTTCTGCCGGATAGAAGCCCTTGAAGTCCTCCACGCGCGTGACGATCGGCCCTGAAAATACGTGCGCCTTGTCGAGCTGCGCAATATACGATTGCGCGACGCTACGCTGCTCAGGGTTGGCCGGAAAGATCGCCGAGCGGTATTGCGTGCCGTGATCGGGGCCCTGGTAGTTCAGCTCGGTGGGGTCATGTGCGACCGAGAAGAAAATCTGCAGCAAACGTCCGTACGTTATCTGCGTCGGGTCATAGGTGACCTGCACCGACTC
The DNA here is from genome assembly GCF_905221015.1 of Paraburkholderia nemoris. Taxonomy (NCBI): domain Bacteria; kingdom Pseudomonadati; phylum Pseudomonadota; class Betaproteobacteria; order Burkholderiales; family Burkholderiaceae; genus Paraburkholderia; species Paraburkholderia nemoris. The sequence goes on along the minus strand of NZ_CAJNBO010000006.1, from coordinate 65,981 downwards.
CGCGTGCCCAGTATCGCCCTCGCTGACGGTTTCATATTGCGCGGTGCCAGCCGCGCCGCCCGTGTATCCCGAGGCGACCTGCTTCACGCCGCGCACGTGTTCGAACACGCCCTGAACGCCCCAGAAGCAACCGCCCGCGAACACAGCGGTTTCGCTATGCGCCGCGCCGACGCTCTCGTCATGGGCAGGCGGCGGAATCTTCGTCATTGATTCGGCTGAGTTCGCGATACGTTGCGCCGCGAAGACGCCCGCCGCAATGGCGACGCAACCCGCGAGCCGGAAAAACGACGAACGCCTGCGCTGGGAAACCTTGCTAGTAGAGGTTGCTTGCATGATGTCAGTCTTTCAATGAGTGGTTGAGTCACGCCGTCAGGCTCAGCTTAGCCAAACGTAAAGGCATACGCTTGCACGCCCGGATCCAGAAACTCGATCGAGAACGTGTGATCCGCAACGTCGCCGGTTTGCCGCACGAGTTGGTAAAGACGCTGCTCGGTAACGGTGCCGGTACCGTCGGCGGCGACGTCTGTTCCGTGCGCCGCGCCCGGTGCGGCGCCATCCACGCTTACGCGGAAGCGAACTGGCTTGCCGTCCTTGCCCGGGCCGAGCACCAGATGCAGATCACGCGCATGGAAGCGATAGATAATGCGTCCGGAGGCCGCCGCGAGCGTCGCGTGTTCGGCGCCCACATTCCACGCACCGGCCAGCCCCCAATCGTTGACGGCTGGCTGCAACGGCGCCGAATAGGTATGAACCTTGTCCTCCGCTGCGCCGCCGGGCGACGTGAAATTCTCGGCGCGCTCGTATCCGATGTAGGTTTCCGGCGACTGCATATCGGCGCTGTCGGCCGCTGCCTGCACACCTTGCGCGCTCGTGCCGGGGATGCCGATTGCGACCTTCGACGCATTTGCGTGCCCTGCCTCAGTCAGCAATTCCTGAATCACCTTTTCCGATTCCGCATAGTCGCCTTCGCCGAAATGGTGATAGCGAATCTGTCCTTTACCATCGACGAAATAATGGGCCGGCCAGTACTGATTGTTCAACGCGCGCCAGATCGCGTAGTTGTTGTCGATCGCGACGGGGTAGTCGACGCCGAGATCGTGGACAGCCTTCTTCACGTTGTCGACATTGCGTTCGAACGCGAATTCCGGTGCATGCACGCCGATGACGACGAGCCCCTGGTCCTTGTACTTCTGCGCCCATGCTTTCACATACGGCAGCGAACGCAGGCAGTTGATGCACGAGTACGTCCAGAAATCGACCAGCACGACTTTGCCGCGCAGGTCCTGAACCGTCAGTGGCGGCGAGTTCAGCCACTGGACGGCGCCGTTCAAGGTCGGCAGCACACCTTCGACGGGCAAGGCAGCCGCGCCGCCCGATGCGCCTTGCGAAGCACGCATCATCGCGCCGGCGTCGGTTACATCGGCGGAGGGGTTGGCCGTCATCACGGCGTCGCTGCCCGATGCGTTAGCCGGTGCATTGGTCTTGTTCTCCGCCGCCACCGGATTGGCCGGCGTCGCGCCGGGCGACAGTTTGTCGACCAGTTTCTGTTCGATACCACCGGTAGCAATGGTCGATACACGCGCCAGCACGCCGGTGTCGAGCCCGAACGCAATCGCCACCACGCCGCCCAGCATCGCCGCGCCGATCCCGCGGCGGATCCATTCGCCCGCGCCCAGCGAGCGCTTCATCGCCGTAAACACCCGGCCGCCGATCAGCAGCGCCACGGCGAGCGAGGTCGCCGCGCCGGCCGCATAGGCAACCAGCAACAGCGTGGTGCCGACGCTCGCGCCCCGCAATGCCGCGCCGGTCAGCACCAGGCCGAGAATCGGGCCGGCGCACGGCGCCCACAGCAAGCCGGTCGCGATGCCCAGCAGAAAGGACGATCCCGCGCGAACCTGCTGACCGTCGCCCTGCGCGAAATTCGACAGGCGATTGCCGGCGCTCACCAGCGGACGCATCAGATGATCGGCGAAACGCGGCAGCAACAGCGTCAGTCCGAAGATGGCGAGCAAGGCGATTGCAAGCCAGCGGCCATACTGGTTAGCCTGCGTGACCCAACCGCCGCCCACGGCGGCGAGGGTCGCGACGATGGCGAAAGTCAGCGCCATGCCGGCCAGCAATGGCAGCCCGCTGCGCACGAAAGGCTGATCGGCGCGCGCGAAGACAAAGGGCAGCACCGGCAGGATGCACGGACTGAGGATTGTCAGAGCGCCGCCAAGATAGGCAAGAACGATGAGTAGCATGTCGGTTCCGGGCGATGTTGTAAGTCGGTTAGGATGGTTACGCGGCTTGGGTACGCGGTGAATCAGCGGAAAGCGCGCGGAAAGTGCCCACATCCTAGGGCGCGAGGGGTGTCAAAGTCCTCACGAAAAGTTAAATTAAATGTGATAACTCGCCGCCCGGAAATTTTGCACAATGGCGCAACGGCCCGTTTTTGCGGGCGCCCTGTCTTTCCACCGCCCTGAACCACGCCCCGAACCACACCCCGAACCACACCCTTACCCGCGGCTAAAGCCCTCCATGGACCCATTGAAGCGCATCCTGATCGTTGAAGACGACGTCGACATCGCCAACGTGCTGAGCCTTCATCTGCGCGACGAGCGCTACGAAGTCGTGCACAGCGCCGACGGCAGCGAAGGTCTGCGCCTGCTCGAGCAAGGCGGCTGGGATGCGCTGATCCTCGACCTGATGCTGCCCGGCGTCGACGGTCTGGAAATCTGCCGGCGCGCCCGCGCGATGACGCGCTACACGCCGATCATCATCACCAGCGCGCGTTCGAGCGAAGTACACCGGATCCTCGGCCTCGAACTCGGTGCCGACGACTACCTGGCCAAGCCATTCTCGGTGCTCGAACTGGTGGCGCGCGTCAAAGCCTTGCTGCGGCGCGTCGAAGCGATGGCGAAAGACTCGCGCATCGACGCGGGCAGTCTGCAGCTCGCCGGCCTCACGATCGATCCGCTGACGCGCGAAGCGACAGTGGACGGCAAGCCGATTGAACTGACGCCGCGTGAATTCGACCTGCTGTATTACTTCGCGCAGCATCCCGGCAAAGTGTTCTCGCGGATGGACCTGCTCAATGCCGTGTGGGGCTATCAACACGAGGGCTACGAACACACCGTCAACACCCACATCAACCGCCTGCGCGCGAAGATCGAGACCGACCCCGCCCAGCCCGAGCGCATCCTGACCGTCTGGGGACGCGGCTACAAGCTGGCTATGCCCGGCAATCCAGGCGACGGGCCCACGCCCGCCGGCGCACCTCAGGACGCGCCGTGAACCTGACACTAACCCAGCGGCTCTCGATCGTCTTCTCGGCATTGCTGCTGGCGTGCTGCGGCGCGTCGGCGTGGCTGCAAATCCGTTCGAGCGACCTGCACGAAAAGGAAGTCGTGCAGCGCCTGTCGAAGGATCTCGCCAACCATATCGCGCATCGCACCACGCTGATGGACGCGAACGGCCTGCGGCCCGACGCGGTGCGCCAACTGTTCGGCCAGTTGATGATGGTGAATCCGAGCGTCGAGGTGTATCTGCTCGACAACCAGGGGCGCATCGAGGGCGACGACGCCCCCGTGGGCCACGTCAAGCGCGCTCAGGTGGATCTCGCGCCGATCCGGCAATTCATCGCCGGGGATGCGTTGCCGATTCTCGGCGACGACCCGCGCAGCGTCGACGGGAAAAAAGTGTTTAGCGCAGCGCCTCTGCAACTGAACGGGCAGCCGCCCTCCGGTTATATCTACGTGGTCCTGCTCGGCGAGGAACACGACGCGCTCGCGGCACGCGTGGCCGCCAGCTCGGTGCTGCGGACCACCCTCTGGTCGATGGCGCTGGTCGCGCTGCTGGGATTGCTTGCGGGGTTGACGGCATTCGGCCTGATCACGCGGCCGCTACGCCGACTCACCGACGCCATGCGCCGTTTCGATGCCGACGGCGAGCCGGACACCCAGCCGGCCGTGCCACGCTCGTCGCCTGCCGGACGGCGCGACGAAATCGGCGTACTCGAAGCGACGTTCGCGCAGATGGCCAACCGCATCGGCGAGCAGTGGCGCGCGCTAACGCGCCAGGATCAGCAGCGGCGCGAACTGATCGCCAATATTTCGCACGACCTGCGCACGCCGCTGACCTCGCTGCACGGCTACCTCGAGACGCTGTCGCTGAAGTCCGAGACGCTCGGCGAAACGGAGCGCAAACGCTATCTGGCGATTGCGCTTGCACAGAGCGTCAAGGTCGGGCGGCTCGCGCAGGCGCTATTCGAACTGGCCCGGCTCGAACACGGGAACGTACAACCCGCACTCGAGCCGTTCTCGCTGGTCGATCTGGTCCAGGACGTCTTCCAGAAATTCGAGTTGCCGGCCGAGGCGCGGCACATCCAGTTGCGCGCCGATTTTCCCCCTCGCTTGCCGGCGGTCTACGCCGACCTGGGGATGATCGAGCGCGTGCTGACGAACCTGCTCGACAACGCGATTCGCCACACACCCGCCGGCGGGTCGATCGACGTCGATCTCGCGCACAAGGACGGCAAGGTATCGGTCACGGTCAGCGACACCGGTCCCGGCATTCCAGCGGAGCAGCGCGAAGGGCTGTTCGAACGTCCGTTCAGTTCAGGTGGCGCGCATCGCGGCGGCGGACTCGGTCTGCTGATCGTGCAACGCATGCTGCAGTTGCATCACAGCCAGATACGCCTGCTCGAACGTGAGGGAACGGGCACGGCATTCTGTTTCGAGCTGCCGACCACGGAAAAGCCGGCTGTCGCCGGCATCCCGCTCTGACTTTTTTGTTCTACGCTATAGATGCGACCCGCAGCGCGTCCCGATGTCTTTCCCGCATCCCGGCTATTCGAGAGCGTCTCTGAATTTGCTGCGCCCGCAGACGGTCCTTCGGCGCGATATGGTGCACTACGGTGTAAGCGGCCGAAGGGTAGTCTCTAGTCAGACCAATTGCCACTCAACACCCAGGCAGCCCAGGGGACGTCACGCCGACCACGGCACGGGTACCTCGGTGCACTCACCTATGGAGACTGATGATGTCGATTCGACTAGGAGAAAACGCTCCCGATTTCACTGCCGAAACCACCGAAGGGACGATCCATTTTCACGAATGGATCGGAGACCATTGGGCGATCCTGTTTTCTCATCCGAAGGATTTCACCCCGGTTTGCACGACGGAACTCGGCTACCTGGCGGGTCTCAAGCCAGAATTCGATAAGCGCAACACGAAAATTATCGGGCTCAGCATCGATCCCGTCAGCGATCACACGGAGTGGGTCAAGGACATCGCAGAGACGCAGGGCCACGCGGTCAACTACCCGCTGATCGGCGACTCGGACCTGACGGTCGCGAAGCTCTACGACATGATTCATCCCGAAGCGAGCGGCGGCGGCCCGCGCACCGCGGTGGACAACGCGACCGTACGCTCGGTATTTCTCATCGGGCCGGACAAGAAGGTCAAAGCCATGCTCGTCTATCCGATGAGTGCAGGCCGCAATTTCGACGAAGTGCTGCGGCTGCTCGATGCCCTGCAACTCAACGCGAAACATACGGTGGCAACGCCGGTGAACTGGAAACCGGGTGAAGACGTGATCATTCCAACATCCGTTTCCAACGATGCCGCGATGCAAAAATATCCGGACGGTTTCAAAACCGTGAAGCCTTACCTGCGATACGTTACGCAACCGAAGTAAAGCACTCATTGATTGGAACGGCGGGCGCCGGATAGTATGAAGTCCGGCGACCAATGCGAGTCCGGGTGCGCTCACGTACCCGGACCGCTGAACGGGGCGCGTCCAATTCGACTAACTGTAGGACAGTTTGGCGACGCTCCATGGGCCGCGATCCTTAACCGCTCGCAAAAGCGGGCCGCGGGGTGAAATCGTGTTGATCTTCCGGCAGCTATTCGATCAGCAATCCTCAACCTACACGTATCTTCTTGCCGATAGCGCGACGCGAGAGGCCGTGCTGGTCGATCCGGTATTCGAACAGGTGCGCCGGGATACCGCCCTGATCGAAGAACTTGGATTGCATCTGCTTTACACCGTCGACACTCACGTCCACGCCGATCACGTAACCGGTGCATGGATGCTGAATCGCCGTACGGGTAGCAGGATTGCGATCTCGGCTGCGAGCGGCGCCGAAGGCGCGGACCGCTATCTGAGCCATGGCGACAAGGTCGAATTCGGCGCGAGGTATCTGGGCGTACGCGCGACACCGGGTCATACCGATGGATGCATCACCCTCGTACTCGACAACGAGACCATGGCGTTTACCGGCGACTGCCTGTTGATCAGAGGCACTGGCCGCACGGATTTCCAGCGCGGTGACGCGCACGCCATGTTTCGCGCGGTCCACAACCACATCTTTACGCTACCCGCCGCGTGCCTGCTTTACCCGGCCCACGACTATCGCGGGTTGACGGTCACCAGTGTGAATGAAGAGCGGCGCTTCAATCCGCGTCTTGGCGGTGAATTGTGTGAAGACGATTTCGCCGGATACATGATGAACCTGCGTTTGCCACATCCCAAGCAGATCGACGTGGCCGTGCCTGCGAACCTGAAATGCGGCTTGGCGGCGAGCTACCCCGCGCAGATGGCGGAGCCCGATTGGGCGCCACTGACATGCAGCTTTGCAGGCATCTGGGAAATCAATGCCCAGTGGCTCGAGGAAAATCTGCGTGCGGTCGAGATCGTCGACGTGCGCGAGCCCGAAGAGTTCAACGGGCCGCTGGGGCGCATCCCCGTTGCCACGCTCATTCCATTGGGCGAGCTCGCCGGACGCGTCGCTGAACTCACGAAGGAACGCCCGATCGTGACCGTCTGCCGGGCAGGCGGACGGTCGGCACAAGCCACGGTCATGCTGCGGCAGGCTGGATTCGAGCAGGTTGCCAACCTGCCCGGCGGCATGCTCCGCTGGCGTGCAGAAGGCCGCGTCGTTGAAAACGCCAGCATGTAGCGGAGTCGTCAATCATCGGCTGATGGCGAGCCATCGGCCACGCCGGGTCCGATTTAGCGCTTCATGCCTGCGCCTGCTTCCATTGACGATAACGCCGCGTCAGCCTGCGCGTGCGCAGTTGATCGAGTATCAACGTCAAGACCGCGGAATACTGCGCAGGTGCCGTACGCCCAGCGCCGAGCATACGCAAACGGCGTTTGACGAGCGCCATGCGCGCGAGTCCCGCAAGTGCACGGTCGCGCCACTCGACCGGCTGAATGTGCGCCCCCAGATCGGCACCCGCCTGCCAGCGTGCCGGCAGATCGGGCATCACGGCAAGCGCCGTGGCCATGCCGACGACGGCGACACCACTGTTCAGCACCTGCTCGGCCACAGCGCGGCGCCGGATGCCGCCAGTCGTCATGACCGGCATCGTGGCGACGCCGGCCAGATCCTTGGCGAATTCGAGGAAATAGGCTTCGCGCGCGAGGGTGCGCCCGTCGGCCGTGTCGCCCTGCATCGCGGGGCTTTCGTAGCTGCCCCCGGATAGCTCGACCAAGTCGACCGGCAGGTCATTCAGCCACAGTACGACTTGCCGGGCATCGTCTTCCGAAAAGCCACCGCGCTGAAAGTCCGCGGAGTTCAGTTTGACGGCCACGCAAAAACCCGCTGAAACCCTTGCGCGTACCGCCCGCACCACATCCAGCAGGAGACGGGCACGGTTGGCAAGATCGCCGCCCCAACGGTCGGCGCGGCGATTGGCCAGCGGCGAAAGGAACTGCGAGATCAAATAGCCATGTGCGGCGTGAATTTCCACGCCTGTGAACCCCGCCTGCTCAGCGGCGTGCGCCGTCGCCGCAAAGCGGCCGATGGTCTCGCTGATCTCGTCCTCGCTCATGGCGCTCGGCTGCGCGAACAGCTTGCTGTGTTTGCCGAGCGCCATCGGCACAGCCGAAGGCGCCCACGCCGTGCCGCCCATTGCCGCCAGCACCTGCCGGCCCGGATGATTGATCTGCATCCACACCTGGGCACCACGGCTGCGGGCCGCTTGTGCCCACTGCATGAAGGGTGCGAGAGGCGTATCGGCCTCGAGCACGATCCCGCCTGGCCCGGTCAGCGCCCGGCCGTCGATCATCACGTTGCCCGTGACGATAAGACCTGCGCCACCCTCGGCCCACGAACGGTATAGGCGATGGATGGTCTCGCCAGGCAGTTGCCCCGCGTCGGCAAGATTCTCTTCCATCGCCGCTTTGGCGAGACGGTTGGGCAGCCAGCTGCCGTTGGGCAACTGTACGGGTGTGAACAGCGATGTAGTCATGGCGGAGTCAGCATCCAGAATGAGCGATGCCGCTATACTAAGATTCAAGTCAACTTGAAGGTCAAGCGTTATGAGAATCGGCGAACTCGCGGAAAAAACCGGCCTCGCACCGTCTGCCATCCGCTTTTACGAGCAGAGCGGCTTGCTGCCCGAACCGGAGCGCAGTCCCAACGGTTATCGCGTCTACTCCGAGCAGGCCATTGGGCGCTTGCGCATGGTTCAGTTGGCGCAGAATCTGGGTTTTCCGCTCGACAGATTGCGTGAGGCCTTCACCGGTGACGAGGTTTATCCGAAAGAGGATTTGCTGAGCAAACTCGATACGCGGCTCGACGAGATCGAGCAGCTCATGACCGCCCTGCGTACGCAGCGAAAAACGCTACGCACGCTTCGCACCACGCTCAGCGAAGCGTGGGATGCAGGAAAGTGTGTCGATGGCGTGGAATTGGCCAATCAGCTCCTGGCACAGCAGCACGAACCGGTGCGCCGGTCAAAGACCCGGCACGAATGAAGCAGACCGCGCGCGCACCACGATCAAAGCTTATTTGTTGAACGGCGCCTTTTCCGGTTCAGCTGCGTACTTGTCGCGGATCGCGTTTACGCAGTGAGTAAAGCGCGTGCGGAAACCCACGGGATCGGTGCTCGCCGGCGTAAGTCCGTCCGAAGTCACGCTCCATCCGTCGGACGTACGGATGACATCAAGATCGAAAGAAGGACCCGGCTCGTCCTCGAGAATCACCGTTTCGCGCACATCCCGGCCCCCGGCGCGGATGATCGCCATGCACCCCTGGCGGAGCCCGCCCGAAGCATGCGTGTTGCCACTGCCCGGAACGGGGTTTTCCGGCGCTGCGCCGTACATCCGCATTGATTCGAATTGGGGCGGCGTGCCGGTGGTAACGAATGCGGCGTCGGCCTCGGATATCCCGTCACTACAGCCGGTTACCAAGGTGGAGATCGCAGCCAACATGACGCCGGCGGAAGCGCGTCGAAGACTCGATGTGGCGTAGCGTGGCATGGTTGGTCTTGGAATTTGTAATACGTAGCGGTAAGCGTTATTTTAGGGCAAGTCGGCATTCGCCGGACCACGCAATGCTTAAGGAAACCTTATGCAATACAAACTATTACGTGAGTTTCTCACCGTTGCATAAATCGTTAGTGCGTTATGGAATCGAAAGCGCCAGTTCATCCAGGCGACTCAATTCCACTGCACATTCATCTCCGATTACCAAATGTTTCGCAACAACCAAAAGGACGAGAGATGAAGACGATCAGGAGATGGAAGCGTACTCAAAGCGCGATTGGCGCGAGCGTTGCCTTGCTGGCCGGAATGTACTCGCTGGGTGCAGCGGCGGGCGATGAACACGATCACGAGCATGAGTCAGTGAAACATGTGCTGCTGATCAGCTTCGATGGTTTGCATGAGCAGGACGTCGCACGCTGTATCGGTTCGAATGCCTGCCCCAACCTTGCGCTGCTGGCCAAGTCGGGGACGACCTACACCAACGCGCACACGCCAGGTCTTTCGGATTCGTTCCCGGGCCTCACGGCGCTCGTCACCGGTGGCTCGCCGAAATCCGCGGGCCTGTTCTACGACGTATCGTATGACCGCACGCTCTACGCGCCGTCCGATAGCAATTGCACCGGCAAGCAAGGCTGGAACGTCGTATTCGACGAGACCACGGGCATCGACGGCGAGAACGGCGGTGCACTGACGCATCTCAACGGTGGCGGCGCGTTCAATCCGCAGGCCATTCCGCATGCGTTGGTCAATGGCGTCTGTACGCCCGTCTATCCGCACAATTATCTGAAGACCAACACGATCTTCGAAGTGGTCAAACACAATGTGAAAGGCGCTCGCACCGCATGGGCGGACAAACATGCCTGGGGCTACGACTGGCTCAATGGACCGTCCGGCACAGGCGTCGACGATCTTTCTCGCACCGAGATCAATTCGATTGATCCGGCTACCAATACGAATTACATCGACGTCTACACGCACACGGAAAAGTTCGACAATCTCCACGTGCAGTCGCTGATCAACGAAATTGACGGTAAGGATTCGACTGGCCAATCCAGCGCCGACATACCCACCGTGTTCGGCACCAACTTCCAGACATTGAGCGTCGCTCAAAAGGCAACGGTCGCGAATGGCGGCGGCTATCTGGATGCGAGCTTCACGCCAGGCCCGCAGGTAACCGGCGCGATTGCTTATCTGGACAACGCCTTGGGTCGCATCGTGTCCGAACTCAAGCAGCGCAACCTTTATTCGTCGACGGCGATCATCGTCACGGCGAAGCATGGGCAGTCCCCAACCGATCATTCGAAGCTGGTCAAGAACGGCGACACGCTCACGAAACTGCTTGAAGCAAACAACTATCTGGATCCGAACGGCAACTTCGGGCAGAACAGTACGAAGAGCGGCAACCTCAATGACGGAACGGGGCTCGTCGATACGGGTTTCGTGCAGACCGATGACGTCGGCCTGATCTGGTTACGCGATCAAAGCCAATTGCCGGCGGTCGTGAAGACCCTGAAAGACAACCTGAGCTGCAACGCGCCCGGCATCTGTGCGGACGGTCCGCAGGCGTACATTCTGTACGGCCCGCAATTGAACAGCTGGTTTGGCGATCCGGCACGCGGACGCACGCCTGACATCATCGTCCAACCGAATCCGGGGGTTATCTATACCTCGAGTACGGCTAAAGACGAAGAGCACGGCGGCAACGCGCCCGACGACAGCCATCTTGGTCTCGTTGTCTACGTGCCTCACGCCCATCACGCTGGTCGAACCAACGACGAGCGTGTATCGACCACGCAGGTCGCACCGACGATCCTGCGTTTGCTCGATCTGGAACCTGAACTGCTGCACTCGGTCGCTATTGAAGGAACGCGTGCGCTACCGGGCTTCGATCGCGAGCACTTTTAAGCGAATGGAAGCGAGTGCGCGGCTAGTGCCGCGCATTCGCTTCACCGACGACGCCGTTCTTAATTGCTCGAGGTCGTTTCTGACGACGTCGCCGGGGATGTAGACAGCACCTTGATCGACTCCCAACGCGGATGCAGGAGCCGCAACATAGAGAGAATCGCGCTTTTGGAATCTTCCGACACGGTTAGCACGTCACTTCCTGTCTGAACCGCTTTCTTGCCATGCTGGCAATACTGATACTCCACGCGAACCGTTACTGACATGATTACGATTTCCTTCCTGTTAAGACTGACATCTGGTGAGTGATCGACGGTTGATCGCTATCAGTTAGTCCCGGTTCGACTCGATTCGATTGACGAATCCGCAATCCAGCAAGATCTGACACAAGTCTTCGGGCGAGCAGGACGATCCCGCCACCTCGCTCATCCGGGCAAGAACATCAGAGAACGAAGCAAGCACGCGCCAACTGTCGTAGTAAGCATGCAGTTGCGGCACGACCTCGTTGCCGAGCTTTTCCCAACGCACGGAAAGCATGCCGACCGTTCCGCCGCCTTCCACCCGGTAGAGACCGAAGGTGACGGCCGAGACAACGGCCATCACCCGGCAATAGGAAGCCGGGTTCACATAGAATTCACGCCGAAGACGCTCATCGTTGTTCATCGCCGTTCTCCCCCGAGTTTTTGCGGTTGTAACCCGTATAACGGCGCGCGGATGTCGAAGCTTGAGTCCCGCAGGGCGTTATGGTCCTCAGCGCCCCGGTTAAAGGCTGCGCTCCGATTCAGCGTGATCCGGCCAACGCCACGGCGTCAGCGCCAGCAGCAAGACGAACCGGGCACGACGGGTCGTTCGCCGCCCGCCACACCGCTTCTGCCACATCCAGCGCCCGGGTGACGGCCGTCGACTTCGCCCATTCCTCGAAAACACTTTGCGCGAGGCCGGCGTAGGCATCGGGGATGGCACCCTGCATCCGCGGCTGCGCGTTTTCACCGAAGCGCGTCTCCGGGGCCCGTCCCGGCAGCACCAGGCTCACTCGCACGTTGAATGGCTGGAGTTCGAGCGCAAGAGACTCCGTGAACGCGTTCACCGCCGCCTTGCTCGCGGTGTAGACGGAAAGCAGGGAGAGCGGCCTCAACGTCACGCTCGACGTGACGTTCACGATGACACCGTCCTGCCGTTGCCTGAACTGAGGCAGCACCGCCTGCGTCATCGCGATCGTTCCGAGCGTATTCGTCTCGAAGACCTCGCGGGCGGTTTCCATCGAGGTGCCCTCGAGAGCACCCAGCACACCAATCCCTGCGTTGTTAACCAGGACATCGATCGGCCCGGCGGCCTCCACGGCCTGACGCACGCTGTCCGGATCGGTGACGTCGAGGGCGAGCACGCGCAGACGCTCGGAGGGCGGCAGAACATCCTCGCGCGGCGTGCGCATCGTGGCGATGACCTTCCAGTCGCGCTCGAGAAAGTACCGGGCAATTTCGAGGCCGAAGCCGGACGAGCATCCGGTGATCAGGACGGTTTTCATGGAGAGACTCCTGTAGGTGGTTTGTGGTACAGGAACGATACGTCGCCGCAACCGGACTTGCTACAATCAGAAGTCCTAGTTTCATTTGCAGGAGTCCGGCATGGTCGATCCGCTTGCCGAGGTGGTCACGTTGCTGCAACCGGGCGCCCCGTTCTCGAAATTCGTCAGCGGCGCAGGCCCCTGGCGTGTTCGCCGCTCGGAAGCCGGGCGGCCCTTCTACTGCGTGATCCTTGAAGGGTCGTGCCGTCTCGCGGTCGACGGGCACGAGCCCATCACCCTCCAGGAGGGCGACTTTGTGCTGATCCCTTCAGCGTATGGCTTCTCGATGTCGAGCCTCGACCCGGCGGCACCAGAGGACTTCGAAACCGCGCCCGTCGAGCTGGCCCACGGCCAGTTCAGACTCGGCGTTCAAAGCGGGCCGCCTGATGTTCGATCGCTGATCGGCTATTGCGTCTTTGGTTCGCCTGACGCGGCCTTGCTGGTTTCGCTGCTCCCGCAATTCATGCACGTTCGCGGCGAGAAGAGGTTGGCCACGCTCGTGCAACTCGTGGGCGAAGAATCGCGCGAGCAGCGGCCCGCGCGCGATGTCATCCTGGCACGCCTGCTGGAAGTTCTTCTCATCGAAGCCCTCCGATCCACGGCGGGAACCGCGGCGTCGCCGGGCCTCCTGCGGGGGCTTGCCGATGAACGCCTCGCGGTCGCGATTCGACGAATGCACGAAAGTCCGACCCATCCGTGGGCGGTTGCGCAGTTGGCGAAAGAGGCCTCCCTCTCCCGCTCGGCATTCTTCGAGCGATTCAACCGCGCAGTGGGTGTGGCGCCGATGGAGTACCTGCTCGGCTGGCGTATGGCATTGGCCAAGAATCTGTTGCGGCGGAAAGAAGGCGGCATCGCCGAAGTTGCGGAACGCGTCGGCTACAGCTCCGCGAGCGCGTTCAGTGTGGCATTCACCCGCTTTGTCGGACTACCGCCTACGCGGTATGCGCGGGAGTTTCAGGCGGCCGCAGCCACATTGCCTTGACCGCCTGATGATCTCTTCAACAAGGCATCCTGAACATCGGACGCCGTCAAAAGATTCACGTACGCGTAATCGACGCGCCGCCATCGACCAGCGAAGCAGTACCGGTCACGAAGGACGAGTCATCGGACGCGAGATAAAGCACCGAACGGGCGAGTTCTTCCGGCCGCGCCACTCGCTTGAGCGCATGCAAACCGGTCACGAAGGCTTGCGACTCGGCGGTGTCGTTCATGTCGCGATACATCGGCGTGTCCACGGCACCAGGCAGAATGGCGTTGACGCGTACACCCTGCGGGCCATACTCGGCAGCCAGCGCTTGAGTCAGCCCGATCAAGCCGGCCTTGCTCGCGGCGTATGCCGCGGTGCCCGGGAAAGCGAATGAGTAGCCAACGAACGTCGACGTGAAGATGACCGACCCACCACCGTGCTTCACCATCTCGGGGATCTGGTGCTTCGCACCCAAAAAGGCGCTCGTCAGATTGGTCGCCAACGCGGCCGACCAGCCTGCTTCCGACACACCCGAAGTCGGGCCCATTTCGCCCAGCGTGCCGGCGTTGTTATAGGCGATGTCGAGCCGGCCGAAGCGGCTCACGGCGAGCGCGACCAGCGCTTTCGCGTAGTCCTCTGACTGTACGTCGCCCGCGAGAAACGCGGCCTCGCCGCCTTCGCTGGCAATCTCGGCCGCGAGCGTTTCAAGTTCAGCTTCGCGGCGCGCCGCGATTACCACTTTTGCGCCTTCCGCGGCGAACAGTTTTGCGGTGGCACGGCCAATTCCCGCGCTGGCGCCGGTCACGATCGCGACTTTTCCTGATAAGCGTTGCATGTTCAATCTCCTGCTGCAGTGTTTTGACCAGTGCCCAGTGCCTTGGTCCGTGAGAAGCAATATAGGCTTCAGCCACTCGTGCAGAAAGGCTCAAAACATGGGTATATCATTCAGTATTTGTGAATGATCGGGGAAAGGCATGGACCGGCTGCGTGCTTATGAAGTCTTCGTGACCGTGGTGAGCCGCGGCAGCTTCACGCGCGCCGCCGATGCGCTCGAGACGTCGCCCGCCAACGTGACCCGCTACGTGAATGAGCTGGAAGCGCACCTCGGCACACGTCTGCTGAATCGCACCTCACGCAGGCTTTCGCTGACCGAGGGCGGCGAGACGCTTTATGCGCGCTGCAAATCGATCCTCGACGACGTCGCCGAGACTGAGGGGCTTGTGTCTTCGGCCTCGGTCGAACCGCGCGGCCGGTTGCGCATCAATGCGCCCGTGAGCTTTGGCATTCTGCATCTGGCGCCGCTATGGCCCGAGTTCATGCGCAAATATCCCGGCGTGGAACTCGATGTCGCGCTGATTGATCGTGTGGTCGATATCGTCGAGGAAGGCTATGACCTCGCCATTCGCATCTCGCGCGCCGGTTCGACCAGCCACGCAGCCCGCAAGCTCGCGACATCGAGAAACATCCTGTGCGCATCGCCAGACTACCTGGCGCGTTGCGGATACCCTGCTGAGCCAGCCGATTTGATCGAGCATCAATGCATCGGCTACTCGTACGCCGCCACCGGCGACGAGTGGCAACTGATGGATAGTGAGCGCAAGGCGCACACCGTGAAGGTGAACTGCCACATGCATACCAACAATGGCGATACGGCACGCGCGGCTGCGCTCGCTGGACAAGGCGTGATCTGGCAACCCACCTTCCTGATCGGCGACGACCTGCGCGCCGGCAAGCTGGTTCAGGTATTGCCTGACTATCGCTTGCCTGACATCGACGTACTTGCCGTGTATCCCAGCCGTCGGCATCTGAGTGCCAAGATACGTGCGGTGATCGATTTCCTCGTCGATGCGTTCGGCGACGTGCCGCCGTGGGATCGGGATGGCGGAGGTTGAGCGCATGACACGCCGCCTCCGCTCACGATTTGCCATTGCCCAGCGCGGCTAAATCTCGATGCTGCTGCCACCGGATACGCGTCAACTTGCCTGCGACGCGGCGTATCCGGCAAGCAGTCACTCACCCACCGAACACTTCGGTGAGCTGCGTATTAAAGCCATTGACGAAGGCGTGCTCGCCGGGCCCCGGGTTCGCGCGGAACGCCTTCGCCCCTTCGACCAGAACCTCATCCACGTCCGTGCCGAGGACAGCGATCGTTTCGTCGATGAAGGCGTCAAGCGGCATCGCCTGTTCGGCTTCGCGGCTGTTCATGAGGTCCGTGCGCACCCAGGGCGGTGCGATTTCGAGTACGCGAACCTTCGTGTTCCGCAGCATGAAGCGTTGCGAGAGGACGTACGAATGCAGCGCGGCCTTGGTCGACGAATACACCGACGTCATGGCCAAGGGAACGAAAGCGAGGACCGAGCTCGTATAGGCGACGACAGCGTCGTTCCGGGTCTTCAGATGGTCGAGCAGCGCCGACGTCATACGGATCGGCCCCATGAGGTTGGTCGTGATGGTGGACACCAGCAGCGCGTCGTCGATGTGGCCGCCCGCCTGGTCGGGCTGCATGATCCCGGCGTTGTTGATCAGCACGTTGAGGTCGGGATAGTCCGCGATCAGTTGCGCCGCTACCTTCGCGATGCTGGCCGGGTCGGTAATGTCGAGCTCGATTGCAGACATGCCGGGATTCGCTGCCACCACCTCGTCGAGATGGCTGCGCCGGCGGCCGCTGATGATGACCTTGTTGCCGCGTTGGTGGAGTGCCTCGGCAAGCCCGCGGCCAATGCCCGAACCGCCGCCCGTGATGAAGATCGTGTTTCCCGTGAGTTTCATGATCGTATTCCTGATGAAGTTGATTTGCTGAAGATGAGGTTGGTGTGGTCAGGCAGGAAAGCTGTCGCCGAACATCGGCAGACCGCTCGCTGATTCGGCGCGGGTCGCTTCGTCCTGAAGCACGTCCCAGTGCTCGGCGAGCTTGCCGTTTTCAAAGCGGACGACGTCGGCTGCGATCCACGCAGCAGGCCGGCCGTGTCCCGAGAAGCGCCCATGTGCAATGACATGGTCGCCCTCGGCCAGGATCAGCTGGTTCTCATAGCGCAGGGTGTCGGGCAGCGTGCGAATCAGGTCGAACAGGCCGTCGCGTCCCGGCGCGATATGAGCGCTATGTTGGATGTAACTGTCGGACCAGAAGCGTTCGGCTGCTGCGTAGTCGCGCTTGTTGAACAGGGTGTCGAATGCTTCCAGCACGAGCGCCTTGTTCTGTTCAGGGGTTGTCTTCGTCATGGTGATGCCCTCTTTCAAGAGTGAGGTGACGACGCGTTCAGGCGTCGGATAACCGTTGTGCCTCCTGCCGCCTGGACATGCAGGTAAAGAAGGCTATACTTAAGACAATGGTGAATGACATTGTCATTGAAATGGATTGTGGGCGGCCGCCCTGGCAATGTCAATGGTGGTCACCATTGTATTTTTTGATGGGTCTTATTGGGTCGCTATCGGCCAAAGGGAGGGAAAGTGGGTGTTTCCAGGCAGCAGGCGGCGGAAAACCGGCACGCGATCGTGGCAGCGGCTGAGAAGCTGTTTCGCGAGCGCGGCGTCGATGCGGTCGGGCTCGCGGAGTTGATGAAAGCGGCGGGCTTTACGCAAGGCGGTTTCTACAACCACTTCAAATCAAAAGACGCGCTGGTCGCCGCAGTGATGGAAAAGGCGATGGAAGAAGGGGGCGAGGCTTATGCCGCCTTGATCGACGGCGCGAAGTCGTCGGGCGCTGACCCGCTCAAGTACGACATTGAGTGGTACCTGTCTCCCGAGCATCGCGCGAATATCGAGGCGGGTTGCCCCTGGTCGGGTTTTGTCGGCGACGCCCGCCGATTCGACGACGTCGCGCGCGGCGCTTACGCAGAGGGGCTCGCGGTGAACCTCGACCGATTCGCCAAGGTCATCGAAGAAACCGAGGGGATCAGCGAAGGCGGCCGTAGCAAGGCGATTACTTTGTTCAGCCAGATGGTCGGTGCGCTGCTGCTTTCGCGCGCTGTTGCAAACGTTGACCCGGCGCTCGCGGATGAAATTCTTGACGAGGGCCGCCAGCATCTGCTCGCCGCGGTGGACACGCAACCTGAAGCTCAATCGCGGGGACTCTCGCGCCGACGGTAGGCCAATGTGTAGTACGGCGGTGTGACTACGGCTTTACCGGGACTCACCGCCGTTCCGCGTTTCCGCGGCGACGCGGACATCAAAAATCTCTCACTTCCCCCCAGCAGAACGATCAGAAATTGCACCACGGCGCACCTGGTGGATTTTGGCTATCGCAGCGCTCTTTTACGATCGTCATAGCCTCACGCGATCAGAAAAGGCCGCGGAAGTGCCAGCGTTTCCTCCAAACCATCGACGCAACCAGCGAGCGCCCGAACATGCAAAACCTGAAATTCATTCCTCCCTTCCTTGCGATAGTGTTCGCGGCGCAACCGCTTCTAGCAGAGGCAGACGTCACGGTCAAAATCGGTCAGGTATCGCCGTTGTCCGGCGAACTGGCCCACATCGGCAAGGACGACGAAAACGGTGTCCGGCTCGCAATCGAGGATCTCAACGCGAAGAAACTCCGAATCGGCGGACAGCAGATCACGTTCGCACTCGATTCGCAGGACGATGCTGCCGATCCGAAGACCGCCGTGACTGTTGCGCAAAAGCTGGTCGATGATCGGGTTGCCGGCGTGGTTGGCCACGCCAACTCGGGTACGTCGATCCCCGCATCGAAGATCTACTCGGACGCCGGCATACCGATGATCACCGAGTCGGCAACCAACCCCAAGCTCACGGCGCAAGGCTATAAAACTGTTTTCCGCATGGTTGCGAACGATGTGCGGCAAGGCACGGTCATCGGCACCTATCTTGTGAAGAACCTGAAGGCCACGAAGATCGCCATCGTCGACGATCGAACAGCCTATGGACAGGGACTGGCCGACGAAGTCGAAAAAGCGGTCAAGGCTTCGGGAGGCACCGTTGTCGCGCGCGAATACGGTACCGACAAAACCACCAACTGGATGGCGGTCCTCACGACTATCAAGAGCCGCGTTCCGGATGGGATCGTCTTCACGGGCGGAGACACGCAAGCGGCCGCATTCGTCCAGCAGGCTCAGAAGCTTGGTCTGAAAGCCAAACTCATCGCGGGTGACGAGGCCTGTACGCCGCAATTCATCAAACTCGCGGGTGCCGCGATGAACAGCGGCACGTATTGCACGCTGGCGGGCGTACCGCCTTCGCAAATGCCGCAAGGCGACGCGTTCTTCAAGCGCTACCAGCAGCGGTTTGGCGTGCCCGTGCAACTCTACGCGCCGTATGCGTACGACGCCGTCATGGCGATGGCCGGCGCAATGCAGGCGGCCGATTCGGTCGATCCGAAAGTCTATCTGCCCAAGCTGCAGAACCTGGCACTGGAGGGTGTGACGGGGCCGATCAAGTTTGACGGCAACGGCGACATTCGCAACGGCGCGATTACCGTCCGGCAGTTTGGCCAAGGCGATTGGCACGACACCAGCGTCGTCAGATAAGAGCCGTCGCGACAACGTAGTGGGCATCGTCTGCCGCTTGCCGGCAGCGATGCGACGCATACGTTGCGATCCGCGCGGCCCGGCGCCGCGCTCAGACAGCGTGCGTCAATCGTCGATATCGACAGGCACGCCCAAGCCGACCTTCACGCGGCTCATGCTCACGAGTGTCTTGAAGCGCTTCACATTGTTATTGGAAAAGAACAGTTGCCGGGTCAGGTCGTTGTATTGCTCCATATCGCGCACTGTGAGGATCAGTACGAAATCCCATTCACCCGCGACGTAGTAGCACTGCTGGATCTGCGGGCATTGTTCAAAGGTTCGCTTCATGGAATCGAGCAGGTCGATCTGTTCGCTCTCGACTTCCACCATGGAAACGATAGTGAGAGGACACCCCACCTTTTCGGGCGAGACGATCGCTGTGTACCGATCAATCACGCCGTCTTCGGCGAGGCGGCGCAAGCGGCGATTGACTGCGGCAGTCGAAAGGTTGACCCGGGCGCCAAGTTCATTTTGCGGGAGTTGAGCGTCCCTCTGGACCTCGGCTAAGAGCTTGCGATCGAAAGCGTCGAGAGTGATAGCCATTGGACGGGTCCTTGCACGAAAGCGAGAAATTATTGCGTCGGGACCCAAGATTTAGCGATTAATTTAAGCACGTCAAGCAATATTATTTAGGCATTGGTTGACGTATCGATTCTCCGCTGCGGGGAATCCGACGGTCCTGCCGGACAATCATTCACTGGAGCCACACCGCAATGCTGATCGCGAACGAGCGCGCGTCGCACACCGACTACCCGAACGAACTGAAGACAATTCTGAACCTGGAGGCCGCCGAACAGAGCCGCGCATGGCTAAAGAACTGGGCGCTTCTCGGTTCCTCCGCTACCCCGCTATGGGATCTTCCCGATGCGGCGGCGCGACTTGGCGTAGCGCGTCTGTGCGTCAAGGACGAATCCGTCCGCTCACCACTCGGTAGCTTCAAGGCGCTAGGCGCGCCTATTGCACTCGTGCGCCTGATTTTGCGTTTGTGGCCCGAGCACAATCTCGACCCGAAGGGTTTGATCGAGGGACGCTACAAGGACATGCTCACAAACTTCGTCGTGATCAGCGCGACCGACGGCAACCATGGCAAAGCCCTGGCCGCCGCGGCACAAACACTCGGATGCAATTGCGTGATCGTCCTGCACGCCAACGTAAGCGCCGAGCGCGAGCGGGCCATCGCTGCATACGGTGCGCAGATCATCCGTATCAAGGGCAATTACGACGAGTCGGTGGAAGAAGCTGCGCGCCTCGCAAAAGACAACGGTTGGCACGTGGTCTCAGACACATCGTATGAAGGATATGAAGCCATTCCTCGCGATGTCATGCAGGGCTACGGTGCGATCGCCGCCGAGATCGTCGAGCAATCCGAAAGTCATGCTGACGAATGCGCCTTCACGCATGTATTTCTGCAAGGCGGTGTCGGCGGTCTTGCTGCCGGGGTCGCCAGCTATCTTTGGGAGATTCATGGCAGCAAACGTCCGCGCTTCGTTGTCGTCGAGCCGCAACAGGCAGACTGCCTGTATCAAAGTGCGCGCGAAGGCCGGGCGGCAAAAGCAACCGGCTCCGTCGATTCAATCATGGCGGGCCTTGCATGCGGCGAAGCTTCACCGCTCGCGTGGAAGATCCTCGAGTCGTGCGTGGACGATTTCATGACGATCAGCGACGAAGACGCGATTGCCGCAATGCGCAGGCTCGCGGCTGGAACGGGTGCGGACGTTCCGCTGGTAGTCGGCGAATCCGGCGCAGCGGGTTACGCCGGCCTCGCGGTCCTCATGCAGGATTCGCAACTGGCACGCGCCGCCGGCCTGAACAAAGATTCGCGCGTTCTGGTGATCAGCACTGAGGGAGCGACAGCGCCGTTGGTCTACCGTGAATGCGTGGGCGAAACGGCCGACTCCGTTCTTTCACGTCAGGCTCAATGGCTCAAAGCCGCGGTTCGATAAGACAACCTGAATGGCCATCGAAAAGGGATAGACGTTATGGAAATCGCCTTGCAATCGCAGCTGAAGAGTTGGCGTCAGCATCTGCACCAGAACCCGGAAACCGGCTTCGAGGAAGTCGCGACTTCGGACTATGTCGCGCGCGCCTTGAAGGCCCTCGGCCTCGACGTGCACCGGGGAATCGGCGGCACCGGCCTCGTCGCCAATCTCACGGTCGGCAACGGCCCTGGCGTGATTGGTCTGCGCGCCGACATGGATGCGCTGAATATCGCGGAGAACGCACCGGACCGTCCGTACGCCTCGCGAACGCAAGGCAAGATGCACGCCTGCGGACACGACGGACATATGTCGATGATTCTCGGCGCGGCACGTCTGCTTGCCGAAAAGAAGAATTTCAGCGGCACCGTACGATTCATTTTTCAACCGGCCGAAGAACATGGCCGCGGTGCGAAAGCGATGATGAACGACGGGCTTTTCGAGCGATATCCCGTCGACGCGATCTTTGGCGCGCACAATATGCCGGGCATGGCCGCCGGGACCTTCGCGACACGCGCGGGCGGCATCATGGCCAGCGAAGACAATTTCGTCATCCATATCAAGGCCCGCGGCACGCATGCAGCGAGACCGCACATGGGCGTCGATCCGATTGTGATCGCCTCGCAAATCGTGCTGGCATTGCAGACAGTCGTGTCCCGCAATCTCGATCCGAGCCTGCAGGCGGTGATTTCCTGCACCGAATTCATTACGGATGGCATCCGCAACGTCATTCCGTCGAACGTAACGATCAAGGGCGATACGCGCAGCTACGCGCCCGAAGTTCAGGCCATGCTGGCAGCCCGCATGCGAGAAATCAGCGAAGGCATCTGCCACGCGCACGGGGCTGAATGCGCGTTTGAATACACGCACGAATTCGCGCCTACGGTGAATTCACCCGAATATGTCGACCTCGCCGTTTCGGCCGCGCGCAATATCGTCGGCGCAGAAAACGTGGACGCCGACGTGCAACCCATGATGATCTCCGAGGATTTCGGCGCGTTCCTTCAGGCGGTGCCGGGCAACTTCATTTTCATTGGCAATGGTGAGACGGGGAAAGAAGGGAGTACCCCGCTCCACAACGCTACCTACGATTTCAACGACGAAATCTTGCTCACCGGTGCGCGATACTTTGCTGAAATCGCGCGGCTCGCGCTCCCTTCTGCTTGAGCTACGTCCCCTTCCTGCTCAACATCAGAGGCCGTGCTTCTGATCACAGTTTTTCTGTGAGCGTCAGGCGGGGGAATCGCCCGCCTTTGCGGCCTTAATCGCAGCGCACTCAAGCATGGCTTCGCCGATCACGTTTTCTCCCCGCTCGTTGAGAGCAGCGCCTGCCCCTTCTATATCCCGCACTTCCTTGTTCTGGCCGAGCTTGACCTTCCCGACCAGACGGGTGATTTCGATTTCGACGCCGACGATCGCCTTGAGCATCATATCGATGTAGTCGGCGGTGCTGTCCGTCATCTTCCACGGACGAGGCTGGGAGGCTTCATGAGTCCGCGTGAGGCGAGCGACCAACCCGCGAACATAGCGCTCATCATCGCGGATGGTCACCCGGCCGTGCGCGTGGACCACCCTGTAGTTCCATGTCGGCACCTGCTTGTGAAGCTCGTGCTTGCTCGGATACCAGTTGGGCGAGATGTAGGCGTCGCCCGCGCGAAACACGACCAGTACCTCGTCCCCGTTGGCCACGTCCTGCCAGACCGGATTGGCGCGCGCCACGTGAGCATGAAGGACGCCGTGTGCGCCTTCGCCGGCTTTCAGATCAAACGGAATGTGGTTGGCGTCCAGACCGCTTTTGCCATGCGTGAACAGCGTGCCGAACGGATTCTCTGTGATCAGCGCGTGCAGCACCTCGGTGCGCGGTTCATCAAAATGAGTGGGTACGTACATAGGGGCTCCGTGATGAGTGCAGCGATGCGCTAACCCTCATTGCAGGCAACGCCGGTGCGGCAGGCCTGGAAACAATTGTGGCGGCAAACTGGTTTATATTGTAGAACCAGTTTCGATCATTTTCTTTGGACCAGAAAGCCATGGCTCGCAAACCGAAAGCAGTGGAAGTTCCGGCGATCGGCATGCTGGATCGAGCCGCGGGCCATTTGGGCCGTCAACTCGCGCAGGCACTCCGCGAGGCCGTCCGCCGTGGCGACCTCAAACCGGGCGAGGTGCTCCCCTCCACGCGCACGTTAGCTGCCTCGTTGCATGTTGCACGAGGAACCGTCGTCGAGGCGTTCGAGCAACTGATCGCCGAAGGCTTTCTGCAATCGCAGCCAGGCTCCGACACGCGCGTGGCGCAATCGTTGACGCTCCCTGCCGATCCCCGAGCGCGATCCTCAGCTGTTGAAACTGCCCCGCTCCCAGAACGCGCCCGTCTGTTCGCCCAGGTCGCACGTCAATTTTCTGCCGTGCCGCAGGCGCCTTTCGCAGTTTCGGTACCCATTGGCCCTGCCGCTCCGGATGATGTCTGGCGCCGGCTCGGCAACCGGCTGCGCGCCCGCGGACCTGGCGCTCCGGCCGGGTATGGCGACCCACAAGGGGCGCTGGCGCTGCGCGAAGCGGTGGCCGACTACGTCAGGAAATCGCGCTCGGTTCGTTGCGAGGCAGACCAGGTGATCATCACAAGCGGCACACAGCAAGGCCTTTACCTGTCATGCCAGGTGCTGCTCGATGGCGACGCGTCGGCGTGGGTGGAGGACCCAGCGTATAGAGGCATTACGGCCATTCTGGAAAGCTCCGGTCGCCCGGAGCGCATGATCCGGGTACCCGTCGATGCGGAAGGCCTCAACGTCGATGAGGGTATCAAGTTGGCCCCGCACGCACGGGCGGCGTTCGTCACATCGTCGCACCAGTATCCGCTGGGAATGCCATTGAGCATGGCGCGGCGCAACGCGCTATTGACGTGGGCCCGCGCGAACAACGCCTGGGTGGTCGAAGACGACTACGACAGCGAACTGCGTTATGCGGGACATCCGTTTCCGTCGCTGCAGGGACTCGATCCTAACCGGGTGGTCTATCTCGGCACCTTTAGCAAGATCCTGTTCCCGTCATTGCGGCTCGGCTATGCGGTTGTCCCGCAGAACCTCGTGGAGGCCTTCTGCGGCGCGCGCGTGCTCATGGATCGCAATCCCCCGAACGCAGATCAGCATGTACTGGCGGCCTTCATCGCTGAAGGCCATCTGGATCGTCACATCCGGCGTATTCGTGGGGTCTATGCGGACCGCCGTGCATGCATCATCGAGACGCTCGGGCGGCGGCTGCCGAAAGAGGTCGCCTGGTTGCAGCCGAGCGATCAGGGCATGCACCTTGTGCTCTGGCTTGGCGGGGGTGTCGACGACAAGTTGGTGGCGTCGTTAGCGGGCGAAAGCGGGGTTGCTGTACGAGCGGTGTCACCCATGTATTCCAATGGAAAAGGCCCAATGGGTTTGATACTGGGTCTCGGCGGTTTCAGTGACGCCGAAATTGAAATTGCTACTCAACGTCTCGCTGCGTGTATCGAGGCTGCGGCAAAAGCGGCGCGCCGTGCGAATCCGCACGACGCCGCGACCGTTAAAGCGTAACCCACACGCTAGCCTTGCTGCGCTTGCCAGCCGATGCCAAGGCTTTTCTGCAACGATACAAAGTCCTTGAGCAATTCGGCCTGTCCCGCGACGACATTCTGCTGCGCGGTGAATTCTTCGCGTTGCGTGTCAAGCAGATCGATCAGCGTGGCGACACCGGCGGAATAGCGCTGCCGCATCAGCGTGGCCGAGTGGCTTGCTGAAGTTTCCACCTTTTGCAACGTGACGACATGATCGCGCTGATGCCCATAGCGTGAGAGCGACGAGTTCGCGTCCTGCAGCGCGCCGAGCACGGCCTTCGTATAACGCGCTTCGGCTTCGTCACGCGATGCCTCGGCTGCGTGCACGCTACCCAATGTGCGGCCAAAATCGAACGCGTTCCATTGCAGATACGGCGCGGTGATCCAGCTGAAATTGTTCTTGCGCACGAGATGACCCGGATCGCCTGCACTGAAACCGATATCGCCGAGCAACGTCACCTTCGGGAAAAAATCCGCGATGTGTTCGCCGATCTGCGCATTGCTCGACGCAAGCCGCCGTTCCGCTGCGCGAATGTCGGGACGCTGCTGCAACATTACTGACGGATCGCCGATCGCCACCGTCCCGGGCAACGCCGGCAGTGGCCGCGTGCCCGCGAGTTGCTGGTCCAGCGCGCCGGGTTCACGGCCGGTCAGTACGGCGAGACGGTCGAGCGAATCGGTCAGTTGCGCGTCAAGCGGAATCAGCGTCGCGCGCGTGTTTTCAACTTGCGTGCTCAGGCGTTCCACGTCGAGGTCCGCTGCCGTGCCACGCTCCCGGCGCTGCTGCGTCAGCGTCAACATCTTCTGTTCGGTCTCTGCCTGACGCCGCGCGAGTTCAAGCCGCGTCTGCTGATCACGCAGTTCGATGTAGGCCTGCGCAACCTCGGCCGCGAGCGATACCTGGGTGTCCGCGAGATCGGCATCGACGGCTTCCGCATCCGCGGATGCCGCTTCGATGGCACGCCGCGTGCCGCCAAACAGGTCGATTTCCCACGTAGCGTCGAAGCCCGACGTATAGAGCTGCAGCGGGCCACGGCCCGACGACGCTGTACTGCTTCCGGAGCTGAGCGAACTCAGGTCAGGCGAGCGCATGCGCAGCGCGGCAGCATCACCGGAGATTTTCGGCAATTCGTTCGCACGTTGCTTCTGCAGTTGTGAACGCGATTCCCGCAGCCGGGCCTGCGCAATATGCACGTCGGGACTATGTGCAAAGGCGGCGGCGATGAGGTCGTTCAACTGCGGATCGTTGAATGCGAGCCACCACTGGTTCGGCGCGGGCGTCGCCGTCGTACCGGAGGCCGGCGCACGCACGAAGGTCGCGCTGCTGCGGGCATCCTGCGCAACCGGCGGTGCGCCGTGATAATCCGGGCCGACCGTGCAACCCACCAAGGCGGACAAAAGCACGGCGGCGGCCAGTGCGATAGACGAGGGACGGTTGAACATCATGGTGTGATGAAAAGACATTAGTGTCCGGCGGAAGAAGGCGGCGGTGCAGTCCGGCTGGGTGTTTTCAGAAGCAGCGCAAGCGGAATGCAGGCGATCAGCGCGATGCCGAGCAGATAGAAGGTTTCCGAATAGGTCATCACGATGGCCTGCTGCTGGATCTGCGCGCCGAGTTGCCCAAGCGCGCGCACCTGCGAGTACGCCATATCGCCCGTATGGGCGAACCAGTTCGCCGCGTTCGCCGTCAGGCTCTCCTGGCCGATCAGCGAATTGGCACTGACCGACTCGCGGATCATCGCGGTATGAAAGGTCGTGCGCCGGTCGATCACGGTACCGATGATCGCAAGGCCGATCGACCCGCCGAGATTGCGCGCCATGTTGTAGAGACCGGCGGCGTCACCGGAATCTTCGCGCGACACGGCCGCCATCGACGCTTGATTGAGCGGCATCATCGCGAGCATCTGAGCGGTGCCGCGTATCAGTTGCGACCAGATGAAATCGTGCCCGACGCTCTGTGCTGTCAACTCGATGTCGATCATGCAACTGATCGCGTACAACACCAGCCCGGTGATCACCAGCACGCGGAAGTCGACTTTGCCAAGCAGCCGCGGCAGGATCGGCATGATCATGAAGGCCGGCAGCCCGGAAAGCAGCATGATCGCGCCGGACTGTTCCGCGTTGTAGCCCGCAACCACCCCGAGAAACTGCGGCAGCAGATACGACACGCCATAAAGCGCTGCGCCGACCGCGGACACGATCACGATCACGCTGGCGTAGTTCGGGTTGCGCATCAGACTCAGCCGCACAATCGGCTTTTTCGCGGTCATTTGCGAGGCGGCGATCAGGATCATGCCGAAGACCGACACACAGGTGAGCGCCACGATCATCGACGATTCGAACCAGCGCTCGCGCTGACCTTCCTCGAGCACGACCGTGAGCGAACTGAGGCCGATCGCGAGACCCACGATGCCGAGCCAATCCGCCTTGAAAAACGACTCCCAGTGCGGCCGGTCTGACGGCAGGCCGACGATCAACAGGGTCATCAGCGCAAGGCAGATCGGCAGATTCATGAAGAAGCACCAGCTCCAGCTGATGTTCTCCGCGAGCCAGCCACCGACAACCGGTCCAAGCAGCGGCCCGAGCAATACGATCAAGCCGAACATGGTCATGCCGACCGGCATCTGCGATAGCGGCAGACGCGTGCGGATGATGGTCTGCGCCGTCGGAATCAGCGCGCCGCCCGTGAAGCCCTGGCCGATGCGGCCGGCGATCATCATGGGCAACGTGTGCGACCAGCCGCACATCATCGAAAAGGCAATGAAAAGCGCCGAATTCGTGAGCAGGAAATTGCGCAGGCCGAATACGCGCGTAAGCCATGCCGCCAGCGGAATCATCACGATTTCCGACATCAGATAGCCCGTCGAAATCCAGGTGCCTTCCGTACCGGTGGCGCCGATTTCGCCCTGGATTTGCGGCAATGCGGAGTTCGTGATCGAGATGTCGAGCGTCGCCATCAGGGCGCCAAGCGCGCCCGCGGCGACGGCGATCCAGTCGCCGACGCTGGCACGCTCTTCCCCACGCGCTGCGGCGGCGGGAGTTGCGGTTCCCGATTCAGCCACGATGGTTCTCGCTATCGATGCGCGCGTCACGATCGCGCGCCGAACGCGTGTCGACATCCACGGTTACCGAAAGCCCCGGCAGAAGCACGCTGCGCGTCTCCGCCCCCGTGTCGATGCGAATCCGCACGGGCACCCGCTGCACGATTTTCGTAAAGTTGCCGGTGGCGTTTTCCGGCGGCAGCAGCGCGAATTGCGAGCCCGTGCCGGGCGAGAAACTATCGATCACACCGTGCAGCGTATGACCGGGCAACGCATCGACGTGCATTTCCACCGGCTGACCGACGCGCATCCCACCCACTTGCGTTTCCTTGAAGTTCGCCAGCAAATAGGTGCTTTGGACCGGCACAACCGTCAGCATCCGCGTGCCGGGTTGCACGTACTGACCCACGCGCACGGTGCGATCGCCGACCTTGCCGCCGAGGACACTGCGCACCACGGTGTTGTCGAGATCGAGTTGCGATTGCTGCGCGCTGGCCTGAGCCGCTTCGAGTTGCGCGCGCGCCTGCGCGAGCTGCGCGGTGGCTGACCCGATCTGCGAGCGTGCTGCCTCGACCGCCGCCGCATTCGCGGCGAGCGTGGCATTCGCCTGATCGCGACTGCTGGTCAATTCCGCCAGCCGTTCGCTGCTTTCAGCGCCGGTGGCGACGAGCGGCGCGTAGCGGCGCACTTCGTCGCTCGCATGCTGCGCGCTCACACGCGCCACCTGCTGCTGCGCCTGGGCCTGCGCAATGTTGGACTGCTGCTGTTTGATGTCGGCCTGTGCGCGTTCGATGTCGGCCTTGCGCGCATCAATCGTGGCCCGCGCCTGGTCGAGCGCGACCTGATACTGGCGGGCGTCGAGATGAACAAGCGGATCGCCCGGCTTCACGACCTGGTTGTCCGCGACGTAAACTTCCGTAACGTAGCCGGCGATCTTGGGCGCCACGGTGACGCTGTCGGCCTGCAGATAGGCGTCGTCGGTGCTTTCGATGAAGCGGCCCACCGTCCACCAGCGGCCGAGCCAGACGGCGCCGACGATCAGCGCGACAACGCCGAGCGCGATCAGCACCGTGCGCCGGCTGGGGCGCCTCGCCCCTGCTGCGGGCGAATCATCGGCGGGTATCGGGCGGGAGGGAGAGCCTGCGGTCGCTGACATCGTATCGGTCCAATTGTTTCCAGGTGGCACAATTATTCCAGTTGATCAAATTGTGTCAAGTGATATATTTCTTACGAATTCCCGCAATACGCGTAATGGAGAAAGATGCATGAGCACCGCAAAGAAGCTGCGCCGCTCGCCGGAAGGCGGCTATGCACGCGGCGACGAAACGCGGCACCGGATCATCGAGGCGGCGATCGAACTGTTTGGCGAACATGGTTTCGAGGGCGCGTCGACACGCGACATCGCGGCCCGCGCCGGCGTCAACGCGCCCGCGCTGCAGTACTACTTCGAGAATAAGGAAGGGGTGTATCGCGCATGCGTCGAGATGCTCGCCGACGACGCATGGGAAACATTCGGCCCGCCCATCGAACATGCGCAGGAAGCGCTGCGTGAAAACGCCGACACCCCGGCGTTGATCGACGCATTCCTCGGCATTCAGACAGCGATCGCGCACGGCGCTTTCGTCAAGGCAAGCAAGCCCGGCCGGCGGATGTTCTTCGCGCGCGAACAGGCGGGACACGAACCTCAGAGTGCCATGCAGATTTTCGGCTGCCGGATTCGCCAGCCGCTCAACGATGTCAGCGTGGCGCTAGTGGCGCGAATTTCCGGGCGTGCAACTGACGATCCGGTCATCTTGATCCGCACCTTCAGCCTGCATGGGCAACTGGTGATTTTTCACCTCGCGCATCCGTCCAAACTGTCGATGCTCGGCTGGAAGAGCATCGACGCGGAGAAGGCGGCACTGCTCACCGCGACGGTCCGCGATCAGAGTCGCACGCTGCTCGAGCATTGGAGCCGGGAACGTGACGAGGGGGGCACGCCCCCTGCGCAAACTACGCAAGCCTCGGGTAAAGGAAAGTCGCGCAAGCAGCAGTGATCTCAGGTTGGCGCACGGATCACCACTTTCGGACCCGTTGGGCAAGATGCCATTACAATCCAGCACTTCGAACCGACTACGGTGATTTGCGCCATGAGATATCCCCTTGCATTGACACTCGCCGCGGTCATTGCAACCGCAAGCACGATCGCGACCGCCCAGACATCCGGGAGCAGCGACGCACCCAAACTGCAGTGCGCCATCGGGTATGTCACCGGCGTCGGTGGATCGGCGCAGAGCTTTCGTGAATACCTTGCAACCCCCGACCGGGACAAATATCGCTTCGTTGCTGACAACCCGATTCAATGCAAGGTGTCCGACGAAGGTCGCGCGTCAGCCTGTACCGGCGTGACAAACCTTCGGAATGAAAAAGTCAGCGTGTATGACGACGTCGACAACGCGACGATAGCCGTGGTCGCGCGTGTGGAACTCGAGCACGGGACCTACCCGGTGATCATCGTCGTGCGACGGCAGGATGTGAAGTGCGAGGAGTGAGCGCTGTCTAGCGCGTCATTGATGATCGCCGGTTGGGCACAAACAACAACCCAGCCGGCGAAGAGACGATTACGACTCGAAGACGCCCTTGAGATCAACGGCGTTTCATTTTGATCACGCGCGAAATCTGACCAAGCGTAAATCCGGTGTTCTGCACGTATTTGGCGTAGTCGAGTGGAGCGGTGAACGATTCATCGGTGACGTACTCGCCCATGTAACGGAATCGGTCAGTCGCTGTTCGGACAAAAACAGGAAGCGGCTCGGTCTGTCGCGCGAGCGTCCGGCCGGCCGCACGTGCGGCGGCGCTGCTATCGCAGACGATCACATCCGGGGCATAGGGGTTGAGGTCCTGACGCAATCGCGCAGCGACGACTTTGCCGCCCTTCGTAGGCAAGAATGCCTGCTTGCATCCTCCCGTCACCCTGTGAATGTCTTCCCGGGAATACTCTTTTCCAATTTCAAACATGATTTTTCTCCGAAGAATGACGCCTGGCTGTAGAGCAGCGGCGTCAAGCGGAGCGATGATATCGAGCTGTGTCTAAAGCCGTTGTATAAAGAGCGAGCTTCTTGATAAAGAAGATGTGTGGGTCGAGTGGAAAGGAATCTGCTCAACATCAAGTTGCCTCAACGATTCAATGCATGTGGGACCGAATGACGGCGTCTTTCGGAGGCGTCCGGTCTGTCGGCGCCTCGTCGGCGGACTCCAACACATCGATGCTCGTGTCGGTACGGTTGAGCATCGCGCGGGCCTTGTTCATATCGAGCGCCCCCTCCCATCGAGCGACCACGATCGTCGCTACGCCGTTACCGATCAGGTTCGTGACGGCGCGAGCTTCGTTGAGGAAGCGATCGACGCCTAGCAGCAGCACCAGTCCAGAGACAGGGATTTTGTGCATCGAGGCCAGCGTGGCAGCCAGTGCGACGAATCCGGCTCCGGCCACGCCCGCAGACCCTTTGGACGTCAGCAGCAATACACCAAGGAGCAGCAACTGATCTCCGATCGTCAAGTGGATATTCATCGCTTGCGCAACGAACATCGAGGCCATGGTCAGATAGATCGCCGTGCCATCGGCGTTAAAGGTGTAGCCCGTAGGCAGCACCATCCCGACCACGGGGCGTGAACACCCCAGTTTCTCCATTTTGATGAGCATCTGCGGCAGCACCGCTTCAGTCGACGCTGTACCGAGGGTAATGAAGATCTCGTCCTTGATGTAGCGGAGATACTTCCACAGCGACAGGCCGCTCATCCGCATAACAAAACCAAGCACAACGACCACGAAGAAGATCGAGGTCAGGTAGAGGCACAGCATCAGTTGGCCAAACGATGCCAGCGTGCCAATTCCGTACTTCGCGATGGTAAATGCCATGCCGCCAAAGGCGCCGATGGGCGCGACATACATCACGATTCGCACGACGCCGAACATGCCCTGAAGGAACATGTCGAGCATGTCGACGAAAGGAGCGGTGCGGGGACCAAGCCTCGCGAGGGAGATGGCGAGCAGGAGCGAAAAGAAGATGATGGGCAGGATATCCCCATTTGCGAACGCTCCGACAATGCTGTTCGGAACGATGCTCATGAAGAAATCGAGCATGCCATGCTGCTGTGCCGCATGGGTGTAGCTGGAAATGGCCGAACTGTCGATATGCGCGGGGTCAATGTTCATACCGCTGCCCGGCTTGATGACGTTCACGATTACAAGGCCAACAGCGAGCGCAATCGTCGATGCAATTTCGAAGTAGACGACCGCCTTGACGCCAACGCGACCGGCCGCATGAAGGTCGTTCATGCGGGCAATGCCGACCACAACAGACGCGAAAATGATCGGCGCAAGCAGCATCCGGATCAGCTTGATGAACAGATCGCCGAGCGGTTTGAGCTGAGAACCGATGTCAGGGTAGAAATGGCCGACTAGGACGCCGGCAACAATGCCAATCAGAACCTGTACATAGAGCTTGGAAAGAGATTTTCCAATCTTTGAAACCCGCATGACTGTCTCCTATGCGTGGCATCTTTTAATGAAAGTCAGAACCGGTCGCCGCAGCGGGATCTACCGCTGCGGCGAGCACGGACTGATTTCGCGTGCGTTCGTTTTGTCTATTCTTATGAACGCTGCGCCGACGCTTTTGTCGGCGCGCTTTGCCGTTTGAAGGCTTATGCGGACAGCTTTTGCATTTCGGCGAAAAGATCCGCTTTTCCTTCGAAGCCGATGCCGGGAAGATCGGGCATGGTGATGAAGCCGTTCTCCACCTTCACGCCGTCGGGGAAGCCGCCATAAGGCTGGAACAGATCCGGATACGATTCATTGCCACCCAGACCGAGTCCGGCCGCGATGTTCAACGACATCTGGTGTCCGCCGTGCGGAATACAGCGGCTCGGCGACCAGCCGTGTTGACGCAGCATGTCGAGCGTGCGCAGATACTCCACCAAGCCATAGCTCAGTGCGCAGTCGAACTGCAACCAGTCGCGATCCGGACGCATCCCTCCATAACGGATCAGGTTGCGTGCGTCCTGCATCGAGAACAGGTCTTCGCCAGTCGCCATCGGTTTGTCGTAGTAGTTGCGCAACGTGGCCTGCAATTCGTAGTCGAGCGGGTCGCCCGGTTCTTCGTACCAGAACAGATCGTATTGCGACAGTGCCTTCGCGTACTGGATCGCGGTGTCGAGATCGAAGCGGCCATTGGCATCGACAGCGAGTTTCTGACCGTCACCGAGTACGCTCAGGATCGAGTCGATGCGGCGCAGATCTTCATCGAGCGAAGCGCCGCCGATCTTCTTCTTCACAACCGTATAGCCTCGGTCGATGTAGCTGCGCATTTCGTCTTTCAGCTTCTCGTGATCCTGGCCCGGATAGTAGTAACCACCCGCTGCGTACACGAAGATCTTGCGGTCGGGTTGGCCATTGCCGTAACGGTCGGCCAGTAACTGGAACAGCGGCTTGCCTTCGATCTTCGCCACCGCATCCCAGATCGCCATGTCGATCGTGCCGATGGCGACCGAGCGCTCGCCATGACCGCCCGGCTTTTCGTTCGTGAACATGGTCGCCCAGATCTTGTGCGGATCGAGGTTGTCGCCGGCATCGTTGACGAGCGTGGCGGGATCGGCTTCGAGAATGCGCGGAATGAAACGCTCGCGCATCAGCTTGCCCTGGCCGTAGCGGCCGTTGGAATTGAAGCCGTAACCCACGACCGGCTTTCCGTCACGGATGACATCCGTCACAACGGCGACGAGACTCAGCGTCATCTTGCTGAAGTCAATGTAGGCATTCCGGATCGGGGAACTGATCGGAACGGTTTTTTCGCGGATTTCAACGATTCTCATGACGGTGTCTCCTGAGTTTTGGGCACGTTTTGCATGCGTCTTGCTGCAATGGAAACTAGCTTATCCGCGAAAGGAGGGATTAGAATTCACTTCGATTCATTTCATTTTTTACTTTAGGTGAACAACTGAAGTGACAACTGACTCAGCATCCGACTTCGAGTTTTTCATCCTCCTCGCCAGACTCAAGAGCTTGTCGGGCGCGGCGCGGGCGCTCGATCTCACCCCGCCGGCCGCGACCAAGCGCTTGGGGCTGATGGAACAAAGACTGGGGGCGCGGCTAGTCAACAGAACGACGCGGAGTGTCAGCCTGACGCCCGAGGGCGAGACCTACCTGCGCTACGCAACGCAGATCGTCGGGCAAGTCCGGCAGATGGAGGATGAGATATCGGGGGCTCGATCCGATCCCCACGGACTGTTACGCGTGAATGCGACGCTCGGCTTCGGGCGCACGACCATCGCGCCGCTCGTGTCTGAATTCGCGAAGCGCTTTCCCAATGTGGAGATTCAGTTCGAAGTGACCGACCGACCCATCGATCTGGTGGAGGAGGCATTCGATATGGCGATCCGTTTTGGCGAGCTCCCCGACAGCCGGCTTAGCGCCCGGCGCATCATGAGCAATCGTCGTTTTCTTTGCGCCTCCCCGAAATACCTGGAGCGGTTTGGGACACCGGAGCGTGTAGAGGATCTCGTTCGGCACCGTTGCATCATTCATCGGCAGAACGATGACGCCTATGGCGTGTGGCGGTATATGCAGGGGGACCACACCGAAGCGTTGAAAGTCAAAGGCGCGCTATCGAGCAATGACGGCGATATCGTGCTGCGGTGGGCGCTCGACGGGCATGGGATATTGATTCGCTCCGAATGGGATCTGGCGAAGTACGTCCAAAGTGGGCGGCTCAAACTGGTCTTGCCGAAAACGGTGCTGCCCTCAGCTGACCTCTTCGTCTACTATCCGAGCCAGCGAAACCAGACGGCCCGCGCCCGCGCATTCATCGACTTTCTGATCGATCGGTTTCAAGCACCGTTTATACCTGTCGAAACCGGTGCTTCGATCTACGATCAAAAAAAGAAAGCGGGCCGCAAGTCATAAGTCACGCAGACGCGAACAATGCCGCGGCCCAATCGGCAAACACCCTCACCTTGGTGCTATATCTTCGGCTAGGCGGATACGCGATATAAATCTCAAGCGGGTTAGGTCGCCATCGCGTGAGAATGGGGACAAGTTTCTTTTGCTTGATGAAAGGGCGAGCCATGAAGTCCAACGTGTGGACGATCCCCAACCCGGCCAGTGCAGTTGCAATGTGTGAATTGCTCTCGCTGACAAGAACGTCATTGCGGACACGGCCAAGCGTGATCGTCTCCTCGCCCCTGCAAAACACAAGGGGCTGCGTCACACCCGTACTGGCAGAAAAATATCCCGCAACAGGCAGGTTGTTATCCACGATTTCCTGAGGATGTTTCGGCGTGCCGTACCTCGCGAGATACGCGGGACTCGCACATGTGGTCCACGCAAGTTTCCCGATCGGATGCGTCACGAGATCCGGATCGTCGGCTGTACTGCGAATTGCGCAGTCTATGTTTTCGGCGACCAGATCCGCAGTACGGTCAGTGACGCTTAGTTGAACCTGTATGTCCGGAAAACGTTCAAGAAAGGTTGGCAAAGCGGGAATGAGAATGCCGCTTGCCGTCGATCCGCCAGCGTCGACTCTCAGTACACCACGCGGGCTCCCCTGCTCCCGACCCAACGTCGCCTCGATGTCATCGAGCTCGCTGAGAAGTTGCCGCATGCGCTCATAGTAAGCCGCGCCATAGGTCGTCACACTGACGCGCCGCGTATTGCGCTCCAGCAGCTTTACGCCAAGGTGCGCTTCCAGTGACTGGACCCATTTGCTTGCCGTGGCGTTGGGCATATTCAGAGAAAGGGCCGCCCGCCCAAAGCCGCCTGTCTCGACAACGCGAACAAAAATACGGATGGCCTGCAGATGGTCCATGAATCTATCTCGTTGATTATCTATCCATGTGGATAGATAAACCACAATATACATATTTATCTGCGTGGGTGTTTAAACTAAGCTGGGCTCACTGATCCACGTAACTGAACCAGGAGCCCTGAAATGACAACATCTCTCTACGACAACATCCATTCGACCAAGCATGCGGGAAAGGTGGCGCTCGTAACCGGCGGCAGCACCGGAATCGGCCTCGCTACCGCCAAGCGCCTCGCTCGCGAAGGTGCAACGGTGTTTATCACCGGTCGACGCCAGGCGGAATTAGACGCTGCGGTTACTGAAATCGGACACGGAGCACGCGCGATTCGCGGCGACATTTCGTCGGCCGAAGACCTTAAGAAAGTCGTCGACACGGTGGCCGCGGAACATCAACGGATAGACATTCTCTTTGCCAATGCGGGCGGCGGCGAGTTCTCCCCGCTTGGACAGATCACCGAAGCGCAATTCGACAAGTACTTCGACATCAACGTGAAAGGCACCTTGCAAACCGTGCAGAGCGCATTGCCGCTCATGCGGGCCGGCAGCGCCATCGTGATCACTGGATCGATCGCATCGGTACAAGGTGTACCGGCGTTCGGTGTCTACGCCGCCACGAAGGCTGCCTTGCGCTCCTTCGCACGCACCTGGGCATCGGATCTCAAAGGCCGCGACATTCGCGTCAATGTGGTCGCGCCGGGTGTCATCGTCACGCCTGCGTACAAGACCGAACTCAAGCTGAGCGACGAACAGATCGAAGCCTATAGCAAGGAGGTGGCCGAAACGACACCGCTTGGCCGCGTCGGCAGCACCGATGAAATCGCCAAGGCAGTGTCCTTTCTGGCCT
This sequence comes from Paraburkholderia nemoris, assembly GCF_905221015.1. Lineage (NCBI taxonomy): Bacteria > Pseudomonadati > Pseudomonadota > Betaproteobacteria > Burkholderiales > Burkholderiaceae > Paraburkholderia > Paraburkholderia nemoris. The sequence goes on along the minus strand of NZ_CAJNBO010000006.1, from coordinate 29,500 downwards.
CCGACGATGCCAGCTATATCACCGGGATAGAGCTGTTCGTTGATGGCGGACGCGTGCAAGTCTGATTTGTTCAGCACCGTATGGATGGCGGTTGGACGCTAGAAACCATCTGGCTGCCTGAGGGTGTCTTCGTCGATCCGGACGATGAGAAACGCCGCAGGCACAGCCACCTCGCGCGACCTAAGCCGCCGGATCGCCCGAATTCGCCCGCTGCATACCACCCTCGCGTGCCGCACGCCGTTGCCGGCGCTCCAGCCGATCCTCCTGCAACACCCGCCGCCCGGTGCGCGAAGCGAGCACCAGCGTGATCGCTAGCAACCCCGTACCGAGCAGGTAGCTCGGTGGAATGAAGTGCCCGTCCGTGAAACGCGCCACCAGCGAGATATAGAACGGCGCCAACCCGCCAAACAGCATGACCGAGGTGTTATACGAAATAGCCACGCCGGTGGAGCGCCCCTGCACGGTGAAAATCTTGACCAGCATACCTGGATGCGCGGCGCCCTGCAGCGTCAGGAAAAGTATGCCGACAACCCGCACGATCATCAGACGGTTCTCAGTGGGATCGGCCAGCAAATACGCGAACAACGGAAAGACGCAGATCAGCCAGCCCACGATAAAGAAGAAGAACAGCCGATACGCGCCGACACGGTCCGCCACCATGCCGAATACCGGCGACAGAACGCACATCACGATACTCGTGACGAATATCCCTTGCAGCGACGAACTCAACGACAGATGCAACTGAACCTGCGCGTAGGTCGGCAGATAGGCATTCCACACATAATTCAGCGACGTGCCGGCGATCATCACGCCCATCGCGCACACTACGGCATCGCCGTTCTCACGCACAAAATCGCGTAGCCGCTCGCGCATGGGCGCCCGTGCCGCGGGGCGTGCCTGCAAGCGGTTGAATTCATCCGATTCGGCGACATGATGGCGGATGTAGAAGCCGATTGGCCCGACCAGCGCGCCGATCATGAACGGCACGCGCCATCCCCAACTATCCAGTTCCGCATGCGACAGGTGACGCGACAGCAGATAACTGCATCCCGAAGACAACATCGCGGCGATCCCGATCGACAGCATATTGAAGCTGCCGTAAAACATCTTCCGGTTGGGCGGCGCGACCTCGTAAATCGTCACCGACGACAGCGCGAATTGCGCGCCCACCGCGAAGCCTTGCACCAGGCGGCCGATCACCACCAGCAGAGGCGCGACGAGCCCAAGGGTCGCGAAGCCCGGGGTCAGCGCCAGGATCAGCGAGCCCACCGACATCAGCACCATGATCCACGACAGTACCCTCACCCGCCCGACCCGGTCCGCGGCCATGCCCATCGCCACGCCGCCGATCGGACGGACCAGGAAGCCAACCGCAAAGGTCGCGAACGTTAACAGCATTGCACCGCTGCGATCGACGTTAGGGAAAAACACCCGCGCGATTGTGCTCGAAAAATAGGAGTACACCATGAAGTCGAACCACTCGAAGGTGCCTCCTATCACCGTCGATACAATGGTTTTCCAGACCTTCCCTGAATCGCTTTGGGCGTTCATGTGTTTATCCTCCGGCCCGCAGGGTGCGCAACGTCTGCGCAAAGAACTCCTGAACCACCTCGACGACCTGCATGCCGTTGTGGGCGATATTCGCCATCTCATCGAAACGCACGCGAACGCCGGCAGCCTCGAACGACGCCTTCAGCGTACGCAGCCGCTCCGGGCGTGTTGCGCCGGCATCGTTGATACCTGGCATATACATCGGGCTATCTTCGGATACCGTAATTTCCCAGGTTTCCAGATCCGCACGGCCCACCACCATCTGCACCGGCACACGCTGCAAGGTGGCCAGATCGAACGGCTTGCCGAAGTGACGCTCGAAACCACCCGTGCCTAGCCACCAGTCCTTCGTGTCGTCGAGCACGGTGACGTTGCCCGGTGCGCCGATCGACGCGGCCCAGAGCCGCTCCGGATGCGCGTACGCAAAGCGGTTCACGTACTGGCCACCGCCCGAATAGCCGAACAGTGCGAACTTGTCGAAACGCTTGCCATAACGCTCGCCCACTTCGGTCACCATGTCGAGCAGCACTTTGTCGTAACGGATATCGCCTTCGATCAGGCGCTTGAAGCCGCTGCGCTCACCATCGCCGCGCACACCGACCGGAAACAGCGGACACAGCACGATGCAGCGGTTCCAGCGGCCGAACGGCGCGAACGCATCGCGATACTGCGTGAACTGACGCCCCGTGCCATGCATCACGACGACCAGTTCGACGTCGTTGCCGGGTGTCAGGACTTCGGGCGGCACGTACAGCACGTACGGAAAGCGCGGATCGTGGCGACTCGCGTACACGGTGGTCGAGCCCAGGTCGTACAGCGCCTGCGCTTTCTCATGACCCGGAGCGGATCGCGTCTCTGCATTGAACATCTGTCATTCCTCTCTGACGATTTCAGCGGTCTCGTGCATGCCCCGCGTTGCGAGGCATACGTGTTTATTTACAACTCACGCCGCCTCGGCGAGCGGTTCGTGGTGCAGGCTGTAGCGGGTAAAGACCCGGTTGAGCGCGGGCAACGGCGCGACATCCATTTCCCCTGCGGCCGGCACCATGACGATCATCGCGACCGTCGCGGTCATCGTGTGACGTGTACCCGGGCGCGGCGGACGGCACACCGAAAACGGCGTGGCGAACGCATCGAACAGCGCGGCCTTGACCGCGTCGCGATCCACCTTCGGTGCGGCCTTCAGCAACTGACGCACGCGCCAGTCGCGGTAATAGCTGTCCGGCGAGCTCTCGCAACCGGTATCCAGCAGCTTGGTGCGGGCGACCGGGCTGATCCAATGGTTCGCATGCACGATCATCTGGTCGTCGTCCGGATAGATCGGGAAAGCTTCGTTCGGCGCGCATTCGAAATCGATGCCGAAGCCCTCGGCCATCCCGAGCATGATGTTGTTCGAACAGGATTTCGGCGTGATGGCGATTACCCGCAACGCGTTCGCGAACACCGGCTCTTCCAGCACGCGCCGGCGCAGCAGCGAGAGCGGCACGCCCAGTTGCGTGAAGTCGCGCTCGGACTCGAGATAGTTCGCGGTGATCGACACGCCCGCGGCATTGAGGCCGCTGCGTGCAAGACCGCCCGCTTCAACGAAGGTCAGGAAATCGGGGCCGTTATCGTTGCGTACGCGCAAGACGATGCCGGTATCGACGCAATCGGCCTTCCAGTCCCAGTTCTGCGCATGGATCAACTGTCCGGTCGACGTGCGCGACGGCAGCACCAGCACGCCGGTACAACCGTCTTCGTCGTCGGCTTGCAGCGCCATTTCGGCTCGCGCCTTGGCCAGCACCTCGGTACGGGCATTGATCATCACGATGTCTTCGAACAGCACTTCCGCACCGGTGGCGATGCCGCGCATCTCGTCCAGGTACTCCGGTTGAAATTCGCCGATGACCTGTTCGAGCGAGCGGATCAGCGCCGTCTGCGACGCTTCGCTGTAGCCGAGATTGCGCAGCGTCTGGCCGTAGCGCGATGCGCTTAGGCGCACCCGCGCCGCCGCCGCACGACCATATTGCAAGCCGCGCTCATACGGCTTGCCGGATACGCTGACGAATGGAAACTGCTGGATTTGCGACATGTGTGGGACTCCTCACCCTGGCTGCCGCCGAGGACATGACGCGGGGCTAAGCCCGCGCTGACGCCATCGGCCTGATTTGTGACAGATCGATTTTCATTGGCCACAAACAAAATAAAAAGCGTTATTTTCTTTACCGAAAGGAAAGAAAAATTTTCGTTTCGTGCGATCATGCGACGCGTGGAGACGGGAAAAAATCGTGCAATCCGAGCACGTCCCGAAGACCTTGGAGGAGATCCCGCATGAGTGAAATTCGAATGCTGCGGACGTTTCTCGCCATCGAGAAGCATGGGACCATGGCGGCCGCCGCCGATCGCATGGCGCTCACGCACGCCGCGGTCGGCGCGCAGATGCGCACGCTGGAGCGCGTGTGTCAGCGCCAGTTGTTCGACCGTAGCGGGCGCAGCATCCAGTTGAACGATGCCGGCCGCTCGATCATCGAGCAGGCGCGCATGGTGGTGGCCGCGTACGACTCGCTGTTGCGCGGCGTGGCCGACAAACTCAGCATCGAAGGTTCGATCACGATCGGCTCGACCGTGTCGTCGATGGGGTTTCTGGCGGCCAACGTGATCCAGCTACGGGTCCCCTACCCCGGCCTGAAGGTGCGACTCGCGCACGGTAGTAGCGGCGAACTGGAGCGCCAGGTGCGTGCCGGCGAGATCGATGCGGCGGTGATCGTCAGCGAACCCCGGGTGACCACGCTACCCGAGTTGTGGGAGCGCCTTTACGATGAGCCACTGGTGTTGCTGGTCAATCCAGCAATCGCCGCAGACGATGCGTCGGTGACCTCACTGCTGAAGCGTCACCCGTTCATCGGCTTCGAAGCGGCATCGCTGACAGGCACCCATGTGGCGAGCCTGCTTCGGCGGCTGCGCGCCGAGGTCAACCCTATTCTGGAAATGAATTCGATCGCCGCCATTGCCGATCTGGTGCGGCAGAACGTGGGCGTGTCGATCGTGCCGCGTTTGCGGCACGCCGCCTGGGACGAAGATCCGTTGTTGTCGGTGAGGCCGATTCCGGGCACGGCATGGCGCAGACATATTGGATGGTATGAATTCGGGCGGCAACCGCTGGCCACCGCGATCGTCAAGAATCAATTGCTCGCGGCGCTAGCCGAATAGCGGCGCCGCGCCGGGTGGCACTACGCCGCTCAGATGGCACCATTCGGCCGATGCTCATCCGTATCCACGCAGCACACCAACACCTCCGCATCTTCCTTTCCCAGGCTTAGGTAAACATGCCCAATCGAGCTGTCGAAATACAGGCTATCGCCCGGCACCAACTTGAACGACTTGCCTTTTTCAAAGCGCAATTCCAGTTGACCTGCCAGCACAAAGACGAACTCCTCGCCTGAATGCCGGATGTACTCCGGGAAGTCCGAGACGGCGCGGGCGCGAATGTGCGCGCGCATCGGCACCATCCGCTTGCCGGTCAGATTGTTAGCGAGCATGCCGTACTCGTAGTTCGGCGTGTCGTAGATCTCCTGTTTGCCGTTCGCCGTAAAGGACGGTTTCATCACGCGCGCCGGCTGATTGAGTTTGCGGCTGCGCCTGAAAATCGCGTCGAACTCCAGTTCAAGCGAATGTGCCAACGCCGCAAACTTGTCGTAAGTCAGGGCGATATCGCCGCGCTCGGCCTTTGAGATCGTCGACACGGCGATGCCGGAGCGCTCCGACAACTCCGTCAGGGTCAGCCCGCGCGCCTTGCGCGCCTGCCGCAGATGGCCGCCCACGAGCTTGTGGTCGAGCGCAGGCGGCGCCTCATGCGGCTCATGCGGCTCATGCGGCGCCTCGGCCTGGTTGTCCACGACTGCTGCTTTGGCCATTTCATTCACTTCCACAGAAAATTTTCTCATATACGAGAATTTATTTTTTCTCGTATATGATAACTCACGTCGATTCCACCCTTCCTGTGGGAACCCTATCGTGTCTACCCTTGCTCTGAGTAAGTCCGGTCTGACGAAAACCCACGTTATCACCGCCACGACGATCGGCACGGCGCTCGAATTCTACGACTTCACGATCTACAGTTTCTTCGCGATCCAGATCGGGCAACTGTTCTTTCCGGGCGCTTCGCCGGTCAATCAGTTCCTGCTGTCGATCGGCGTATTCGGCGTAGGTTTCGTGGTGCGGCCGCTGGGCGGAATCGTGATCGGCGCCTACGCGGACCGCGCGGGCCGCAAGAAGGCGATGGTTCTCACCATCATGCTGATGGCGCTGAGTTGCGCGATGATCGCTTGTGCGCCGACCTACGCCGTGGCGGGGCTCGCGGCGCCATTGATCGTGCTGAGCGCGCGCCTCATCCAGGGTTTCGCCGCAGGCGGCGAGTTCGGCCCGGGCACCACCCTGCTGGTCGAATATGCGACCGACAACACGCGCGCCTTCTTCGCCAGCTGGAACTTCGCGGCCACTGCCGCCGGTCTCGTGCTCGGTGCGCTCGTGGCCACGCTGATCAACGCCACGCTGCCCAAACAGGCGATCCTCGACTGGGGCTGGCGTATCCCCTTTCTGCTCGGCATCGTCGCCGCGCCGGCCGGCATGCTGATTCGCAAGCGGCTCGAAGAAACGCTCGCCGAGCGCAAGCCCGGCGAAGCACCGCCGCGCGGCGCGTTGAAAGCGGCGCTGACCACACATCTGAAGCTGACAATACTCGGCACGTTCGCCGAACTGGGCGGCTCCGTGTCCGTCTACATCACGGCGTTTTTTCTGCCGAGCCACGCGGTGCGCGCCTTGCATCTCTCGTCCACCGCGGCTGTCACGTCGGGCATTGTCAGCTCGCTCGTGTTGTTCGCTGCGGCGCCGCTGGCGGGCATGCTCGCGGACCGCTTCAGCCGCAAGCGCGTGCTGGTTATTTCGCGCGTCGTGATGCTGTTGCTGGTCTATCCTGCCTTTGCCTTCCTCAGCGCGCATCCTTCGGTGACCGCGCTGTGCATCGTATCGGCCGTACTCGCCGTGTTTGTCGCGGGGCAGATCGTGCCGGTGCTCGTGATGATCCCGGAACTCTTTCCAAAGCATGTCCGCGCAACGGGTATTGCGCTGACCTACGTAGTGAGCGCATCGTTCTTTGGCGGCTTCTCGCCGTTCATCGCAAGCTGGCTGGTCGCGCAAACCGGCAACCCGCTCGCGCCGGCCTGGTATGTGGCCGCCGCGTGCGCCATCTCGCTGGTGCCGGTAATCTGGCTGAAGGACCGTACGGGCGAAGCGCTCGCCTGATGAATCGAGGATGCAATGAGTCACGATAATGAACTGGTTGGACGCAGCGCCGTTGAGCTGCGCCGCATGATCGGCGCGAAAGAGATTTCGCCGGTCGAACTGCTCGACGCCTGCATTGCGCGTATCGAGGCAATCAATCCCGCAGTCAATGCCGTGACCGCGACGGACTTCCCGGCCGCGCGAGAAGCCGCGAAGCGCGCCGAAAAGCAGGTGCTCGACGGCGAAGCGCTCGGTTTGCTGCATGGCTTGCCGCTCGGCGTCAAAGACCTCGAAAATACAGCCGGTCTGCTGACGACTTATGGCTCGCCCATGTCGCGCGGCAACGTTCCCACGCAAGACGTGGTGCTGGTGGAGCGCCTGCGCGCCGCCGGCGCGATCGTCACCGCGAAGACCAACGTGCCGGAGCTCGGCGCGGGCGCCAATACGCGCAATCCGGTATGGGGCGCAACGGGCAATCCATTCAACACCACGCTGAACGCGGGCGGCTCGTCAGGCGGTTCGGCCGCCGCGCTCGCGTGCGACATGCTGCCGGTCTGCACCGGCTCCGACACCGGCGGGTCCTTGCGGATTCCGGCGTCGAAATGCGGCGTGGTGGGCTTTCGTCCGACGCCCGGCCTCGTGCCGAATTCGCGCAAGCTGGTCGGCTGGTCGCCGATCTCGGTGGTCGGGCCGATGGGCCGTACCGTCGCCGAGGCCTGCCTGCAGCTCGCCGCAACCGCGGGACTCTCCGCCGGCGATCCGCTCAGCTTTCGCGTCGACCCGCTGGACTTCGCGCGGCCTGACGATATCGACCTCAGCTCGTTGCGGGTCGGCTGGACAGAAGACTTCGGCAGTTGCGACGTCGACGACGAAATCCGCAAAGTGTTCCGCGAGCGCATCGCACTGATCGCGCCGTCGTTCCGTTCCTGCGAGCAGGTGAGCTTCGATCTCGGCGACGTACACCGTTGCTTCGACGTGATCCGCGCGGAGAGCTTCGTCGCTGGTCTGCACGACGCCTATACGCGCGATCCGAACCAGCTCGGACCCAACACGCGGGCGAACTACGAAATGGGCGCGAGCATGAGCCTCGGCGACAGCGCTTGGGCACAAGCCGAGCAGACCCGTATTTTCAAACGCTTCCAGAGTGCGTTCGAACAGTACGACGTAATTCTCTCGCCGACCACGCCGGTTTCACCGTTCCCCTGGCAACAACTGTACGCGGCGCAGATCGGCGGACGCGAACAGGACAACTACTATCGCTGGCTCGCGCTGACGTACGTCGTCACGCTCACGACGCATCCCGCCGTGTCGCTGCCCTGCGGGGTCGATCATGCGGGCATGCCGTTCGGTTTGCAGATCGTCGGCCCGTTTCATGTCGATCGGAAAACGCTCGCCGTCGCGCACGCCTTGGAACAGGTCTTCGATCAGTCGCCGGTCTTGCGCCGGCCGCGTCCCGATCTGTCGAAGCTCACGCAGGCTGATCCGTCGCTGAAGTCGATCGTGACGGCGCCGCCTCTTTTCAACGAGTCCGGCCCGAATGGCGCCGGCGTTTCAACGGTCTAAACGGCACTGTCGGCGTAATCGTCAGTCTGTGAGTTCATGAGCATGATGAAATTCGATACCGTCGTACTTGGCGCGGGCATCGTCGGCGTGTGCGTCGCCGTCCATCTTCAGAAGCGCGGCCAGCGGGTTGCGCTGGTCGATCGCAAGCCGCCCGGCAACGAGACGTCGTTTGGCAACGCGGGGTTGATCCAGCGCGAGGGCGTATATCCGTATGCGTTTCCGCGCGAACTCGGCACGTTGATGCGATACGCGCGCAACCGGTCGCCGGAGGTTCGATTTCACGCCAACGCGATGCTCAAGGCCGCACCGTTCCTGTGGCAATACTGGCGCAATTCTCATCCGGTGAAGCATGCGGCGATCGCGCGGTCCTATTCGACGCTGATCGAGCATTGCGTGAGCGAGCACCGCGCATTAGCCGCCGATGCCGGCGCGAGCGCATTATTGCGTCCGATCGGCTGGATGAAAGTGTTCCGCACCGAAGCGGTTCGCGACAGTGAAACGCGGCTTGTCGAGCAGTGGCATCGCGAATACGGCGTCGAATTCGAATCGCTCGACGCGGCGAGTCTGCAACAGACGGAGCCCGATCTCGACCGCAGCCTGATCGGCGCGTTGCGCTACACGGCATCCGATTCCGTCAGTGACCCGAACGCGCTCGTCACCGCTTACGCAAAATACTTCGAGAAGCTTGGCGGGCGTTGTTTGATCGGCGATGCGAATACGTTGCGCGATCATTGGGTGGTGGATACATCGGAGGGCGCCCTCGTGGCATCGTCGGCGGTGGTCGCGTTGGGCCCGTGGTCGGATCAACTCAGTGCGCGGCTGGGCTATCGCCTGCCGCTCGGCACCAAGCGCGGGTATCACATGCACTATGGCGCGCAGCCAGGCGCGCGTCTGAATCACCCGGTCCTCGATGTCGAACGCGGTTATCTGCTGGCGCCGATGGCCAAAGGTATCCGATTGACGACCGGCGCCGAAATCGCGCTGCACGACGCACCGAAGACGCCCAACCAGCTTGACGCCGTCGAGCCCTCTGCCCGCACGCTGTTCCCGCTGGCCGGGCGTCTGGACGCCGAACCGTGGATGGGCCGCCGCCCATGTACGCCGGACATGATGCCGATCATCGGACCGGCGGCAAAGCACAAGGATTTGTGGTTTGCATTTGGTCATGCGCATCACGGGCTGACGCTGGGTCCTGTGACAGGACGGCTGATCGCGGAGATGATGACCGGCGAGGAGACCCTTGTGGATACCCGGCCCTTCAGGGTGGACCGGTTCTAGCGGCCGGCACCAGCCCATACCTCGACATGACATCGATAAGCTTTGAGCGGTCGGGCGGCCCGCCGGCGCTTACGATTGCTCCGACATCACGAAAATACTGAGCGCCTATATCGGGCGTAAGGACGATCAGCGCGCGGGCCACGTCATTGTGCGGGTTGCTAAAGTGATGAACCGACCCACGCGGAGTAAACATCCATTCTCCCGGTACCAGGTCGCGGACCACTCCGTCGACCGAGTACCGAAGCATGCCCTCCAGCACGTAGACGCACTCTTCGTTGCGCGTGTGGCTATGTGGCGGTGGGACTTGTGAATCCGGTCCCACAGTCAGTTCGAAAACACCCATCCCACCCGTAGCAGTTCCATCAATCAGGTACTGAATGCTCAATTGACCAATGTTGATTGGTTCGATCGGAGTCGCGCCGTTAAGTGTCATTTTCGAACTCCTTTGGATTCAGGATTCTCGTCAGTCCACCAGCGTTGCAGGTAAGGGGCGTACCGCTTGCGGCGCGTCCGCCGACCAAACGGAACGCAACTCATCCAGGATTATGCGCCTCTCAAGGACATATTTCGTCCCGGAGCAACGACAGACCGTAACCGGCGGGACAGGGTCCGGATCCCGGGCATACTGGCCGATGTGTTGCCCGCAGGGGATTAACCCAGCAAAATCGAGCAGACCTCAACCAAAAATATCAGGAGAAACAGAACCATGAGTGATCAGCCGTTCGGACGTTCCCGTCGTGATTTCATGCGTATCGCCGTGACAGCCGGCACGACCGCGGCGCTGCCGTGGATGCAGGACGCCCAAGCGCAGTCACCAGCCAACTCCGCAACCACAGCACCCGTTGCGGGACATCCGGCAAAAGGCACGCAGCTGATCCTGCTCGGCACCAAAGGTGGCCCTACGCCGTCCGACCTGCGCGCGGCGCCGGCGAACGTCCTGGTGGTCGACGGTCAGCCCTACGTGGTCGATTGCGGCAACGGCGTCGCGCTGCAGTTGACCAAAGCCGGCATCAAGCTGCCGGCTATCCGTGACATCTTTCTGACCCACCATCATTCGGATCACAACGCCGACCTCGGCAACCTCGTGTTCCTCGCCTGGGCCACCGGCCTGCATACGCCCGTCAACCTGTACGGGCCGCCGCGCATGACAAAGATGATCGACGACTTTGTCGACATGAATGCGATCGACCTCGACGTGCGCATGCGCGAAGAAGGCCGCCCGCCGTTCCGCCCACTGATCAACATCCATGAATTCGACGGCCCGCGCCTCGTGATGGAAGACGACCGCGTGCGCGTCACCTCGACACTGGTCGATCACTACACGATCAAGCCGGCATTCGCTTACCGCTTCGAGACTCGGGACCGCACCGTCGTCTTCTCCGGCGATACGACCTACTACCCGGCGCTTGCCGAGTTTGCCAAAGGCGCCGACGTCCTGGTGCATGAAGTGATGTACCTGCCCGCGCTCGAAAAGCTGATGAAGACCGTCGACAACGCGCCGACGCTGCTCGATCACCTCATGAAGAGCCACACCAGCACGGAGCAGGTCGGCAAGATCGCCGCGGCGGCGGGCGTCAAAACGCTGGTGCTGAGCCATTTCGTGCCGGGCGGCGACCCAGCGATTACCGACGAGATGTGGGCCGCCGATGCGCGCAAGCATTTCGACGGACAGATCATCGTTGGCAAAGACCTGCAGGTTATTTGAGTGTCAGGAATAGCCACCATGCAATCTGCTGCGATTCCCTTGACGTTGCTGACTGGCTTTCTCGGTTCGGGTAAGACCACGTTGCTCAATCGCCTGCTGCCGCAACCCGCGCTGGGCCGTTGTGCGGTGGTGATCAACGAACTGGGCGCGATCGGTCTCGATCATCTGTTCGTCAGCACCTCACGCGATGAAACCATCGCCCTGCTGGAAAACGGCTGCCTGTGTTGCGGCGTGCGCGACGAACTGGCTGCGACCGTGACCGATCTGCTGCAGCGCCGCATGCGTGGCGAGATTCCGGCCTTCGAGCGGATTCTGATCGAGACCACGGGGCTGGCCCGGCCCGGCCCGGTGATCTCGTTGCTGCTGGGTGACCCGGCGCTTGAAGGTCGTTTGCAACTCGATGGCATCGTAACGACCGTCGATGCGAAACACGGCGCCGCGCAACTTGCCCGACATGAGGAGTCGCGTCAGCAGGTGGCCGTTGCGGACAGGCTGTTGCTGACCAAAGCCGAACTGGTCGATGCGCCCGCGCTGGCGGACCTCGAGGCGGCACTTGAGGCGCTGAACCCGGGTGCGCCACGCATCCCGGTGCACAACGGCGAGATTGACGCACAACAACTGCTCGACATCCTGACGCCGCGTGCCTTGCGGCCCTGGTTGCGTGTGGAGTCTTCGCCTGCGCCGCGCAAATCGCTGATGCGCGGTGCGACGGCGTCACGCGTGGCCCATCCGGACATCGACAGCTTCTGCCTGACTTACTCGCAAGCATTGCCGATGCAGGCATTCGAAACCGCGTTGACCGTGCTGCTCGGCTATCACGGCGAACGGATCCTGCGGGTTAAGGGGATCGGCAATTTCATCGGCGAATCCCGACCTGTCGTGTTCCATGGTGTGCAGCAGTTGCTGCATGAACCGCTACGGCTCGAAGCGTGGCCTGACGACGATCACACGACACGGCTCGTGTTTATCGTGCAAGGCCTCGCCAGGTCGGTGATCGAGGAGACGATCACGCATTTTCTGCGCGAAGCCGGAGTGGAGGCAGCGGCAAGCTGTTAACCAAGGGTTTCACTGGACGAAACTTTCGCTCACATCCGCCGATAACTCGAGCAGGAACCACCTGGATGACCGCCGGACAATCCACCGGCGCCATCCGGCGCGCCCATTCACGTGCCACTTCGCATGGCGGCCCTGCGCGGTTTCCATTCGTTTGCTCGAGGACTCAGGATGCACATGCTCAGTTTTAAGCAGAAGCTGTGGCTGCCGCTGATCATCAGCCTCGTCGCGTTGCTCGCCGTCTCCGTATCGGCGGCGTGGCAGTCGCGCGAGACGCGGATCGAGGAACGTAAGCACGACCTCACGAATATCGCGCACGTCGGGCTCAGCATCGTGACGGAGTATGCGGCACTGGTGCAAAGCGGCGCGCTGCCGGAGGCCGATGCCCGCAAGCAAGCACTCGAACGCCTGCGCGGCGTCCGCTACGGCGAAGACGGCTACTTCCTCGTGATCAACTCGAAGCCGCAGATGGTGATGCATCCGATCAAGCCGGCACTCGAAGGCAAGGATCTCGCGGGCAGCGCCGATGCCGACGGCCGCCATCATTACGTGACGTTCGCGTCGGCCGCTCAGGCGCCGGACGGCGGCTTCGTCGACTACGTGTTCCCGCATTCGGGTGCGGCGTCGACACAGGCGGTCGGCAAGATCGGCTACGTGGTGCGCTACGCGCCGTGGGACTGGATCATCGCGACCGGCGCCTATGTCGACGACATCGACGCTGCGTTCATGGCGTCGCTGTGGCTGATCGGCGGGATCTTCCTGGCAGTGTCAGCAGTACTCGTGACGCTCGTCGCGGTGACGAACCGCAGTATCGCGCGCACGGTCGGCGGAGACCCGGCCTATGCGGCGAATGTGGCGGAAGCGATCGCATCGGGGGACCTGACAGTGGCGATCCGCACCCGCGACGGCGACACGTCGAGCCTGCTGCACGTAATGCAGCGGATGCGCGACGCGCTGACGGGCACCATCTGCCAGATCAAGCACGCGTCCGACAACGTCGCGTGCGGCGCGAACGAGATCGCGAACGGCAATGCGGACCTGTCGTCGCGCACCGAGAACCAGGCGGCATCATTGCAGGAAACAGCGTCGAGCATGGAGCAGATGACAGCAATGGTCCGCCAGACTGCGGACAACGCGCGCACCGCCAGCGAGCTTGCGGCCGGCGCCGCGAAAATCGCGAACCGCGGCGGAGACATGATCACGCAGGCTGTCGCGGCGATGAAGGGCATCTCGAACGAATCGGGCCGCATGGTCGAGATCATCGCGACGATCGAGGGCATCGCATTCCAGACCAACATCCTCGCGCTGAATGCGGCGGTCGAAGCGGCACGCGCGGGCGAGCAGGGCCGAGGCTTCGCAGTCGTCGCGAGCGAGGTGCGCAGCCTCGCGCAGCGTAGCGCGACCGCGGCGAAGGAAATTCGCGAGCTGATCAGTCATGCGGTGGGCAGCGTCGGCAGTGGTGCAACGCTAGTCGAAAACACCGGTTCAACGATCGACGAAGCGCGCGACGCGATCATGCGTGTGACCGGCGTCGTGCAGGAGATCGCGGCGGCCGCGGCGGAACAGAGCGCCGGCATCGACCAGGTGAATCTCGCGGTCACGCAGATGGACAGCATGACGCAGCAGAACGCGGCGCTCGTCGAGCAGGCGGCGGCCGCGGCGCAGTCGCTGAAGGAGCAGGCGATGAGCCTGCAACGCGCGGCGGCGGCGTTTCAGGTGGGTGACGCTGAAGCTAGCAATGCCCCATTCCCTGCGACTCCCGCATCGTTGAAAACAACCAGTCCCGCAGCAGCGTCATCGGCACGCTAGGTTGCGTGTCAGGCGCCGAGGCGAGGTAGTAACCCTTCCCGGTTTTGATAAGCAGATCACACGGTGCAAGGAGCAACCCGTCGGCAAGATCGGACGCGGCGAATAACGGATCGCTGATCGTGACTCCCATCCCGCGCTTGGCGGCCGAAAGGGCCATGTAATCGGTGTCGAACTTCTGCACTCGCCCAAGATCCCGAGGCGTCATTCTGGCTGCCTTCCACCATCTGGGCCAGTCACTGCAATCGCCGGTCGGGTGAATCATCGTCATGGAGGCAAGATCTTCCGGCTTCATTGATCCACTACCGCCGGGGCACAACGCCGGGCTGCAAAGCGGCGTCAGCGACTCTTCGTGCAGCAGTTCGGCGTTATGGCCGCAATCTTCGCTGCTACCGTATTCGATCGTGTAATCGTACTCATCCCACCGTGCAATGGGCGACTCGGTCGACACCGTGGTCAAGCTGACCTTGATTCCTGGGTGTACGAGATAAAAGTCGCACAGCCGCGGCATGAGCCAGAGGAATCCGATTGAAGGATAGGTTTTGATACGGATCTGGTTTTGGTTGGTGTCTCGCATCTGCGCGACGGTTCGCGCGATCACCTCGAGCGCAGCCTGCGCACCGGCGAACAACGCCTCGCCCGCCGTGTTCGGCGCCGGCGTGCGTTTGCGGCGATCGAGCAATGGGAAGCCGAAAAACTCTTCAAGATTGCTGATCTGATGGCTAACCGCGCTTTGGGTCAGGTGGAGTTCGGCGGCAGCGGCGGTAAAGCTGCGAAGGCGAGTGACGGCTTCGAAAACCCGCAATGCGTGTAACGGCGGTAGTCGGTGCATTTCTAGGGTCCGGAAAGACTAAACCCCATTACAACGAGCCACTTCCGGTTTGTCAAACGACCTTCGCGAGACGAATTGCATGAAGCAGATCGATTGGAGCATGAGGAAGTTTCATTTCTTCCGGTCAATCGTCCCGTGCAAGATTCGCTAACCGACAGCGGCCTTTCCGGCCGCCGACACTCAATCTTGCCGAAATTGATGAACGCATTTGATACGATCATTCGTGGTGCATGCCTCGTTGACGGCACGGGAGCCGAGCCTTATGTGGCTGACCTGTTTGTCGTGGACGGGAAAATTGCTGCAATCGGCGCCTGCACCGGCGCCAGCGCAAACGAAGAAATTCAGGCACACGGACTTTTCCTCGCGCCGGGATTCATCGATGCCCATACCCACGATGATCTCCATGTCATCAACCACCCAGCAATGCTGCCGAAGATATCGCAAGGCGTCACCACCGTCGTGGTCGGCAACTGCGGTATCAGCGGTTCGCCGGTACGGTTAAGCGGCGAACCGCCCGATCCCATCAACCTTCTGGGTGACACGCTCGATTTCCGGTATCCGTCTTTCACCGCCTATGTTGAGGCTGTCAATCGCGCAATGCCAGCCGTGAATGTCGCCGCACTGGTCGGCCATACGTCGCTGCGCAGCAATCACATGACCGACCTTCGGCGTGCGGCAACCGCAGCCGAAATCGCAGCCATGAAAAGAGAACTGACAGACGCGTTGCGTGCGGGCGCCATGGGTCTGAGCACAGGCCTCGCGTATCGCAACGCACAGTGCGCACCGACAAGCGAAGTCGAAGCGCTCGCGGCAGCACTCGAAGACGTCGGTGGACTCTATGTCAGTCATATCCGCTCGGAAGACGATTCGATTCTCGAAGCCCTCGACGAGGCAGTCGGAATTGGCCTCACGGCGAACGTCGAGGTCGTGATTTCGCATCTGAAGTGTGCAGGTCGCCGGAACTGGGGGAGGAGCGCCGAGGTGCTGGAGCGCATTGGCAGCTTGCAGGCCGGTCGACGCCCCGGTTGTGACTGCTACCCCTATGCGGCAAGCTCCACCACGCTGGATCCCAATCTCGTCGACGAGGCGATCGAAATTCGCATTACATGGTCGACGCCGTGGCCTGACATGGC
This sequence comes from Paraburkholderia nemoris, assembly GCF_905221015.1. Taxonomy (NCBI): domain Bacteria; kingdom Pseudomonadati; phylum Pseudomonadota; class Betaproteobacteria; order Burkholderiales; family Burkholderiaceae; genus Paraburkholderia; species Paraburkholderia nemoris. Next base: position 13,320 of record NZ_CAJNBO010000006.1, on the reverse strand, counting down.
GGGGCGCACGCTGGCTGAGATCGCACGTCACTGGGACATTCCGCAGGTGGACGCGGCGCGGCGCCTCGAACCCGCGGGCGCTATCTATCATGAGATGCAGGAGTCGGACGTCCAGCGAATTCTCGCTCATCCGGCAACGATGATCGGCTCGGATGGCCTACCCAACGATCCCCGGCCACATCCAAGACTGTGGGGCACTTTCGCTCGAGTACTTGGCCACTATAGCCGCGAATTGAATCTCTTCCCTATCCAGGAAGCAGTGCGCAAGATGACTGGCCTGACTGCGCAACGTTTCGGTCTGAAAAAGCGTGGGGAACTCAAGCCCGGCTATTTCGCGGACCTGGTGCTGTTCGACGCACACCGGATTGCGGACCGTGCGACGTTCGAGGCGCCGACGCGCGCCGCGCGCGGCATCGAGGCCGTGTGGGTAAACGGTACGTTGTCATGGCGAGAAAGCGCCGCTACTGGAAAGCGGGCAGGGCGATTCATCTCGCACCGGTCTTTATGACTTCGCCAACCAAATGCACCTTGCACTCAAGTTGATAATTCGATTCCCAAAGGAGCTGTGATGAAAAAACTGGCGACGACCACGTTGCTGTGTCTGCTGGCGTCATCGGCGTTTGCCGCCGACACGTTACGCTTTGGCATCGAAGCGGACTACCCCCCATTTGAATACAAGCTGCCCAGCGGTGAACTGGCTGGCTTCGATATCGATATTGGCAATGCCGTCTGCGCGAAGTTGCAGCTCAAATGTACGTGGGTCGAAGGCTCGTTCGACGGCCTCATTCCGGCTCTGATGGCACGCAAGTTCGACGCGATCAATTCGGCGATGTGGGCAACCGAGCAGCGCGAAAAAGAAATCAATTTTACGTCAGCGCTCTACGTTCCCCCGATTCGACTGGTCGCGCGAGCCGACAGTCATCTTCTGCCGACCAGCGAGTCCCTCAAAGGTAAGCGTGTTGGCGTATTGCAAGGCGCGACCCAGCAGTTCTACGCGGAGGCCAAATGGGCGCCGAACAGCGTCGTAGTGGTTGCTTATCCGTCTCAGGGGCAGGTATTCGCGGACCTGGCCGCAGGTCGTCTCGACGCCGCCTTGCAAACGCAGAAGACCGCCGAAGACAGCTTCCTGAACAAGCCTGAAGGGAAAGGGTTCGCGCTTGTCGGAGCGCCGCTGCGGGACGAGAAAATATTTGGCACCGGGGTAGCCTTCGGAGTCCGCAAACAGGATCAGGCACTCCTTGCCCGTCTCAATCAGGCGATCGCCGCATTGAAGCAGGACGGTACATTCAACAAGATTGCGCAAAAATATTTTCCCTATCAGATCGTTGCGCCTTGAGTTGGCCGCCTGACCGGAGATTCGCAGCCGCGGGATTTTCCGGACACTGCATCAGGCGACGGTATAGACTCAAACTTATACAAGTTGGTTGATCTATCGCGTGGCGTTGGACCACCACGTGAGGTGCACATAGCAGGTGACCGGTGTGCCATTTGCGTTGCGACGCAACAAGGCGCCTGTTTGCGGCCGGATGCGCCCAGCACTGGCGGAGACATTCAAATGTGTGATGTCTGTGGTGATGCGCAGCACGAGCCCCAAGTATCGCGCCGGGATTTCATGAAGGCTGGCGCAATCGCGGCGCTCCTGCCGTGGAGCGTGAGCGCCGCCTTCGCGGCCGAGCCGCCAGCACCCGGCGCATCGCCACCGCCGAACTCGATCCCACCTGCGGATGCGTTGAAGCGAATCATGGATGGCAACGCGCGCTACGCCGCCAACGCGCCGAACGAGCGCGACTTTTCATCAGGTCGCGCCGCCCGTGTGCAGGCGCAGTATCCGATCGCCACGATCCTGAGCTGCGCCGATTCGCGCGTGGCGCCGGAGTTCGCGTTCGATCAGGGGCCGGGCGATCTGTTCGTTTTACGCGTTGCGGGCAATGTCGTGAACCCAGATCTGCTTGCGTCTCTCGAATACGGCGCGCAGTTCCTGGGGGTGCCGCTCATCATGGTGCTAGGCCACACCGGATGCGGCGCGGTCGACGCCGCAATCAAAGTGCTGAAGGCCAAGGCGGTTCTTCCGGGTCATTTGCCGGGACTCATCTCAGCGATCAAGCCGGCCGTCATCGCCGCCGAGAAGACGAAGACCGGCAATTTGCTGGACAACGCGGCCGCCGAGAACGTGCGACGGCAAATGGCTCGATTGAAGCGCTCACCGCCGATCGTCCAGAAACTTTACGAGAGCAAGAAGATCGACATTGTCGGCGGCATGTACGACCTCGCCACCGGCAAAATTACGCTCGTCTAAACGAGTGGGTTTATCCTTCCGCGGGTGGCCAATGCCGATGCCCCCGTATGAAACGCCCGGAGGAAAAATCCATGACCGACCCGACCTATCACGCGTCCGATTTTCGACAGCAGCGCAGCGTCGGTATTGCCGGTATCGCAGTCGCGTCGCTGTTTGCCTCGGGGCTCTGGCTCGGCATCGATCTTTTGATGTCGCCCCTGCCGGGCATGGACAGCCTCGGTGCGCGGATGCTTCTGACGCTCAAATGCTGCTGTGCCGCGGTGCTGTTCTGTCTGGTGACGGGTGTCGAAGCCGTAGCGCACGAACGATTGACCTCGCCCGCATTCGATCCGTTGGCCGGCTTCGAGACGCGCAGGTTGCGCGTCAATCAACGATACCTGCAGAACACGGTGGAACAGATCATCGTGTTCGCGGCGGCGCTGTTCGGCTTGGCCGCCTACTGCCCCGACGGCTCGTCCATGCGCGCTGTCGTGGCGACGACCGTCGTCTGGATCGTCGCGCGAGCCGCGTTCTGGCTCGGCTACCAGCGTAGCGCTGCACTGCGCGGACTCGGGGCGCCGGGCATGGCGGTCAGCATGATCGTGTTGCTGTATGTGACCAGCCGGTTCGGGCGTGAGATCGCGGGGACGCTGGGCGCTATTGTGCCGCTCGTTGCATTTTTCGCGATCGAGGCAGTGTTGTTTTGGGGGACACGGCCGGTGAAAGCGGATTGATTCAATGGGCGTCCGTCGGCTCGACTCGACGCTATCGCCACACAGCAAGGGTAGCAATCCAGATCTGACGGGCGTTGCGTGCCGATGGACCCGAGACGAAATTCAGCCTGTTCGCGCGATGCTCGCACAGGCTGAACGCCGATTACATTGACTGCCTGACCGCTTATTGCACTGCCACGATCGGTGCTGGGAACCATTCACCTTGCTGGACTTCCTGTTTCGGCACATACGCACGGAAGTTCAGCGAGAATCCCTTGCCCTCAGGCGTAGGCAGCCAATTACTTTGTGGGACGTTCTTCGGCCGCACTGGCGCAAGCCAGATACTCGTGCTGCCGTCAGCGTTGGACTTTAGATGCGATACATTATTCAGGTTATAGCGATGTAATGCGTTGGGTACCACGCGGTAGTCTGGCACGCTGTACAGTGAGACTGACCAGAAGCCATTCACATGCGTGTCCGGCTTTTCGCCTTTAGCAAACCGGATCTCATAGGTCTTACTACCGTCGAGCGGTTGCTTGTCGCTGTCTGTCTGACCTATAAAATAAATTGCCTCGCTGATGGCGTTTGCCCATAGGCCACCGTAGTTGATCATGTTGCGAGCCATCACGTCATTGCCAAAGTTGCCAGCCGCGTAAGTGACTGACCAACCACCCTTCTGCGTGCCGAAGCCCTTGGCGCCTGCCAGAAAGCCAGGAATCGCCTTGGTCCTGATCACATCGTCGACCCGCTTGCGGGCAGCGTCGTTGCTCTTCACGTATTTGGCAACGGCGATTGCCGTCGCCTGGTACTCCGGCGCCTTCGGCATGGCGTCCGGATAGGTGGCCATTACTTCGGTAACGTGATCGAAAATCTCAACACGGATTGGGGCGGCTGGTGTAAAGGCTGGAACGGCAAAGGGCGGATCGATCGTGATGTCAGGAGACGCTTGCACCGTGAACTGATGCTGCAGTCGCACTGCAGTCTTCGGAGATCCCTTAAGCTCCACGCGCGCCAGCAACTTGGCCTTGGCAGAAGGTATTTCGATTTTGAGTGCATCAGATGGCACCGGCGGATTGGTGCCCTTGATCACCAAGGCGAACTTCCCGTACGGATGGTCAGGGTAGGTTCGCTCGTTGATGTTGGTGATAACTTGACCCCATCCGTCGAGTAGCTCGGCCGTGTAGTAACGACCCTTGACTCGAGGCACGTTCAGGATGACTGCATGATCCTTGTCTGCGACGAGCCATGCCTCAAGGTAGGCTACGTCGAGGTTGGGATTCACAAACTGGGCCGATCCCAACGGGTTGTATTTGATCTTGTTGTAGCCGACCTTCTCCACATTGATGTCGTAGTTCTCCTGCTGCAACACCAGATAGCGCCCGTACAGATAATTCCACGCCGACACAATCTGGTCGTCCGAGGGAACTGCTTCGCTCGCGGCTGTACTGTTTTGCGACGGCGTACCGGACGTACTGCAGGCCGCGACGCCCAATCCGATCAAACCAGCTGCAATCCAGCAAGAAATCCACTTAGACATTTTCACGGAGCTCTCCATCAAATTGACCCTAATATGCACGGTCCGGAGAGCTTACGTTGAACATCTATCTGTTCATAGAGTCAGGATGGCTGTTTCTCGAAACACCACGTTGTGCTATGCATTCTGATTATTGAATGCCTATTTGTGACGCTTCGGCGGCTCGGCCGACGAACGCTTCGGATCTTCCCCCCCCGATTTCCGCGTTCGATGCAGCGAGTTTCTGACCTGTCCGGCGACCCCCTGGATAGACGAGCGCATGTACCAAGGCCACCAGGCCAGATGCCAGAACCACAGGCATGCTCCGCGGTATCCCCGCAGCCACTGACGGTTTATGCCGGTCGCAGGAAAGCTTTCAAGGCTGCGATGGCCGAGCGCCATCACCCCAATCGTCATCCAGACAACGGCGATCACGAGGGTTGGAAGCGACAGAACGCATGCGGCGACAAATATCGCAAGCGGCAAACAGATAGCGAGTGGCGAGCGGGTCTTCATTTTTCTTTCGCCCCTATATAAGCAATCTTATTGTTTCAGATTAGCGTATTTTGGACGTATTAACTGATAGGGTTTTGTACCATCGCTAGAACCCTAACGCCGACCATCAAAACGCGCGTTATTCTGCGGTTTGAAAACCCAAAGTGTGATTCATAATTAGCCCTTGGCCCACGAAGTGACGCGTTGCCCGCACGCGTTCACGGTGGCCCTTACCAGGCAGGTGGCACGATCAGGAGATCGGAGTCTCCGCAGGCTTAACATTGAAACTTGCTGGGAACGCAATGAGTGACACTATGCAGCCGCCTTTTTCCGTTCTCTTCGTCGACGACGACGAGATGTCGCGCAATCACTTCGCACGCGCAATCCGTAAAGAATACTGTGTGCATGTCGCCCAAGGCGTAGACGAAGCGATGGCCATGCTGAATGAATACGGAGCGGAGATTGCCGTACTGGTGACCGATTTCCGCATGCCAGGGCGCCATGGAGACGATCTGCTGCGTCAGGTAGCGCAGGAGTATCCGCAAATCGTGCGGATACTCGTGACCGCCTATGCGGACAAAGACATGCTGTTGCAGACGGTCAATACCGGCGACGTATTCCGTATCCTCGAAAAGCCGCTTCGGGCGGAAACGGTGCGCGAGGTCCTGCAACTGGCAACCGCACGCTACACCGAGCGGGAAACGCGCCAGCAGCGCCTGTTGGCGATGGATGAGACGCTGGCTTTCCTCGCCCATGAACTGAATACGCCATTGGCAACGATCTCGCTTTTTGCGCGCACCGTCGAGAGCGACGTTGCTGAGCAATACGATCCAGAGCGTCAAATGGCGATCGGCCAGGCAGCAACGTCAATGCTTAACAATGCGCAGTATTGCCTGACGCTGATCTCGTCTTTCTGGGCGGCGGTGCACAAAAACGGAGGCCAACAGTCCGCATCGGGCACTGGATCCCAGGAGATCCGAGCGACGCGATTGATCGCTACCTTGCTCGATACCTATCCGTTCGCCGCGTCGCAGCGCGACTGGATACAGATCGACATGCAAGGGGATTTTGTCGTGCACGCCATGCCTAATTGCGTGGCGCTCGTACTCTCTTCGCTGTTGTCCAACGCATTGCGTGCGCTCGACGGTACGCCCTCGCCTTCGTTGCGCCTCGAAGTCGTGGACGCTCCGGAACCTGAGATCCGTATCCGCGATAACGGTCCGGGGATTGCACCGGAGACAAAAGCGCGCCTGTTGCTGGACCCCGTCACGACTTACGCAGGGTCCGGCGGGCACGGCATGGGCCTGATCTTTTGCAACCGCATCATGCAATCTTTTGGTGGATCCCTCCGGATCGAATCCACCTTGGGTGCGGGCACTACCGTGACGATGGGGTTTCCCGGATTGAGAAGTCGAATGCCGGTCAGTGACACCGCGTAGCCGTTAGACGGCTACCCATCGCTCAGCACGTCCCGATGATCGCGACGTGTTTTGGCCGAATCGAAATACGTCTCCAGCGCGTTAGCTGAACGCTCACCCAAGACGCAAATCCGCGCAAGCCAGTCAGCCTCCGAAGGCCATTGGCCTTCCACCACTCGCGGATAAATCTGTCTCGTGAATTGGTGCAGCGCCTTTGCTCCGATATTGCCGCTGACGCCAAGAAGGAGGTGCAATGCTCCGTGCGCCGATTGAAGGTCACGAGCCGTCACACTGGTAGTAAGTTGCGCCATCAGCACGCGAATCTGCTCGATGCCGTTGAGGAACGACTGATCCAGCAAATCAAGCGCCATAAGCTCTTCGAGGTGTTTCTTGTCAAGCAGATCGCCTTCCGCGACGGTCTCGGGCTTGCCGGTTGGGCTAGCCGCTGCTTGAGATAGATCTGCCTTAGCCGGCGCATGCAAGGTACGCTGCTGGGCAAACTGTCTTGCCAGGGAGGCATACAGGGAACCGACCTGCACGGGTTTTATCATGACCTCGTTCATCCCTGCAGCGAGACATGCCTGTACGGCTTCCATATCGGATTGGCTGGTCAAGGCAATGATCGGTACCTGGGCATACGAGTCGGTACGGGCGCGAATCAATGCGGTGGTTTCCACGCCACCCATTCCTGGCATATTCAGGTCCATCACGATGGCATCGATAGCGTTGTCTTCCTGCAGCCTGGCCAGCACAGCCAGCCCATGTTCGGCCTCGACAACGTTCGCGCCGCATCGCTCCAGATAACTTTTGGCGACCAGCCCGCTGTAGGTGTCGTCGTCCGCCACCAGGATCGTTTTGCCGGCGAACCCATCGAAACTCTGTTTCGAATGATGCTGTTTGCCATTTTCGAAGAGCGTCTGCAGGGTGCCAACCAATTCCACTACGCCGCAGGATTTGCTGACGAGTCCGTCCATGCCGGCTTGCCGTGCGAGGACGCGCGCCACGTTGCTTGGCTCTGCCGTGTAAGCGACGATCAGGACATTCCAGTTAGGATCTTGACGGCCAGCGCGGATTTTCTCGGTGGTCGTGTAGCCGTCCAGACCCGGCATGTTGATGTCCATCAGTACAAGATCCCACGGCGGGGCCTGTCGAAGCATGCTCAGCGCCGTCTCGCCGTCTGCGGCTTCGCTCACGTCCGCGTCCACCTTCGACAACGCGCGACGGGTCCTCGCCCGCTGACCGGCATCGTCGTCTACGACAAGAACGCGTTTCCCCCTGAAAAATGGCGTGGCGTGGTCCAAAATCTTCTGCTCATGGATCGCAACTTCGCTTTCAGAGACGGCGGGAAACTGCAGCGTGAACTGTGTAAATTTTCCCACTTCCGACCGGCAGCCGATGGTGCCGCCGAAAGCGTGCATCGCGCGCTGGCAGTAGGCAAGCCCGAGCCCCGTCCCCCCCGAATTTCCCGCCGTGCGGAAAGGCTCGAACAGATGCGGCAGGATGTCAGGCGCAATACCTGGGCCTGTGTCATGAACGATCACCGTTTGCCGCTCGACCGTGAGTGTGAGCGTCGCTAAAGGATGCGCGGCAATGTGATGGAGCGCGTTTTTTATCAGATTGAACAGGGTGAACAGATAGACGGTTTCGTCGACCTTGAAGGTGAAATCCTCCAGCACCATGAGTCTGACTTTGCTGCGCTCCTTCTGATCGCTGAAACCGTATTCGTCCAGCGCTTTGCGTGTGGTACTCGCCGCACTCAGATAGGTCAGATAGTCGGAGCGGATGGGTTTTGCGCTGACTTCGTCCAGTGTCATCGCAATGATACGCAGGCCTCGCTCAATCGACAGTTGTCCGTGGGCGAGATGACGATAGAGCAACGCCGCGCCGTCCTGCGACAACGCTGGCGACGGGCTGGATCCGGTCCTCGCAGGCAGCACATCTTCCACGCGATCCAGAACGTGCTTGAGCTGACTGAGGGGATTACGCATTTCATGGGCGATCGAGCCCGCGAGGGCCTGCAATGCCCGGTTTCTCTCGACAAAGATGCGTCCTTTGCTGATCGCATAGCTGAAGGCCATGCTGCACAAGACGACGACGGGCAGCACGGCGAGATCCGACTGGTTGGCCGCGCTTAGAACGATCGGAGCCGGTGAGCTGGCCACCGCAGCCAGCGTGCCGGAAAGAATGCCTATGCCTATGCAGCCCATCAGCAAAAGCGGGTTGTCGATACACAGCGCCATGATGAAAAGCATCATGACCTCGGTCATCATCCACATAGTGGAGAATGAATTTCTGATCGCGAGGAAAGTACAAACAAACGGCAATACGTAGATCAGGCAGCAATGCCAATAGATCAGCAGGTAATTGTTAAATCGCCTCGGCCAACGCGCCTGAAAGATCAAGGGAATGCAGATGACAGCCGCACTCAACCGGAGGAAGAGGTTGTCGTACGGCTGCGGCAGGACATAGGTCCAGACGACGTAGTAAATGGGGTGGCACAGGAGGCCCAATATGCCTCCCCATCGAATTGCAAGCCGGCTTCGTTCCAGCAAATCCCGCATGCTCTCGCGCGGCATCACCATCTGGCCTCCAATGACGTTCACGACCCTATAAGCTCATGTTTGCCACGATGCTGGGTACTCCGGGCGATCGTCGAACCGTCTTTGCCGTGAAAAGGTCCGACCGAAAACCCGTACTTCTTCAGAAGACCGTGAGTATATGAAACGGACCACACAGGCGGGCTGCCGATGATGAAATCGGAAGCAATGCCTTCCTGCCAGGCTGCATAGCCTTCGGCGAAACAGGTGTAGCAATCGCGGGTGGTCGGCAGTCTGAACGGAAACACGGTGTTGAGTCCGGCAGGGCCACGGGCGAAGCACTCAATATATAGCGTGTGGGCCCGCGACGCGAGTTCGGCCTCGATGCTCGCTGCCCGGGGATGAGAATCGTCGATCCAGAACTGCGCCCGTTTGAGGTCGGAAGCCGTGAGGTAGGGAACGCTGGTACTGCTGACCAGGATTGCGCCATCGAACTGCGGCAGCGGCGTGTCCGGACTGAATGTGTGTATCGACACACGGGTTCGTCCCAGCAGGTCGGTTGCCAGCAGTTCTTTTGCTTGCTCCTTGAGCAGGTTCACCTTGTCCGGCAAATCGATCAGAACAAGCTCTTTCGGTGCATCTTTGTAAAGCAGGTATTTAGCCGCCGTGACGCCGAGCCGCCCGGCGGCGCCGAATAGCGCGAGCTTCGTCTTGCCGAATTCGAGATCAAGTTCGTTGCAGCAGTGGATGGCCCAGTCTTTCAGCATCGAGGCCGTGGCGGCATGACCCGTGGTGATGTGGGGCGGCTTCGTATGCCGGGGAAGTGCGCCATAGTTGCAGGCATAGGGCGTGGAAGCACCCATCGCCACCATGCTCAATCCCGCCCGCCTTGCCAGTTCAAGAGCCGGAAAAAATTGCGTCTCCCGAAATCGTTTGATACCGCGTGGGCTCCCCAGCCATAACTCGAGGGGAACCGGACACGCAATATTGGCCCCTATGACCTGAGATCCCGAATAGATAGGCGATGCGATAAAAGGCTTTGCTTTCCAAAGCTCTTCTTCGAATGACGCATTTCTGCGTTTCACATTATGAAATGAAAATGAAAGCGTATCCCAGTCCGTAGCGTGAAACAGAAACCCAATGCCACCTTGGCCCGCCGACAGGTTGTCCCGGATCTCTTCTGGGTGAATGGTGTGTTTGAGCGTCAAAGGCGCACTATTGGGGTGCAGACTGGAGTTGGCCTGCTCATCGAAATCGATTGTAATTTCCTGTTGAGGAGACGTTCTCATTTGGGTTCCCTTAGGTTGAATGCACGCTGGAAAGTCAGCGCGGCATCGTCAGTCAGGATTGACTGCCGACATTCAACTCTAGAGAAATCCGGCGCAGTGTGTCCGTCTGTTCGGTCGCATCGCGAAAGTTGCGGGACTTACCGGAAATTGCGGCTGGGGGTGGGGTGAGGCTGGCGGCAGGTGGATTCGAAGCAACAAGCGTGGGCGTATCGGAGTTCTGATTGAAAGTTAGTCCGTCGATTTCTTATCATTTGAGAACTCTGACGACGTCTCTCAACCAATCAGACTCGCAACGTCGTCCCAGACAAAGACGATGTTCTGCGACTGCCAGATCGGACCCGGATCGATGTACTCACCCGCTAGCCGGCCATTTAGCGCATCGTAAAAGGCGATCGCGGGATCGTTTCCCTTGACGACGCTTAAAGCGGCTCCCTGATAGTGCATTTCTCTCAAATGAGTCGCGAGTTCTGCAAGCAACTCGCGACCGATACCGCGGCGCTTGAAGTCAGGATCGACATAAAGGAATTTGATCTCGCCGCGGCCGCCGAATATCGATTCCGAAGGCGCCCCTGCGGCTCCGATTCCAACAGTTCTACAGTCAATCTCAGCAATGAGCACGACCTGGCTGCTGTCATTCGCGGACAGTTTTTGCTTCCACATCTTGCCGCGATGTTGCTCGTTGAGGACGGCATATGCTTCGGCTGGCGCAAGCTCCTGGTAGGTATGCCTCCAGACCTTCACATGAAAATCGGCGATCATTTGAGCATCGTCGATATTTGCGGTTCTGATGAATATTCCCGTCATTTAAGGCTCTTTCAGATGCGGAATTGCGCCGGTGGGCTCAGTTGCACGTATGAGATTGTGAGTGATCTGAGCAGCGGTGTCGACGACCGGTTGCGGCCGAGTTTCGCACAGGCACCTCGCATTCATTTGCGGCTGACTCTTGTCATATCACTCGGCACGGGTGACCGATCGCACGCACTCGGTGATGAGCCGACAGAAGCTCTCAAACTCGCGATCACTACGGAACCGGTATCGTTGAAATTCATAGGGTCGCCCCTGGAACGTGAAACCGATCGTCTCCCGTGCCTTGGAAGAATAGCTCCCGCGCCGTGTCAGCGAAGGCTGCTGATAACGCCGCAGATTGCCAATCGCGGGATGCCCTTCGCCCTAACGGGTCTGTACCCAGTACCATTCAAGAAAGGCAGCTTCCCCTTTGGGCGCAACCTCAGGGGCGAATACCATCAAGTCATAGCTCATCTCGTTGGTTCCTATGTCGTCACGAAAGGCGCAAATTCATGGCGTTAGTCAATCCCAACGTCCGCCGACGACAGCGATCAGCAACCGATACGGAAAGCGCTGCTTCGTTGACCACAAAAAGTACGGCTATGACCCACAGAAAGGGCCTTGCTCACTCATCGCGCGCTTCCAAGTGTGTTCCGTACTGGGAACCGGCGCCGGGGAAGCGAGTGGCGCCGCCGGAGTACCCGTGTCGTTCAGATCGATATGACAGCGACCGTCGGTCACCGCGAGAAGAGCGACATAGCGGTGGGTGGCTTCCGGTGTGAACGTAAGGGTGTCGACGCAGAATTTCTCGATCACCAGCATATTCTTTGTGTAGACCATGGAGAAAGACAATGGCGCGTTTGGTGTAACTTTGCGCGCGATCTCCTTCTCAGCATCCATTACGGGAAGATGATGCCGCTCGGTACATTCAGCCGCGCCTCCATAAATAAATGCTTGTGCTGTGAAATCGCCTGCTTTGCGAAAAACTATAGTAGCAGCGTCTGCTTGAGATGGTTCCTGATAGGTTGCCGCGCAACCCGTGATGGCGAGCGCGCATGCACCCAGCATAAGTGTTTGGCTAAATTTCATAATTATTGATTAGGGGTATGTGCAGATTAGAATTCACACGCAGTCGCGCTCAAAACGCAAGCGCGCCTAATCATCCTTTACGACACCCGGCAAAATATCTTGAGAGATTGTGCGTTCCGCAAGTGAGTGAAAATCACAGCCTGTCAGTGATTTGTATACTGACGTTATACGACCGTAAACGGAAAAGCGAGACGGCAAATGTTGAGCGGAAAGCGAATTTCAATGGTGGCGGCCATGGCCGCGAATCGGGTGATCGGTGCGGCTAACGACATTCCATGGAGAGTGCCCGGAGAGCAGCAGCGGTTTCGTCAATTGACCGAGGGGCACCTGGTCGTGATGGGACGACGCACATACGAGTCAATAGGTAGACCACTGCCAAATCGCGATGTGCTTGTGATTGGCAAGCATGCTGTCGCCGCCGAACGAGCGTCGACTTGCAGTACGCTGCAAGAAGCGATCGAAATCATCGCGAACGATCCGCGTGAAGAGATTTTTATCGCGGGCGGCGAACAGATTTACCGTCTGTTTTTGCCTTACGCGGATACGGTCTACCTCACAGAAATCGATTTGGAGCCGGCGGGCGACACCAGGTTTCCAGATCTGCCTGCCGACTTTCATTGCACAGAAAAGGTCGACGTCAGCGGCCCTCCACGTTATACATTTTCTACCTATCGCCGCACCTCCGGTCACGAGGGCAATCTGTATTGAGAGCTAGATGTCGTGCATTTTCAGCCACGCGGCGCGGCACGAACGCTCGACACTAAGGCGCCGATTGCGCTAAGCGATAGAATGATGCCCGCACCGCGCTACCAGTGATCCCATTTGAAATGCTACGCTGTCGAAGCACGATCTTGAGGGACCATAAAAAAATCCCCAGACCGCCAGCAGCGATCATCGCCAGTATCCCGACCGCTGCGCCGTGAGTCTCCAGACACCACCAAGTTAGCCATGCCGCGCCAAAGACAGCAAAGAACATAGCGCCGTGCGCTCGACTCGACGATGCAGATTGAATGGAATCCATGCATGTACTCATCGTTGGAGAAAGGGCAGAAATAATCATGTTCGGTGCCAACTGTCATCGATCTGGGCATCGACTTGCGATTACCCACAATTTTTGGTGGTTCCCCTCTGTTAACAAGGAGTCCATTCTGTTAACTTCGTTGCATGTCCAGTCGACGAAGGAATGCGATCGATGTCAAACAGAG